>JAHAZN010000018.1 GCA_018385335.1 Prevotella sp.
CTATTTCACAGAAAACTCATGAAAAAGTGGTCCCAAAAACAGCCTTTTCAGTCAGCACCATTACATTTGTTAACACTCCACTTAGCTATGACTGGGCAGTCATGTGCGCTGAGGTAAAAAGGTTTTACGCCAGCTGTTAAGGAACGTGAAAATACCATGCCACGAGAATCGATTATTTGCGCCCACAGTGGTCCATGATTGAAAATAACGCCGTATTTCGGGCTTTCAAGAAATCAATGTGCAAGAAGAAGGGGATGTTTTCTTTCTTTTTGCAAAAAAACAGAGGCTATGGCAGCAAAAAAAAATAGCCGCTCATCGGTGAGTGATGGGCGGCTATTCTCTATATAGGGGGAAAGGCAACGGTCTTACAACTGTGCTTTCAACTGTTCTGCCATTTCCTGATATTCGGCATCGGTGAGATAAACCTGGCGGGGATTCATCTGGAATACCCCACCCCAGTCTGGACCGCCCTCATACTTGGGGATGAGGTGGAAATGGAGATGCTCTAAGGTGTCGGAATAGGCACCGTAGTTGATCTTATCGGGATGGAACACTGCCTGCATCGCACGGGTCACCTTGGCGACATCGGACATGAAGGCATTGCGGTCGGCATCGCTCAAGAGGTTGAGGTCATCGACATGGTCTTTATATGCCACAAGGCAACGACCACGATAGGTCTGCTCACGGAAGATGAACATGCGGGAGACGCTGAGTTGCGCCACCTCGATCATCAGACTGTGAAGGGTCTCATTGTTCTGGCAATAGAGACAGGATTTGGGATCGCTTTTCATTTCTTCAATAATTATAAAATCGTTGATTATTCTTTTATCTCTTCCGGCTCTTCCGACTTGGTTGCTTTCTGCTGAGCGAGATACTCGGGGAGTTTGAGGCCTGCCATGTCGAAGAGTTCGTTGAGGGGAGGAACAGACTTCATCAGACCAGAGAGAAAATTGGCGGTGGAACCTTTGCCATCGGCACTGTTGCCGCCATCCCAAACGGTGACGTGGTCGATATTGATGCCCTTCACTGCCTCTACCTGGGTCTTCACCAGCTCGGGGAGTTTCTCCAACAGCAGCAGCATATAGGCTTTGGTGGCGTCGCCTCCGGCGGCAATGACCATCTCCTTGTAACCGCTGGCTTGCTTGGTGAGCACTTCATAGAGTCCCTTGGCTTCGGCCTCCATCTTGGCGAAGATAGCATCGGCATCTCCCTTGGCGTTCACTCTGATCTTCTCTGCCTCTGCCTCGGCTTCGATGATACGACGACGTTTCTCTATCTCCTGGGGAACGAGGACGTTGGCGGTCTGGGTGGAACGTTCACGCTCGGCACGGGCTTCCTCGGCGAGTTTCTGGGCGGCATAGGCTTCTTCCAATGCCTTGGCTTCCTGCACCTTCTCTGATGCAATGGCTTTGCGCTGGGCTTCGGCCTCGCGCTCACGGCGATATGCCTCGGAGTTGGCAATGGCTACCTTGGCTTCGTTCTCTCCCTTCACAGCTTCGGCATTGGCTTCGGCTGTACGGATACGGGTCTCACGATCTGCCTCTGCCTTACCTATCTCTCCTACCTTATCCTGCTCGGCTACGCGCACCTTGGCTTCGTTGATGGCCTTGGCGGCTGCCTCGCGACCGAGGGCTTCGATATAGCCTGACTCGTCGTTGATGTCGGTGACATTGACGTTGATGAGGCGAAGACCTATCTTCTTCAACTCTACTTCTACGTTGCTTGAGATGCTCTCAAGAAACTTGTCGCGGTCGGAGTTGAGTTCCTCAATGCTCATCGTGGCGATGACGAGACGAAGCTGGCCGAAGAGGATATCGCGCGCTAACTCCTGAATCTGTCCTGCCGTGAGACCGAGGAGGCGTTCGGCGGCGGCATTCATGCTGTCGGGCTCGGTGGAGACTCCAACAGTGAAACGACAGGGGACATCGACGCGGATGTTCTGTTTTGACAGCGCATTGGTGAGGTTGGCATCGATGGAGATGGGGGTAAGCGAGAGATACTGATAATCCTCGATGATAGGCCAGATGAAGGCTCCTCCGCCATGAACACACTTAGCTGACGACTTAGACTTGCGGCCGCCATAGATAACCAGAATCTTATCTGACGGACAGCGACGGTATCTGTTGATTAAGGCGATGACGGTGCCGATAATAAGGACAACTAAAGCGATTAAGATGCTTGAACTTTCTGTCATAATAAATCTATTATTAGTAAATATGTGTTTAAATCTTCTCAACTAACAGCAGCGACTGCTCTTCAACGCTCTTGATTCTCACAAGACTGCCAGTGGGGATGGTGTCTCCGTCGGTGATGGCATCGATCTCATGTACCGATCCGCCGACACTCACCTGAACCTTTCCACGACCGCTACGCTGACCGGGGATGCGCAGATAGCAGTTGGCATTGAGACCAACACAGGCGTTGATGGTGAAGACACCATTGTGCTCGAGGCGACGTATTCGGCGATAGAGCATAAGGATGATGTAGGCAAAGAACAAGCCTACAAGGATGGAGACGACGGCAAGGACCAACTGACTGCCTATCGCTGTGGCAAGACTGACGCCTGACCAACCGAAACCTACTAAGAAATTGATGAGGGCACGAATGGAGAAGAGGGAGAGTCCACCTCCAAGGTCGAGCGTGTCGGAACTATCAAAATCTACCTCTACATCACTGGCATCAATGCCTATGAGCGTCAGCACCATCTGCAAAAGGAAGATGGTGCTGCCGAGGATGGCGCAGGTCCAATAAATCTGTTGCATTGGACCTAACGCCTGAAACCATGTAATAAATGTATCTATCATCGGATAACTTATTCTTCATTCTCACTCTCGTGCTCTTTGATGAGCTGCTGCTGGATGTCGTTGGGAACGAGCTCGTAGCTGGCAAACTTCGTCGTGAAGGAGGCACGGCCACCGGTCAACGAACTGAGTGAGATGCTGTAGTTGGCAAGTTCCTTGAGAGGTATCTTTGCCTGAAGTTTCTGATAGCCTGCCTCACTGTCCATACCCATGATGAGGGCTCGACGGCCCTGGAGGTCGCTCATCACATCGCCCATGAAGTCGGCGGGGACATAGACCTCAAGGTCATAGATGGGCTCGAGAATCTTTGGTCCTGCCTCACGGAAGGCGGCGGAGAAGGCGTTGCGGGCTGCAAGCATGAAGGAGAGCTCGTTGGAGTCAACGGGGTGCATCTTACCATCATAGACGATGACGCGCACGTCGCGGGCATAACTGCCGGTGAGGGGGCCGCGCTCCATACGCTCCATGATGCCCTTGAGGATGGCGGGCATGAAACGGGTGTCGATGGCTCCACCGACAACGGAGTTCATGAAGACGAGCTTGCCGCCCCATTCGAGGTCAACTTCCTCACGGCTCTTGATGTTCATGCGATATTCCTGACCGCCAAACTTGAAGACGGTTGGGTCGGGCATTCCTTCTGCATAGGGTTCTACGATGAGATGAACCTCACCAAACTGTCCGGCACCTCCCGACTGCTTCTTATGACGATAGTCGGCACGGGCTGCCTTGGTGATGGTCTCACGATAAGGAATCTTGGGTTCTTCAAACTTAATCTGAATCTTCTCGTTGTTCTCCAAACGCCACTTCAGGGTGCGAAGGTGGAACTCTCCCTGACCATGAACGATGGTCTGACGGAGCTCTTTCGACTGCTCAACAACCCATGTAGGATCTTCCTGACGCATCTTCAGCAGGGCTGCCATGAGTTTCTCCATCTCTCCCTCGTTGACAGGCTTGATGGCGCGTGAGTACTTGGAGTTGGGGTATTTGATGAAGTCGTAACGATAGTCACAATCTTTCTCATTCAGTGCATTACCTGTCTTCACATCCTTGAGTTTCACGGTACAGCCGATGTCGCCGGCACAGAGTTCATCGACGGCAATGCGGTTGGCACCAGCACAGGCATAGATCTGGGCGATGCGCTCACGCGAACCGCGGTCGGCATTGTTGAGGTCGGCACCGGTCTTCACCTTACCGCTCATCACCTTGAAGTAGCTCACCTCACCGATATGGGGCTCCATACCTGTCTTGAAGAAATAAAGGGAGGTAGGACCGTTGCTGTCGGCTGCCACTTCCTCACCACGGGTGTTGTGGATCTTAGGCATCTCGCTCACGAATGGCACAACGTTGCCGAGGAACTCCATAAGGCGACGAACGCCCATGTCCTTGCCTGCACATACGCAGAAGACGGGGAAGATGCTGCGAGTAACCAGACCCTTGCGGATACCCTCGCGGAGCTCATCCTCAGAGAGACTCTCTGACTCGAAGAACTTCTCCATAAGGCTCTCGTCGTTCTCGGCAGCGGCCTCAACAAGGGCTTTGTGGAGCTCCATAGCCTTGGGCATCTCTTCCTCGGGGATATCCTCGATGGTGGGCACTCCGCCTTCGGGCTGCCAGGAGTATTTCTTCATCAACAACACGTCGATGAGGGCATTGAAACCGGGACCGGTCTGGATGGGATACTGAATCTGAACGCACTTGCTGCCGTAGATCTCCTGCATGTTGGCGATGATGCTGTCGAAATCGCACTTATCGCTGTCGAGCTGGTTGATAAGGAAGATCACGGGCTTGCGGAGCTTCTCCGTGTAACGGAAGTTGTTCTGCGTGCCTACCTCAGGACCATACTGGCCATTGATGAGTATCACTGCCTGGTCGGTGACATTGAGGGCGGTGATGGCACCTCCCACAAAATCGTCGCTACCCGGACAGTCGATGATGTTGAGCTTCTTGTTATTCCACTCGGTATGAAAAACCGTAGAGAACACAGAATAACCATATTCCTGCTCTACGGGGAAATAATCACTGACGGTGTTTTTCGCTTCTACGGAACCGCGGCGCTTGATGATGCCGGCCTCGAAAAGCATTGACTCGGCAAGAGTAGTCTTGCCGCTACCCGCACTGCCAAGCAGCGCAATGTTTTTGATTTCGTTTGTCTGATACACTCTCATGTCTCTATAGATTTAAGTTGTTTTTAGTTATCGGAACGACTGCTCGTCCTAAATATTCGGCCTCTAAGTTAGGAAAAATCATTGAACGCCCAAAAAATATCGGAGGTTTCTTCTGTCCAATTAAAAAAAATTAGTAATTTTGTGGAAAACGAGTGTTATGGCCGGGCTTTATCTTCACATTCCTTTTTGTGAAAGCAGATGTATCTACTGCGGCTTTTATTCCACTACAATGCAGGGGATAAAGGCTGACTATGTAGATGCGCTCTGTCATGAACTGACCTTGAGAGGGGAGGAACTGCCCTGCCCTATCCATACTATATATATAGGTGGTGGGACACCGAGTTGCCTGTCACTCGCTCTCGTTAAACAACTGCTTACTGTGGTGCGTCGCGTGGCACCCGAGGCGAAAGAGATGACCATGGAGATGAATCCCGATGATGTGGAGGACAGCTATATCGAGGGCATCAGGGCGCTGGGGGTGAACAGGGTGAGCATGGGTGTACAGACCTTTGACAACGAGCGACTGAGATGGATGGGGAGACGGCACACGGCTGAGGAGGCTATTGGCGCCGTGGAACGACTGAGAAAACACGGCATGGATAACGTGAGCATCGACCTTATCTATGGGTTCCCCGGACAGCGTGTCGATGACTGGGAGGAGGATCTCAACAAGGCACTGATGCTCGACGTGGAACATCTCTCGGCTTATGCGCTGAGCATAGAAGAGGGGACGCCGCTACACAGGATGTGGACGGAGGGACGACTGGAAGAGACGGACGAGGAGGTGAGTATCAAGATGTTTGAACGGCTGATAACAAGAATGGAGGAGGCCGGATATGAGCATTATGAGATAAGTAACTTCGCAAAAAAAGGACGACGGTCAAGGCATAACAGCAGCTACTGGACCGGGGAACCTTACATAGGACTGGGGGCGGCTGCGCACTCGTATGACGGCAAAAGAAGTAGGAAATGGAACGTGAGTGATGTGAGGTCGTATATCACCGAGATAGCGCAGGACCGACTGCCCTCGGAGGGTGAATGGCTCACTGACGTTCAACTGTTTAACGAGCGACTCATGCTCTCTCTGAGAACAAAGGAGGGGGTTGACAAAGGGGCGCTGATGGCACTGGGAGGAGAAGAACGCTATGAGCGATGCAGGAGGAAGGTTGAACAACTGATGGCGAAGGGACTGCTCACCGAGGATGACACTGCTTGGCGATTGACCAAGGAGGCTATCTTCGTGAGCGACATGATTATCGAGCAGTTGTTTGAAGAGGACTGACGGTAAAGAGAGAATAAAAAAAGAAAAAGAAGGATGGCTATTCGAAGGAGAGTTTGGCCAGACTCTGGCGCAGGCGCTCTGCCTCCGACTTGCGGATAGCGAGGGTGATGCTGCAGGTGTTGTCGTATTGTTGACTGACAATGCGGGGCTGCTGTTCTTTCACTATCCTCATCACATCATTCATCATCACATAAGGGAACTGATAGGTCACCTCTTCTTCTACCTGTCGAACCACCTTCTCACAGTGGGCGATGGCATCGGCGGCGGCGGTCTTGTAAGCCACTATCAAACCTCCAGTGCCGAGGTTAACACCACCATAATATCTCACTACGACAATGAGGATATCGGTGAGTTCGTTACTGTTGATCTGTCCGAGGATTGGTTTGCCTGCCGTACTGCTGGGTTCTCCGTCGTCGTTGGCTCTAAACTCCTGACGGTCGGCACCGAGCATATAGGCATAACACACATGACGCGCATCATAATATTTCTTCCTGTAGGCATCCACCAGTTCCTTCACCTCATCGGTGGTGGTTACATGATGCGCAAAGGCAAGGAATTTACTCCGTTTCTCAGAGTAAAATCCCTCGCCTTTCTGTGCTGTTATCGTCTGATATTCGTCGAGCTTCATCCAAGTTGATGTATCACCAGTCCTGAACGGAGCTTGGGTTCAAACCATGTGGCCTTTGGTGGCATGATCTTACCACTGTCGGCAATGTCCATAATCTGCTGCATTGAAACGGGATAGAGAGCGAGCGCCATGCGCATCTCGCCGCTGTCAACACGGCGTTTCAGTTCACCCAGTCCACGCAATCCTCCGACGAAGTCGATGCGGTTGCTGCTTCTCAGGTCTTTGATGTCGAGAATCTCATCGAGGATGAGGCGACTGGAGATATCCACGTCGAGCACGCCGATGGGGTCGCTGTCGTCAAAGGTGCCGGCCTTGGCGGTGAGACTGTACCACTGACCGTCTAAATAGAGTGAGAACTCATGCAACTTAGCGGGTTTGTAGATCTCTGCTCCCTGGCATACGACGGTGAAGTTCTTCGACAATGCTTCGAGGAACGCTTCACTGCTCAGACCATTGAGGTCTTTCACCACGCGGTTGTAATCGAGGATGGTGAGTTGTGAAGCTTGGAAGCAAACGGCCATGAAGTAGTTGTACTCTTCGTCGCCACGGTGATGAGGATTGTTCTTGGCTTTCTCTGCTCCTACAAGGGCGGCAGCAGCAGAACGGTGATGACCGTCGGCGATATAGAGCGAAGGCATCTTGGCAAACTCTGCCGTGATGGTTGCGATGTCGTTCTCGTCGGAAATGACCCAGAACTGATGACGGAAGCCGTCAATGGGTGCCACGAAATCGTATTCGGCTGGGGTGGACGCATAGCGCATGATAAGTGTGTCAAGCACCTCGTTGTCGGGATAGGCAAAGAAGACGGGCTCGATGTTGGCGTTGTTCACACGCACATGTTTCATGCGGTCTTCTTCTTTATCACGACGAGTAAGCTCGTGCTTCTTGATGACGCCCGTCATATAATCATTCACATAGGCACCGACAACAAGACCATACTGGGTCTTGCCGTTCATGGTCTGTGCGTAGATATAATACTGTTCCTTGGGATCTTCTACCAACCAGCCATTCTCTTGAAACTTCTTGAAGTTCTCTGCAGCCTTCTCATAGACACGGGGGTCGTATTCACTGGTGCCGGGTTCGAAGTCGATCTCAGGCTTGATGATATGATAAAGACTCTTGGCATTGTCGCCTGCCTCTTCTCTTGCTTCCTCAGAGTTGAGCACGTCGTAAGGGCGCGACTCTACCTGCTCCACCAAATCCTTTGGGGGACGGATACCTTTAAATGGTTTGATGATTGCCATAGTGTAAAGGTGTATTTACTTGTTAGATAATCAGTTGACCTTAAACTTGGTACAACCGTCCTTGAAGAACGCGTTGATCTGACGGGCGGCAGCGATACCGGCATTGGTGTTGGCCTCGGCGGTCTGTGCTCCCATCTTCTTAGGTGTGCTGAAATATCTTCCTTCCATCTGGGCGAAATCGGCATCGGCATCGGGTTTGATGTCGGTAACAAACTTCAGGTCGGTGCGCTCGGCCATGAGTTTGAGCAGTTCGGGCTCGTTGATGACCTCCTTGCGTGCGGTGTTCACCAAGATACCACCCTTCTTCATCTTACCTACGAGTGCGTAGTTGATGCTCTCCTTGGTCTCTGCTGTGGCTGGGATATGAAGAGAAACGACGTCGCAGGTCTCAAAGAGTGCCTCCTGACTGTCAACAGCCTTCACTCCGGCGGCCTCGATGACATCCTTAGGACAATAAGCATCGAAGGCATACACCTCCATACCGAAGCCGGCAGCGATGCGGGCTACGTTGCGACCTACATTACCAAAGGCGAGGATACCCAGTTTCTTATCTTTCAACTCTGTGCCTGCCTTACCATTGTAGAAGTTGCGTACGGCGAAGACCAAAAGACCAAAGACGAGTTCGGCTACTGCGTTGGCATTCTGTCCGGGGGTATTCTCTGCTACAACGTTGTGGGCGGTAGCTGCTGCCAGGTCGATGTTGTCGTAACCGGCACCGGCACGCACTACTATCTTCAACTGTTTGGCGGCATCGAGCACCTCTGCATCCACCTTATCAGAACGGATAATGAGCGCATCGGCATCTGCCACTGCGTCTAACAGCTGACTCTTCTCTGTATATTTCTCGAGCAAGGCCAGTTGATGACCAGCTCCTTCTATCTCTGCTTTGATACCCTCAACGGCGGCGGCGGCAAAGGGTTTTTCTGTTGCGACAAGTACTTTCATAATCGTTGAATGATGGTTATGTCAATAAATAATTTGATAAAAAGACTGATGTTTGGCATCACCCTCATCATAAGGTGTGGCTGCCAAACATCAGTCGATATGTTTCTTTAGTTCTGACGCTCAAAGTCCTTCATGGCCTGAACGAGTGCATTGACACCTTCGATGGTCTGGGCGTTGTAGCAGCTGGCGCGGAAACCACCTACGCTGCGATGGCCCTTGATGCCGACCATACCACGCTCGGTGGCGAAATCGAAGAAGGGCTTCTCCAACTCCTTATACTCATCGTTCATCACGAAGCAGATGTTCATCACTGAACGGTCTTCGGTAGCCACGGTACCCTTGAAGAGCTTGTTGCGGTCGATCTCACTGTAGAGGATGTCGGCACGTTGAAGGGCGAGCTTATCCATGGCCTCAACACCGCCGTTCTTCTTAATCCAGCGCAATGTCTCGAGTGCAGAATAGATGGGCACTACGGGAGGGGTGTTGAACATTGAACCTTTCTCTACATGGGTGCGGTAGTCGAGCATGGTGGGTATCTGGCGGGGAGCCTTACCCAGTGCGTCGTCCTTGATGATGGCGAGGGTCACACCTGCCATGGCAAGGTTCTTCTGCGCACCGGCATAGATACAATCATACTTAGCCACGTCGATAGGACGGCTGAAGATATCGGAAGACATGTCGGCAATCATGCGAACGGGCACGTCGAGTTCCTTACGTATCTCTGTACCATAGATGGTGTTGTTGGTGGTGATGTGGAGATAATCGACATCAGTGGGGCATGTCCAATCCTTGGGGATAAAGGTGTAGTTGGCATCGGCTGACGAAGCCACCTCAACAACATCGCCAAAGAGCTTGGCTTCTTTCATTGCCTTCTTGGCCCAAGTACCTGTATTGAGATAAGCTGCCTTCTTAATCAAGAAGTTATAGGGAATCATACAGAACTCCAGCGAGGCGCCGCCGCCAAGAAATATCACGGAATAGCCTTCGGGTACCTGGAGCAATTCTTTGATTAAATCTACGGCCTCGTCAACAACGGGTTGAAAATCCTTGGCACGATGGCTGATCTCCATGAGTGAAAGACCTGAGCCATTGAAGTCAAGACACTGCTTAGCGGTGTTCTCTATCACTTCACGGGGAAGCATTGAGGGACCTGCATTAAAGTTGTACTTCTTCATTTGATTGTCAAATTGATTAAATATGATATAAGTTAATTCTCAGATTCTGACTGATTTTTACTTCCATCTGTCTGATGGAACTCAGCAACCAAATAAAATGGTAACTGAAAACGTCGGCGAAATTACACTTTTTCTTTCATACAGCCAAATAATTTAGCAAAAATATAAGCGAAAGACTAAAATTAGTGTCTATTTGACACATTCAACAATGGTTTTGATACCTTTTATCTTTTCTCCCTTCACTTTTTTGAGCATCTCACCAACGGCCTTTCGTTCCACGGCAACATAGGTATAGCGGTCTTTCACATCTATCTTACCTACCTGCGCCATGGTCAGTCCGCCCTTCTTGCAGAGGAAGCCCACGATATCGCCCTTGCTCAGTTTGTCTTTCTTTCCCTTACCTATATATATAGTGGTCATGAGCGGCTGAGGGGGAAGGGGCATCTCGGCGGGCAGCACAAAGGTCTGGGGCTGAACAGTGAGATAGTCGGGAAGAGGCTCCTCGGGACCGAGGAGGAAGAAGTTGTCGCCCGATGATTGCCAGCGGGCGGTGCGGCCTACCCTATGGATATAGGCTTCTTCGTTGAGCGGAAGATGATAGTGGACGACATTCTGAATCAATGGGATATCCAGACCACGGGCTGCGAGGTCGGTGGCAACAAAGATGTTGGCGGAACCGTTTGAGAACTTATAAAGGGCGTCTTCGCGCAACTGCTGGTCTAAACCGCCGTGAAGGAAACTGATGGAGAATCCCTCGTTCTGCAGATAGTTGGCCACGCGCTCTACACTCTCACGGAAGTTGAGAAAGACCAGACTGCTCTGATGTCCTATTGCACAGAGCAGGTGTTTCAGCGCGGGGAGCTTGTCTTTCTCCTCGCTCATCACACACCAGTGATTGACACGCTGCTGCACCTCTTCTCTCTGATGGAGATAATCGACTCTTGTCACCTTTCCCATCCTCACGAAGGAGGGGATCTGCTGGGCATCGGTGGCAGAGAGAAGGAGGCGTCGGCGAAGCCCGGGGAGATACCTGATGAGCTGTGACATCTCTTCCATGAATCCCATCTCAAGACATTTGTCAAACTCATCAATCACCAGGTATCTCACGGTATAGGGAGAGAAGTTTTCCTTGGCGAGATGGTCGTTGAGCCTTCCCGGTGTACCGAAAATGACCTGAGGTAGCTGTCGGTTCATCGTCTGATGCTCTTCCATAGCGGGACGTCCGCCGTAACAGGCCATGCTGCGATAGCGACCGATGCGCTTCACGACATTGTCCGACTGCAGTGCCAGTTCTCTGCTGGGTGTCACCACAAGCAGTTGCACGCGCTCTGCCTGCTCGTCGATGCTTTCCAACAGTGGCAGGAGATAGGCCAAGGTCTTTCCCGAGCCTGTGGGCGACAACACCACCACATCATTGTCGGTCTCACGGAAAGCTTTGCCCACAGCCACCTGCATCGCGTTGAGTTCTTCTATCTTGAGCTTGCTTAATATCTCGTCTTGATTCATCTTCTTGCTTGTTCTATTGGTTGTCTTGAACCTGCATGGTGGCAAGTTCGAAAATGCCCGTAGGTATAGTGCGTTTCAGCACTTCGAGTTCTATATCCTTACCTACGACCACGCCATAGCTTCTTAGTACTGCCTCTACGGTCTTGCGTGCCAGTTCGGGGTGGTTGTTCTGCTCGCTGAGATGACAGAGCCACACTCGCTTGAGTTGCTCACTCATGTTCTCAGCAAGAGCCACACCACAGTCGTGGTTGCAGAGATGTCCCGTTCCGCTCAGTATTCGCTTCTTCAAGTATTCGGGATAATGTCCGTTCTGCAACATCTCTTTATCATAGTTGGCTTCTATCACTAAATAGTCGGCGATAGCTATCATCTCCTTCATCTCATCGGTCACCTCGCCTATATCGGTCATAATAACGAAATGAACGCCCTCAACCTCGATGTGATAGCCCACATTGTCAACACTGTCGTGGGGCACACCAAAGGGGGTGACGAGAAAGTCGCCTAACTGATAACGATGACCTTTTTCCACAAGGATTTGATACTCTGCCGGTATCTTACGATGAACACAGTAGTTTTTATTGATCCCATCATGCACTTCCTTGGTAGAGTAAACAGGGAGATCACGGTCTTTGCTCAAACTACCCACGCATTTCACATGGTCGGCATGGTCATGGGTGACAAGGACGTTTTTTACCATCGATAAACTCAACCCATAATCCCTAAAATATTTTTTCAGTGTTCGTATTCCAACACCAGCATCTATAATGAGGCCATCCGTCGACGTATAAAGGTAGTAGCAATTACCGCTGCTACCACTGCCAAAGGATAAAAAATTCAGCATTGTATTATTTATTTTCGGCAAAGATATAAATAAAATCTCATACATCCAACACATTTTTTTAAATTTATCATTACCTTTGCAAGCAGATTACGCTTTTTTCTTTCACAAAGATGTGACTGCTTCAGCGAGCTGATGATCATTTAATATTCACATATATCTAAAAAATGAAAAGAGACCAAGAGATTTTCGACCTCATCGAAAAAGAACACCAACGCCAATTGAAGGGCATTGAGTTGATTGCATCAGAGAATTTTGTTTCTAACGAAGTGATGGAAGCCATGGGCTCCTACCTCACCAACAAGTATGCTGAGGGTTATCCCGGCAAGCGCTACTATGGAGGCTGCCAGGTGGTTGACCAAGTGGAGCAGCTCGCCATCGACCGCGTGTGTCAACTCTTCGGTGCAGAGTATGCCAACGTGCAACCTCACTCAGGTGCACAGGCCAACGCCGCTGTCCTCCTCGCTGTTCTACAACCAGGCGACACTTTCATGGGATTGAATCTTGCACATGGAGGACACCTCTCTCACGGTTCACTGGTGAACACCAGCGGTATTCTCTACAAGCCTGTGGGATATAACCTCAACCAGGAGACGGGACGTGTTGACTATGATGAGATGGAGCGTTTGGCACTGGAGCACAAACCTAAGCTCATTATCGGTGGTGGTTCAGCCTATAGTAGAGAGTGGGACTACAAACGTATGCGTGAGATTGCCGACAAGGTGGGCGCACTGCTGATGATCGACATGGCTCATCCCGCCGGTCTCATCGCTGCCGGTCTGCTCGACAACCCCGTGAAATATGCACATATCGTTACCTCGACAACACATAAGACACTCCGCGGTCCTCGTGGAGGTATCATCCTGATGGGTAAAGACTTCGAGAACCCATGGGGACTCACCACACCTAAGGGACAGGTGAAGATGATGAGTCAGCTGCTCAACACTGCCGTCTTCCCAGGACAGCAGGGTGGACCACTGGAACACGTCATCGCTGCCAAGGCTGTTGCCTTCCGCGAGGCGCTTCAACCTGAGTTTAAAGCGTGGGCTACACAGGTGCAGAAGAACGCTAAAGTGCTGGCTGACGAACTCATCAAACGTGGATTCACCATCGTCAGCGGTGGTACGGACAACCACTCTATGCTCGTTGACCTCCGTGCTAAATACCCTGAACTCACCGGTAAGGTGGCGGAGAATGCACTCGTGGCTGCCGACATCACGGTAAACAAGAACATGGTGCCATTCGATACACGTAGCGCCTTCCAGACAAGTGGTATCCGCCTGGGTACACCTGCCATCACTACACGTGGTGCGAAGGAGGATCTCATGGTCGTTATCGCCGAACTCATCGAAGAGGTACTCAACGACCCTGAAAACGAGGCTGTTATCACCAGCGTACGCAACAGGGTGAACGATATGATGAAAAACTATCCTCTCTTCGCTTACTAATCTATAGAATAGTATATGGGAGGTTTTTTTGGAACCATTTCCACAAAGGAGTGTATCGATGACCTGTTTTATGGCACCGACTACAACTCTCACCTCGGCACGAAACGTGCCGGCATGGTGACCTTTGACAAAGAGAAAGGCTTCAGCCGTTCTATACATAGTCTGGAACGCGACTATTTCCGCTCTAAGTTCGAGGATGAGCTGGCAAGTTTTCATGGCAAACAGGGGTTGGGGGTCATCAGTGACACCGACCCACAGCCTATCATCGTCAACTCTCATCTCGGTAGGTATGCGGTGGTGACAGTGGCTAAGATCAACAATCAGAAGGAGATAGCCAACGAACTGCTGTCGAAGCGTATGCACTTCAGCGAGATGTCTGCCAACAATATTAACCAAACGGAACTGGTGGCGCTGCTCATCAACATGGGGAGCACGTTTGTTGAGGGCATCAACCTGGTGTATAACAAAATCAAGGGCTCGTGCTCTATGCTTATCCTCACCGAAGATGGCATCATCGCTGCACGCGATTACATGGGACGCACCCCCATCGTCATGGGTAAGAAAGAGGGGGCTTTTGCCGTGACAAGTGAGACCTCGGCTTTCCCTAACCTCGACTTCGCTACCGTGAGAGATATCGGACCGGGAGAAATAGTGAAGATAAAAGCCGATGGCTTCGAGGTGCTCCAACAGCCTGCACCATGCAAGCAGATATGCTCCTTCCTATGGGTCTATTACGGATTCCCCGCAAGCGACTACGAGGGTATCAACGTGGAGGATATGCGCGAGCGTAACGGACGACTCATGGGTGAAGAGGATCATACGGAGGCTGACTGCGTCTGCGGTATCCCAGATTCCGGCGTGGGCATTGCCCTCGGCTATGCTGAAGGACACAAGATTCCTTATAAGAGAGCGGTGCTGAAATACACACCCACATGGCCGAGAAGTTTCACTCCGGGCAACCAGAGCCGACGTAATCTGGTGGCTAAGATGAAGCTCATCCCCAACAAAGCAATCTTAGAGGGACAGCGTGTGGTGTTCTGCGATGACTCTATCGTAAGAGGAACACAGCTGAGAGACAACGTGAAGATGTTCTTCGACTATGGCGCAAAGGAGGTACATGCACGCATCTCCTGTCCACCCTTGGTCTATGGCTGTCCTTTCATCGGATTCACCTCATCGAAAAGCGATCTCGAGCTCATCACACGATGTGTCATCAAGGATTTTGAGGGCGATGAGCATGCCAAACTCAAGGAATATGCCACTACTGACTCTCCTGAGTATCAACGCATGGTGAAGGAGATAGCCAAACGACTGGGACTCACCACACTGAAGTTCAATAAGATAGAAACCCTTATCAAGTCCATCGGACTACCCAAGTGTCAGGTGTGCACCCACTGTTTCGATGGAAGCAGCCGTTTTCATGAACCGACAGAAGAAACTCAGTGTCATCCTTCCGATCTATCGGGCGAGTGACACAATAGAAAGGTGCTTTAGCAGCATCTCTGCACAGCAATACCAGCCGTTGGAAATCATCTTGGTTGACGACGGGTCTCCTGACGATTGTCCGGAGAGGTGTGACAACTGGGCAGAGATGCTGTCTTCTGTTCGGGTGGTACATAAGGCTAATGGTGGACTGAGCGATGCGAGAAATGCTGGACTGGAGGTGGCTACGGGCGACTATGTGACATTTATAGATGCCGACGACGAACTGACAACAGAGACTTACTGTGAGGTGATGAAGGTGATCAATGAACATCCGGAGATTGACCTCATCGAATATCCTGTCGTTGTCAACTATGGGTGTAATGATGCCCACCTACTCTCTTTCACACCACAACTCTTCCACTCACCCAATGATTACTGGGTGGCTACGCAGGCTTACCGACATGCCTACGCATGGAACAAGATCTACCGCAGGGAGCTCTTCAGCGAGGTGAACTTTCCCAAAGGACTGCTCTTCGAGGATATACACACCCTACCCCACCTCCTCCAAAAGACTCATGTCGTGGCGGTCACCGACAGGGGATGTTACCGCTATTGGAAGAACACACAGGGCATCACCGCCACGGCTGGAGGCAAAGAGTTGCTGATGTTGCTTCAAGGGCATATGAACATCATCAACAATAAGTGGTTCACTGTCGATGACCTGTATTATCTACATGTCCTGAACATACAGATAGATGTGTGCCGACTGCTCAACACCCGTCCCCAACTCCCACCAAGACCTCTCACTCCACGACCGTCGTACGGACTAAAATTCTTTCTTAAGTCAATATTACTTAATCTTATAGGCATCAGCAACTTATGCAAGACAATAAACTATCTTCATCACCTCAGAAGAAGTCGCCTTTAGTGAGCTTTATCGTCACCTATCACGACGAACCTATTGACCTGCTCTGCGAGTGTCTCGACAGCATCTTCGCCCTCTCACTGCCTGCCGAAGACATGGAGGTGATTCTGGTGGACGATGGGAGCAAGCACTCGCCTCTGGCTGCTCTTGGCGAGGTAGCAGAACAGCTCATCTATGTAAGACAACCCAACCGTGGACTGAGCGAAGCAAGGAACATGGGAATGGGGATGGCTTCAGGACTGTGGCTGCAACTGATAGATGCTGATGACCGTCTCATCACACCTGTTTACGAGACCTGCCTCGACTACGCACGCTACCGCAAGGTGGATATCGTCTCCTTCCTCTTCACCAGAGTGCCTACTGACAGCAGTATCAACTACGATAGCCCACGACAGCCTATCAGTGGAGCACAGGTGCTTCACACCACCAATCTGAGGGCATCGGCCTGCTGTTATCTGTTTAGGAAAGATATACTCGGAGAACTGAGGTTCCGTCCTGATATCTATCACGAAGATGAGGAGTTTACTCCACAGTTACTCCTTAGGGCTGAACAGGTGCAGATGACTGAACAGAAGGCTTATTACTATAGACGCCGAGACAACTCTATCACCACATCGAATGACTTGAAAAAGCAGCTTAGACGACTCAACGATAAGAAGAGTATCATCCTAAGACTGAGGACACTGAGCGACACGCTACCCATAGAAGAAAGGGTGGCACTGCAACGAAGGGTGGCGCAACTCACTATGGACTATATCTATAACATCATCCTTGAGACCAAGAGCAGTAATTATCTGAAACGTGAGTTGAAAGAGCTCACTCAACTGGGACTCTTCCCATTGCCAAAGAAGGACTATACGATGAAATACAAGTGGTTCCAACGCCTGTCTGCCAATGACTTTGGACTGCAGGCACTGCGTCTCCTCCTTCCGTTAATCAAGAAAGAACAATGAAGATACTCTTACTCGGCGAATATTCTAATGTGCACAACACCCTGGCAGAAGGTCTTAGAGCTCTGGGGCATAAGGTGGTGGTGGCATCTAATGGAGACTTCTGGAAAAACTATCCTCGAGATATCGACCTCAGCCGTCAGCTCTCCTTCACGGGGCGCGTGAGTTTCCTCTACCGTCTGCTCAAAGCGCTGCCAAAGATGAGGGGATATGATATCGTGCAACTCATCAATCCTATGTTTCTCGAGCTCAAAGCGGCGCATCTCTTCCCTATCTACCGTTATCTGCGCCGCCATAACAGACGCGTCGTACTCGGTGCCTTTGGAATGGATTGGATATGGGTGAAGGTCAACACCACGCTACAGCCTCTCCGCTATAGCGATTTTAACATCGGGACGAGACAGCGCACCAATGCTGACGCAATAAGAGAACAGCAGGAATGGATAGGCACCGACAAGGAGAGACTCAACAAGATGATTGCCGACGACTGCGATGCCATCGTTGCCGGACTCTATGAGTATCTTGTGTGTTACCAACAGGACTATGTCACGAAGACTACCTTCATCCCCTTCCCTATCCGTCTGCCGGAGACACTTCCCGCCTGTTCGTTCACCCCACCACTGAAACTCTTTATCGGCATCAATAAGACGCGCAGCGAGTATAAGGGTACTGACGTGATGCTACGGGCCGCTGAACGTATCGTCAACGACTATCCCGACCGTGTCGTTCTGCAGAAGGCTATCTCGGTGCCATTCAATGAATATCAGTGTATGGTGGAGGGGGCTGATGCTATCCTCGACCAACTCTATAGTTACACGCCTTCGATGAACCCGCTCATGGCTATGTCGAAGGGGGTGATCTGCATAGGAGGTGGGGAGCCCGAGAACTATGAGGTGCTTGACGAGCATGAGCTGCGCCCCATCGTCAATGTATTGCCTGAGGAGGAGGATGTGTATCAACAGCTCAAGAAGCTTGTCCTTCATCCGGAACAGATAGCACAGCTGAAGACAGACAGCATCACCTACATCGCTCGTCATCACGACCATATCAAGGTGGCGAGACGGTATGAGGCGCTCTATCGCTCCCTATTAGGCACCATGTAAATCCGAGATAACAACCATATAAATCCTTGTAAGTCGAAGACTTCCATGGACAAATAAAAAAAAGAGAGGTCCACACATGTGAACCTCTCCATTTTTCATCCTTTTGTTAAAAAGGAAAATCTCTTTAAGCCAAATTGGTCATTAGTGTTAAATAGGCTAATGGCCGATTGGGGTTTAAGCTTCTGCGGGAGCAGCTTCAGCAGCCTCCTCAGCGGGAGCAGCCTCCTCAGCAGCCTTAGCAGCCTCTTCTTCAGCCTTGGCAGCAGCGAGAGCAGCCTTCTTCTCAGCTACCTTCTTAGCTACCTCTGCGTTCTGCTTCTTCTCTGCCTCAAGCTCCTTAGCAGCTGTCTCTTTCTTAGCCTTCAGTTCCTCAGCACGAACAGCCTCCAGGCCCTTTACCTTGTCAGCCTTCCATGCATCAAACTTCTTCTGAGCAGCGGCCTCATCAAAAGCACCCTTCTTCACACCACCGCGCAGGTGCTTCATGAGATAAACACCCTCGCGACTCAAAATGTTGCGTACGGTGTCTGTAGGCTGTGCTCCTACCTCTACCCAATAAAGGGCGCGCTCGAAATTCAAATCTACTGTGGCAGGATTGGTGTTGGGGTTGTAAGTACCAATCTTCTCAGTAAATTTACCATCACGTGGTGCTCTTGCGTCAGCGATAACGATGCTGTAGAAAGCGTAGTTCTTGCGACCGCCGCGCTGCAATCTGATTTTTGTTGCCATTTGTTTTTTGTTTAATTAGGTTTGAATTTATGCTATCAACTCGTGAAAGCGACTGCAAAGGTAATGCTTTTTTATCTAATTAAGAGAGTTTGCCCTGGTTTTCTTATTATTTTTTAACCAAAGTGAGTCCTACCTTCATGCCTTTGATGTTTTTCATCAGCGAGGTGATGGTCTTGATGTTGCTGCTGGTCGATCTACTTCCAAACTGTTTGAACATCTCAAGCAGTTTTGTGGCATCGGTAACAAACATCAGTTTTCCTGACTCCACCTGAGTGGTGATGCTGATGGTTTTCACCTGTCCGTAGGTGAGGAGCAACTTGCCTTCTTCAACCTTCCATGTACCCTGCATGGTCTTGGTTCCAAGCACTTCTGTAAAGGTACCGTTTTCTTCGAAGGTAAACTTCATAGCACCTGGTTTTATGCCATATTTGGTGAGATACGACTGCAACTTGTCTTCTATCTTCTTTGCGGCGATGTTACCACCTGCTTTAGTGAGGAAGTTGTCTGACTCAAAAACGATGGCGGGTTCCTCGTAAACCCATGTGCCTGCGAGATTGTTCTTCGATGCCTGCTTGTCGGAAGAGAAGATTGATGTGAGTCCTGAGATGAGGTCACTCGTCTCTCCGCTACTTGCATTGCTGACACCGGAAAGAATACCACCCAGGTCTATCTGTGCCTGAGCAGAAGAGAATGGCATCATCATAAATGCCGTTAACATTAAGGTAAAACTAATTTTCTTCATACTGTTGTCTTTAATTTTTCGGACGCAAAATTACACTTTTCGGAGAGATCGACAAAATAAAATCGACGAAATCTTGGGCTTATCTATCCTTTTTACTTA
Organism: Prevotella sp.; assembly: GCA_018385335.1. Taxonomy (GTDB): domain Bacteria; phylum Bacteroidota; class Bacteroidia; order Bacteroidales; family Bacteroidaceae; genus Prevotella. The sequence continues at coordinate 20,006 of JAHAZN010000018.1, forward strand.
TCTTTGCACACTGATGATGCAGCTTTCCATCCTCATACCCGTTTACAACAGCGATTGCACCACATTGGTTGCTACACTGTGCCAGCAAGCAAGGAGCCTTAACCTCTGCTTCGAGGTGATTGTTGCCGATGATGGCAGTAAGCTTCAGGACATAAAGGCGGCCAATAGGGCAATCACACAATGGGAAGAGGTGGACTATATCGAACTGCCACATAACATCGGCAGGGCGGCCATACGCAACCTGCTCGCCGAGCGGAGCCATGCCCCCCAGCTACTCTTTCTCGACTGCGACGTGGTGGCGGGTCACGAGTTGCTGAGCAACTATCTCCGCTACCTCGACAGTGATGTGGTGTGTGGCGGCATTGCAATAGGTGGGGACCCCGAGCTGTGGCAACATAATCTGCGCTACCGGTATGAGAAGCACTGTGAGCCTCAGCACACCAGTGAACAGCGACAGCTACGGCCATATCAGAGTTTCCGAACCACCAATTTTATGGTGCGTCGCGAGGTGATGCTGCGTCATCCCTTCGATGAGCGTATCACGAACTATGGTTATGAGGATGTGCTCTTCGGCAAGGCACTCAAGGCGAGTAAAATCCGCATCACTCATATCGAAAATCCCGTGGGCATCGACGACTATGAGGACAACGCCACTTTTCTCCTTAAGACCGAGGAGGCTCTGCGCACACTCTGCATCTTCAGTAACGAGTTGAGGGGCTACAACCGACTGCTCACCACGGTGGACATCCTGCGGCACAAATGCCCACTACGGCTCCTCGCCCTTGTTCATCGACTCCTGAGATGGCCCATGCGAAGGTGCTTGCTACGCTACCGATGTCCGCTGACGGTCTATCAGTTCTACCGACTAACCTATTTCACATGGCTGTTGCAAAAACAGCAGTAAAAACAGATAAGAATATGAAAAGATTTGCTTTTAAGATGATCCTCAAGAAGGGTTGTGAGGAAGAATATGAACGTCGTCATGCTGCCATCTGGCCCGAGTTGGTGCAGATGATTAAAGACCAGGGGGTGAGCGACTATAGCATCTTCTGGGACAAGGAGACCAACCTGCTCTTCGGTGTACAGAAATGCAGTAGCGACACCAACAGCCAGGACACCGATAATGTTGACCCTATCACACAGAAATGGTGGGACATGATGGCGGATATCATGGAGGTAAATCCCGACAACTCGCCTGTCACAGTGCCCCTCAAAGAGGTATTCCACTTAGACTAAGACCTGTACTCACTGGTTGTCGTATAGTAGTATAGCCCCATGCGCATCTGTTTCGTCACACCTTCGATCTTCTCTTACGGAGGCGTACAACGAGTAACAGCCGTCGTCGCTTCCTACCTGTCGCGTCATCACGACGTGACCATCGTGACCTATGATGATGCAGAACAGAAAGACACCTCGTTCTACGGACTCAACACTACACCTATCACCTATCGCACAGTGAGCTATGGCAGGGTGCCGAAACTCAAGCGGCTCTGCTGCAAGAGTTACAGCTGGCTCTTCCGCCATTGCCTACCCACCACTCCCCTCACCTCCCGGCTCTATGCCCACTCTTCATTCCCCGGGGAGGAGCGCCGGCCGCTCGTCAACTGTCTGAACGAGGGCCACTATGATGTGATCGTAGGTGTGCATGCCACAATATCAGCACGTCTGGGTGCTATGCGCTCTCTCTTCCCGAGAGCGATACTCATCGGATGGATTCACAACTCCTATGAGGCACTCTTTGGTAATGGTTCACATTATATCGGACCGCAGTTGGCCAACTACTACGCCTATCAGTGGGGACGCCTTCACCATACCATCGTGCTGAGCCGTTATGATGCCTCGCTCTATCAACAGTTGCATCACCTCTCAACGACGGTCATCTACAACCCGCTCACCCTCGTTCCGGGAGGAAGAGCCAAGGGAGGCACACGCAGGTTTCTCGCCATCGGCCGACTCTCTGCAGGACACAAGGGCTTCGACCTGCTCATCCCGGCGTTCCGTAGATTCCTCGACCTCAGACGCGAGGAAGAGGCGACGGACAGGACAGAGGAAACAGCGCTCCCCTGGACGCTGCATATCGTAGGTGAAGGTGAAGAAGAGGCGATGCTGCGACAACTCATCACCGAGAATCATCTTGATGAAAATGTATTCATCCATCACTTTACCGATGATGTAACAACCTATTATCAGCAAGCCGATTACTACATTCTCAGTTCACGTTGGGAAGGCTTCGGTTTAGTGCTTGTTGAAGCGATGGCTCATGCGCTTCCCGTCATCTCCTCAACACTTCCGACGAGTGTGGAGGTGATGGACAACGAGGCTATTTATTTCCCTACGGGCGACATTGAGGGAATGGCACAAGCCATGCTCCGTGCTACTCATGCCGACTGGCTGAAGTGGTCGGAACGGTCGCTACAGCGCAGTCAACTATTTGCTCCCGAAGAAATCATTGCGCAATGGGAGCAACTCATCAATCTATCGTCATCAATCATAAACAATAAAATATGAGTACAATCACAAGTCATAAGCTGTCGTTAACCTGCATCCGTATCCACCTCAAAAAGTGTTACGTCCTCCTCATCCTTCTGATGATGTGTTCTTCCCTACCCATGCTTGGAGAGGAACAGTATAAGTGGATGAAAACATTGGACAAGGTAACTCTCGAGCGCTTTCAAAGCATGTTAAGCGAGGCGTATCATCCCGATATAAGCAATAGAATCGACTCGTTTGTGAGTGTAGCTGAGCGGGAGAAGGACTGGCGCAAGACGTATCTGGCCTATAAACTGAAGGCTTACAACCTAAGTGGTAAAGGCATGGTGGAGGAGGCTGCCAAGAGGGTGCTCAAGATGGCTCAGGTTGCTGAGCAGAGGAAAGAGGAAGCGTCCTACTATGATGCGATGAACCAGCTGGTGGTGCTCTATGCCTCCAGCAATCAGTCGTACACCGCCCTTGAGTATGCCATCAAACTGTCGGAGAAAGCTGCACACGACAAGTCGGCCTATGGAATCATCATTAGCGACTACACAATGGGTAATGTCTTCTCTTATCGAGGTGAGCCTCATCAGACCATCACATATCTTGAGAAAGCGCTGGAGAACAGTCGCCGCTTTCATCGGGACACACCCTTTACCTACACCTCTTACCTCTATCTGGCACAGGCCTACCGCCTACTGCTGCGCGACGACAAGGTGAAGTTCTGTATCGACAAGGCGGCACGCTTAGCCGATAATGAGATAAGACGTTTCAACGTGGAATTTACCTCGGCACTCATGCTCTTCGATATCTTGGATGAGGGAGCGTATATAGAACTCTATCAACGTGTCACAGCCAACCCTCTCTTTGCTTATATCGCTGATAGCGAATCGCGCATCACCTTACAGACGATGTATCTCATCGCCAAAGGTCAGTGTCATGAGGCGCTGAAGGAGCTGGAGAAGATAGAGAATATCCAGACGCGTTACGAGATGAAGATTAGCGCACTGAAGAAGATGAAGAGATATGACATGGCACTTGCCGTCAGCGACACGCTCCAACTCATCAACGACTCTATCCGCTCAATACTGCAAATCGAAGACCTTGCTCAGGCGCAATCGTCGATAGGAAAGGCTACACAGGAGAAGATTGAGGAGGAGGAAACCTTAAAGCGCCGCCTGTCGGGATTGCTCATCTTCACGGTGCTCATGCTCATCATCATCATCCTACTCGTTTACCTCAACCGCAAGCGACACAGTCACCTACGCATCATGAAACAGAAGAACAGCGAACTGCAAGCTGCTCAGCACAAAGTGGAGGTGGCGCTGAAGATGAAAGAAAAGTTTATCAAGAACATGTCTCATGAGATACGCACCCCACTTAATCAGATCTCGGGCTTCTCTCAAGTGCTCACCATGGAGCAGATCAGCAAGGAGGAGAAGGAGGAATGTAAGCGGGTCATCACCGAACAGACGAAGAACCTGACGAGGATGTTAGACAATATCATCCTTATCTCCAACCTGGAGAGCTGCACTGATGAACTCATCCTCAGCGAGTTGTCAGTAAAGGATTATCTCATCTCCATATACGACCATCTGTCTCAACAACCGACAGAGCTCGTCAGCATGCACATAGGTGAGCATACGGCCGACGAGCTGAGACTGACGACGGATAGAGAGCGACTTTCTCGCCTCATGGAATGCCTCATAGATAATGCGATAAAGTTTACTAAGGAGGGGGAGATAGTGATAGATGCCCACAGGGATGCCAAAGGTGTTGTCATCACCGTTGACAGTAGCAGCGAGCGCATCGCTCCCGAACTGAAGGAGCGCATCTTCGACCGTTTCTTCAAGGTGAATGAGTTTACCCCGGGCACTGGTCTTGGACTGTCGTTGGCACGACTCTATGCCAAGGGACTCGGTGCTACAATAAATCTCGATACCACCTACCTGTCAGCTGTCCGCTTCGTGGTGACTTTTGAATCTACCGCAGCAACTCATCCATCATCTTATCAAGCTTTGCGATGCCCTGCTGTGTACAGATGCCACGCAGAGAGATGATGGAGAGATGTACATAAATAGATTCCATAGAGTTGCCATGATAAAGCTGCTGTTGTATCACGATATCGCGGTGAGCACCCCACAGGTCTAACAAGAGATTGATATTGAGCTTAGGCAAGAAATAGCCCTCGTCCATTCCTCGCTTAATAAACCGGCGGGTAAGTTCTTTGATGTGTTCATGCTCTTGGGCAAAAAACTCGTTCACCTGCGGATAGCGGGCAAGGTCGGCCACAAATCGCGGGTCGATATCCCTCAACTCCTCTAACTGCTGTTTGAAGACCTTGATAATAATTTCCATCACATTATCATTTTCCTCAACAATCTTGCTCATCCTCTTTTCACTTCGTTCACGAGACATCTTCAGTCCGGAAAGAAGTAGATTCTCCTTATCTGTAAATACCTCGTAGAGGGTGCGTTTAGATATGGTTAGCGCAGCAGCAACATCATCCATCTTCACTTTTTTTATGCCATGTTTGACAAAGAGCGACATGGCAGTTTCGAGGATTTTCTGTCTTAGCGACTGCCTGTATTCAGTGTTACCTTTATTGTTCTGCATATATAAATATAGGTATTTCTGCTGCAAAGTTACGATTTTTAAAAAAAATACCAGTGTTTTCCCTTGATTTTTATTACCTTTGCCGCCAATCTAACGAAAAATCAAACACAAAAATATACAATAACAATGGCAAAAATTACTAAAGAAGCTGCGCTCGAGTATCACGAGCAAGGACGCCCTGGAAAAATCGAGGTTAAACCTACCAAGGCCTATCGTACACAAACCGACCTCAGTCTCGCCTACTCACCTGGTGTGGCTTATCCATGTCTTGAGATTCAGCAGGACCCCAACAATGCATATAAGTACACTGACAAGGGCAACCTCGTTGCCGTTATCAGTAATGGTACAGCGGTACTCGGTCTCGGCGACATCGGTGCGCTGAGTGGAAAGCCCGTAATGGAGGGTAAGGGACTCCTCTTCAAAATCTACGGCGGTATCGACGTCTTCGATATCGAAGTAGCAGAGAAAGACCCAGAGAAGTTCTGTGAGGCTGTGGAGAAGATAGCCCCCACCTTTGGCGGTATCAACCTCGAGGATATCAAGGCACCCGAATGTTTCTATATCGAAAACCGACTGAAGCAGACGCTCGACATCCCTGTGATGCACGATGACCAGCACGGCACAGCCATCATCTCTGCCGCAGGACTGAAGAACGCACTTGAGGTGAACGGCAAGGATATCGCTAAGGTGAAGATTGTGGTCAACGGTGCAGGCGCAGCTGCTATCAGCTGTACCAAACTCTATATAGCCATCGGTGCCAAACGCGAGAATATCGTGATGCTCGACTCTAAGGGTGTGATCACCTCCGACCGTGAGGACCTCACCGAGCAGAAGAAATTCTTTGCCACCGACCGCCGCGATGTGCACACCTTAGAGGAGGCTGTCAATGGAGCTGACGTGTTCGTTGGTCTCTCCAAGGGCAACGTGCTCTCACAGGATATGATTCGTTCGATGGCTAAGGACCCTATCGTCTTTGCCCTGGCTAACCCTGTGCCCGAGATTAGCTACGAGGATGCCATGGCCAGTCGCCCCGATGTACTCATGTCCACCGGTCGCTCCGACTACCCCAACCAGATCAATAATGTGATTGGTTTCCCCTATATCTTCCGTGGTGCGCTCGATGTGCATGCCACAGCCATCAACGAGGAGATGAAGCTCGCTGCCGTATATGCCATCGCTGACCTGGCCAAACAGCCCGTGCCTGACGTGGTGAACGACGTGTATAAGGTAAACAACCTCACCTTCGGGCGCGACTATTTCATCCCCAAGCCTGTTGACCCCCGTCTCATCACCGAGGTGAGTGCTGCCGTGGCTAAGGCTGCTATCGAGAGTGGCGTGGCAAGAAAGACCATCACCGACTGGAACGCTTATAAGAACGAGCTCCGCGAACTCCTCGGACAGGAGACCAAACTCACACAGAAACTCTACGACACGGCACGCTCTCACCCACAGCGCGTGGTCTTTGCTGAGGGTATCCACCCCACCATGCTCAAGGCTGCTGTACAGGCTAAGGCAGAAGGCATCTGCCAACCTATCCTGCTTGGAAACGATGAGCGTATCGCAAAACTGGCGAAGGAGCTCGAACTCAGTCTTGAGGGTATCGAGGTGGTTAACCTCCGTCACGACCGTGAGGCTGAACGCAGAGAGCGCTATGCACATATTCTCACTGAGAAACGTCAGCGCGATGGCTACACCTTCCAGGAGGCCAACGACAAGATGTTTGAGCGCAACTACTTCGGTATGATGATGGTGGAGACAGGTGAGGCAGACGCCTTCATCACTGGTCTCTACACCAAATACTCCAACACCATCAAGGTGGCTAAGGAGATTATCGGTATCCGTCCTGAGTATAAACACTTCGGAACGATGCATATCATCAACAGTCCCAAGGGTACGCTCTTCCTCGCTGACACACTCATCAACAACAATCCCGACACCGAGGAACTCGTTGACCTCGCCAAACTCGCTGCTATCTCCGTAGGCTTCTTCAATGAGACACCGAAGATAGCCATGGTAAGTCACTCCAACTTTGGTTCCGACACATGGGAGGGCACACTCAAAGTGCGCCGTGCCGTAGCTGAGTTGCAGAAGCAGTTGCCTGACCTCGCCATCGATGGTGAGATGCAGATTGGCTTTGCACTCAACAAGGAACTGCGCGATGAGCTCTATCCATTCAACAAACTCAAGGGACAGGATGTCAACACGCTCATCTTCCCCAACCTCACCAGTGCACGTTCAAGCTATAAGATGCTCCAGGCGCTGAACACCGACGTGGAAATCATTGGCCCCATCCAGATGGGTCTTAACAAAGCTATCCACTTCACCGACTTCGGCTCATCAGTGCGTGATGTGGTAAACATTACTGCCATCGCCGTCATCGACGCCTACGTGGACAAATTAAAAAAGAAATGTCATCAATAATACACATTATTAAATAAAAGGAGAATAGCATATGCTGACCATACAATTGATTGAACAGGAGACCGACCGCGTGGTACGTGGCCTGGAGAAAAAGCATTTCAAAGGCGCACGCGAAGCCATAGAACAGGTGCTTGCTGTCAACAAGCAGCGCCGCGAGGCCCAGCAACAGTCGGACCAGATAAAACAGAAGATTAAGCAGATCTCTTCACAGGTGGGCGCACTTATGAAGGCCGGCAATAAAGAGGAGGCTGAGAAAGTAAAAGCTCAGGTGGCTGAACTCAAGGAGCAGGATCATGTGCTCGAGGAGAAGATGGCTACAGCTGAGAAGGAGACTACCCGTCTGCTCTGTGCCATCCCCAACATCCCATGCGACGAGGTGCCCGAAGGTAAGGATGCCGCCGACAACGTGGTGGTGAAAGAGGGAGGTGTGAAACCTCAACTGCCCGAGGGAGCACTCTGCCACTGGGACCTGTGCAAGAAGTATAACCTCATCGATTTCGACCTTGGCGTGAAGATCACTGGTGCGGGCTTCCCCGTATATATCGGTAAGATGGCGCGACTGCAGCGTGCACTCGAGGCGTTCTTCCTTGAGGAGGCTCGCCGTAGCGGCTATCTCGAGGTCCAACCACCCTATGTAGTCAACGAGGCTTCGGGCTATGGCACAGGACAGTTGCCCGACAAAGAGGGACAGATGTATCATGCCAACTTAGACAACCTTTATCTCATCCCTACTGCTGAGGTGCCTGTTACCAACATCTTCCGCGATGTGATCCTCGACGAGAAAGACCTGCCCATCAAGCGCTGTGCTTACTCTGCTTGCTTCCGTCGCGAGGCTGGTAGCTATGGTAAGGATGTGCGCGGACTCAACCGTCTGCATCAGTTCGACAAGGTGGAGATTGTGCGTATTGACAAGCCCAGCCATTCTTACGAGAGCCTCAATGAGATGCTCGACCATGTAGAGGGACTGATGAAGAAGTTGGAACTCCCCTATCATATCCTCCGTCTCTGCGGTGGTGACATGAGTTTCACCTCGGCTATCTGCTACGACTTCGAGGTGTGGTCGGCTGCTCAGCAGCGCTGGTTGGAGGTATCGTCGGTGAGCAACTTCGAGAGCTACCAGGCTAACCGTCTGAAGTGCCGTTACCGCAATGCCGAGACAAAGAAGACGGAGCTCTGCCACACGCTCAATGGTTCGGCTCTGGCACTCCCCCGTATCGTGGCTGCCATCATGGAAAACAACCAGACACCCGAGGGTATCAGAGTGCCAAAATGCCTCGTCCCCTACTGCGGATTTGAAATCTTAGACGACAAAAATTTCTAAGTTCACACCACTTAAAACAAAGCATAGAAAGAGTATTGGCAAGTTCAATACTCTTTTTTGTTGGCCATCAACCAGCAAACATATAGAAAAGGCATGTAAGTAGAAGACATCTGTGGACATTGAACACACATTATTATATTTAGGCTCATTTGTCATCGAAAAAACAAAAAAAGTATCTTTTTTCTTCTTTATGCGCTAAAAAAGTATCTTTTTGTTTGTTGGTTTGAGAAATTGTTGTATCTTTGCAACCGAAAACAACGAAAAACTTACAAAAAGTCTAACAAATAACCAAAAACAGAACATGAAAGCTAATGAAATTGTAGAGGAACTGAAAAGAAGATTCCCCAATGAGCCTGAGTACATCCAGGCAGTGAGCCAGGTGCTCCCCACCATCGAAGAAGAGTACAACAAACACCCCGAGTTTGAAAAATATAATTTGGTAGAGCGCCTCTGCATTCCCGACAGAGTGATTGAGTTCCGCGTCACTTGGACTGATGATCAGGGTAAGGTGCAGACCAACATGGGCTACCGCATTCAGCATAACAACGCCATTGGTCCCTACAAAGGCGGTATTCGTTTCCACAAATCAGTGAACCTCGGTATTCTGAAGTTCCTTGCTTTCGAGCAGACCTTCAAGAACTCCCTCACCACCCTTCCTATGGGCGGCGCCAAGGGCGGTAGCGACTTCTCTCCCCGTGGCAAGAGCGAGGCTGAGGTGATGCGTTTCTGCCAGGCCTTCATGAACGAGCTCTATCGTCATATCGGTCCTGATGAGGATGTGCCTGCTGGTGATATCGGTGTAGGTGGTCGTGAGGTAGGATTCCTCTTTGGCCAGTATAAGAAGCTCACCCATGAGTGGAGCGGTGTGCTGACAGGTAAGGGCCGTGAGTTTGGCGGTTCACTGATTCGTCCTGAGGCTACTGGCTACGGCACCGTTTACTTCCTCCTCTCCATGTTGGAGACCCGCGGCATCAGCATCGAAGGCAAGAGCGTGCTCATCTCTGGCTCGGGTAACGTAGCTCAGTATGCTGCAGAGAAGTGTATTCAGCTCGGCGCTAAGGTGCTCACCCTCTCCGACTCAGACGGTTACATCTACGATCCAGATGGTATCGACCGTGAGAAGCTCGACTATGTAATGGAGCTGAAGAACATCGAGCGCGGACGTATCAAGGAATATGCTGACGAATATCCTTCTGCCGTTTACCACGCCGGTCAGCGTCCATGGGCTGAGAAGGCTGACATCGCCCTGCCCTGCGCTACTCAGAATGAGATCAACGGTGAAGAGGCTGCCATGCTCGTGAAGAACGGTGTTATCGCCGTGGCAGAGGGTGCTAACATGCCTTCTACCCCCGAGGCAGTGAAGTGCTTCCAGGATGCTCAGCTGCTCTATGCTCCCGGTAAGGCATCTAACGCTGGTGGTGTGTCTGTATCAGGCTTGGAGATGAGTCAAAACTCTGAGCGTCTGAGCTGGACCGCTGAGGAAGTGGATAACAGACTGAAACTCATCATGGCAGACATCCACGAGAACTGCGTGAAATATGGTACCGAAGAGAATGGTTACATCAACTATGTGAAGGGTGCCAATGTGGCTGGTTTCATGAAGGTGGCTAAGGCTATGATGGCTCAAGGTATTGTGTAAGACATTCTTTCCACATAACAAGTAAGACGGAGACGGTGGCTTGAGAGCTACCGTCTCTCTTTTTTTGTTGGGTTCACCTGTTCTTCCCCAGCAGTGCGCGGAGCGAGAAATAGCACCACTCCTGCAGACGGAACAGAAGAAAGGTGGGCATGGGACGATAGCCGAACTTACTGCGGAGTTGCAGGTCGAGCTGCGTGCGGTCGATGCCCTGCCATGTATCACGGATAAGGGCGAGTCCCCGGCGGCGCTCGGAAGAAGTGAGTTGACGGCCATGGACATGATAGAACATATAGACATCAACGAGGTTGAGCCAACGGAGGTTCTCATATTCGGCGATGAGCGCAGCTGCAACACCTGCCTTCACCATCTGCATCTTCATGCTGAGATTAGCTGTGAGATAATCGAAACGTCGGACAGAGACCCTATGTGTGGCCGAGGCAGGATGCTGGAGATAACGATAAACACCTGTACATCTGCCCACACGCCGTGATAGGAGATAGTGCATGCGTGTGGTGTTGTCGTCGCTATACAGTCGGCAGGTATCATCATAGGGCACCTTTATATGCAGTTCACGCCTCACCATATAGATACCATGGATGGTCCAGGAAAGACTGAGTCGGAAGGCCTCTTCGCCCGTGAGTGTAGAGAAAGACGGCATGTGATAACGCCTACAGCGCCCGTCGGTCTCCACCATCTCACATTCAAAGAGCACACAGTCGGTCTCCTGTTCCCCATCTAACACCTCTGCTGCTAAGGCTAAGGCATCGTCGGCATAAGTATCGTCGGCATCAAGCATGCAGATATACTCACCTTGGGCTACTGACAATGCCACGTTGCGCGCATGTGCCTGCCCCTGGTTATCGGAGAGCGAAAGTACCTTGATACGAGGGTCGCGCTGTGTATAACGGTGAAGGAGGGCAAGCGAAGCATCGGTAGATGCATCGTCAACACAGATAATCTCTATGTTCGTGAGGGTCTGTCGGAGCAAGGAAGATAGGGAGCTATCGAGAAACTGCTCGGCATTATAAACTGCCATGAGCACGGAGACCTTGATATCAGCCATGTCGTAAGAATTTGGATTTTAAAGCGTTCCACAACTTTGTCTTGCGATGGAGTGTGATGAGTGTAAGCGTGAGGGAGAGCAGGGCGAGCAGGATGCCCGACAGCCAATAGGCATAGTCTGAGAACGAGCGGGCCACAATATATGCAGCCACACCGATGGGCAGTTGCATCAAGAGCGTGAGGAACACCTGTTTTGATAGTCTGATGTGATAGCGATAGCGAGTGAAGAGGAGCAGGAGCAACATATCTACGAAATAGAGTACGACAAGTGCTACACCTGTGCCTACGAAGCCCAGACGCTGATAGAAGAAGAGAACGAAGAGAACGAGCAGGAGGTCATAGACGCTCTCCATAGAGAGGTATGCAATGGAGTCGCCCTTGGCCAACATCACATAGGAGACAGAGAGAGTGATCGCCCTCATATACATAGCGAGCAGCGCTATCTGTGCCATGGAGATAAGGGGAAGAAAAGTATCAGCGTAGAGGAGAGGTACGAGGAGAGGCAGAGCGATAATCAGTGTGCAGAGCATGGGAGATACTAAGAGCAGTGCCACCTCTATCTGCTGGTTGACCATCTTGTTGACATCAGCCACATGATGATTAACGCCGGAGAGACGCGGAAAATAATCGGTCTCCATCGCCGAGAACACCACACCAGCATAGGTGATGCACAACATATATGCCGCATTGTATAGTCCCACGACATCGCTGCCACCGCAGACATTGAGGTAAGAGCGCACAATCATCTCTGCAGCTGACCCCATGATACCCGCAAGGGTGAAGGCGATGCCAAGTTTCACCATGCCCATCCCCTCACCAAAGAAATTGCTCTTCCATGCCAAGGGGAAGAGTCGGCAGGAGCAACGCAGCGTGATAAGCATATTAGCCAGTGAGGTGAAGAGAAAGACTGGTATGATACCACGGAAGCCAAAATAATAGAAGAGCGGAACGGAGAAGAGCAGCATAGAAAGAACGGCGAGCAGCTGAACCAATGCCATCTGTCTCAACTGTCTTATGGCCTTAAGGATGGCCATCTCGCCACCGGTGATAGCCGTCATACCCACCACAGGAGAGAGCATGAGGATATCATAGAGATGATCTTCATTGTCGAAGATGAAATGATTCAGCAGCTGAGAGAGGACGAGACAAGTCAGGATGCCAAGCAGGGCGGTGAAGAGTGTCCATGAGCGCACCACCTTGACGTAGTTGTTAAGTTCTTCTGGCTTTCCTGCATCATAGAGTTCGCTCATCGTGCGGATAGCACTGAAAGAGATGCCAAAGGAGGTGGCCTGAGATATGAAGTTGAGCATTGTGTTGAAGAGCGACACCAAGCCCATGCCTGCCGGTCCGAGGAGCACAGCCACAAGTTTGTTGCGCAGCACACCAATGATGATACTCAGTCCCTGTACGCCGCCAAAGACACCGATGTACTTGAGGATATGAGTGTAGATACCCTGTTCCTTGTCACTCATTGCAAGCAGTCTTTCATTATTCGTAACAGACTCTCCGGATTCGTCCAACTGAACTCCGGCAGGGTGATAAGCGTCTTATACAAACGGCGCTTCTCCTTCTTCACCTTAGGAGCCACACGTCGCTCCTCAGCAAGCAGCAGCTTCCCAAAGCCACCGATATAGTAAGTATCGACAAGAGGATAGCGCAGGTCAGAGGCTGCATTGAGGTCAACGGAAGAGTAATTGACAAAATCACCTATGTCGATATTTGTTATCTGTCGGTTGTCATTCTCCATCCTCCTAAACGCCTCTATGTCGATGACGCTTGCACGATAGAGCACCAGTTTGCCCACGGTATCGACAATGGTGGTGAGCAGCGTATCGAGACACACAAAGCGCTGGTCGTCGAAAGACACCTCGTCAATCAACTTCATGTTGGCACGCATGGTGATACTACCCTTCCTATAGACCAAACTGGAGTTTTTGAGAAACACATTGGCCATCGTCTTTACCTCCTCACCCGAACGCATGTGGATGGTAGCAGGACGGAAGGTGGGATAATAGGTGGTCGTGGCGGATGTGCGCTGCGCCCATAACGGTAGAGCAGAGAGCAGGATAAGCAAAAGCAAAAGGCTCCGCAGCATATATCGAGAGATACGAAGATGTGACATTTCTGTTTTGAGTTAGTATGTAACATCGGGGAAGCATCCCCACAAATGATGTACAAAGGTAAGAAAAATATTTCAAACACATCATTATTCTCGAAAAATAGGGTGCTTTTTATTTTGTTCTCAGAATTTGCATCTCTACATGTTTTCCTTATTAGTTCATCATACGCTATTTCCGAGGATTAAAAAAAATCATAAAAAGACAGTTGAAGCGTAACAACCTATCGTTTTTTTTCGTAACTTTGCAGGGATTTTTGCAAAAATATTTTATTCTTTTGATTTTCAGAGGATTATAACATTATTGTTGAAGATGAGACAATTAAAGATTCAGAAAAGCATTACCAATCGTTCGAGTGAGGCGTTAGACAAATACTTAGTAGAGATAGGACGCGCACCGCTGATTTCAATTGACGAGGAGATAGAACTGGCGCAGAAGATTAGGAAGGGTGGGCCGGAAGGTGAACGTGCCAAGGACAAACTGGTGACAGCCAACCTCCGCTTCGTTGTATCAGTAGCCAAGCAATATCAGCATCAGGGTCTCACACTTACCGATTTGATTGACGAGGGTAACATCGGACTTATCAAGGCTGCACAGAAGTTTGACGAGACAAGGGGATTCAAGTTTATCTCCTATGCTGTGTGGTGGATAAGACAGAGCATCCTTCAGGCTATTGCTGAACAGAGTCGCATCGTGCGTCTCCCCCTCAATCAGGTGGGATCGCTCAACAAAATAAATCATGAGATCAACAAGTTTGAACAGGAGAACCAGCGCCATCCCTCGGTATCGGAACTCAGCGAAGCCACCAACCTCGACGAGGAGAAGATTGGGCAGAGTCTCATGGCAGACGGTCACCATGTCTCGATAGATGCGCCCTTCCAGGATGGTGAAGACAACTGTATGCTCGACGTGATGGCCAGTGGTGATGACAGTCGCACCGACAGACAGGTAGATCATGAGTCGATGGCGCAAGAGCTCAACTCAGTGCTCTGTAAGGTATTAAAAGACAGAGAGATAACTATCATACGCGAATGTTTTGGTATAGGGTGTCACGAGAAGGGACTAGAAGAGATTGGTGACCAGCTCGGACTCACCCGTGAGCGTGTAAGACAGATACGTGAGAAGAGTATCGCCAAACTACGTGACAGCGGAAATGCAAAGATATTGATGAAATATTTGGGATGAACCAATGCTGGGACCCTCCGCGCATCAAGATTGCTAAAGCGTTCTTAGGGCTGCTGCTTCTGATGTCGTTCTGCCTTGCTGCTAAGGCAGAGAGCAGGATGATGACAAAAGGGGACGAACAGCTACTGCTGACAAAGGTGTTTCATTATGCCGACAGTCTTGCAGAAAAAGTGGAGGGAACACAGCGGTTTATCTATCTCAAATATGACCATAAGACGGTGAGGCGCAACTTCACTCTCGTCACCATCCCCACCATGCACACCATCGCACACGGGGAGCGCAACTACACGGGAGAGACCTATGGCGCCATCACCTTCAACAGCCTCAACGACTACGACATCGAGAGCATGTACACGGTGGGAACAATCGCTCACCAAAGGAAAATCATGCCCATCATGATTAACTATATCACACCTGCTATCTATAGTCCGACGCTGTTAAGAGGTGAACTGTTGTCTCCATTTCATTATGACAACAGAAAATTCTACAACTATCTACTGACCCCCATAGACAGCACTAAGACGCGCATAGCGTTTCGACCAAGAACTATCAACACCCAGCTCGTAAAGGGAACGGCAACAGTCAACACAAAGAGCGGAAAGGTGTTGGAGGCTACCTTCACGGGACATTATGACCTGATGGTCTTCCAACTGAAAATAAATATGCCTGTATGGAGCAACAGCATCATTCCCGACCGTTGCGAGGTGCTCAGCAATTTCAGATTTACGGGCAACCACATCGCATCGAAGATTGTGGCACGGTTCAACTGCACCACTGCCCCACCCGACAGTTGTACGAACGCAATGGAGCTCATGGCACAACTGCGTCCCGAACCGCTCTCAGCGATAGAGAGAAAGATTTATGAACAGCATGCACAGCAGAAACAACAGAAGAGCGACAGCACCAAGAGCAGACGCAAACAGCTGATTAACAACAAGGTGACCGACAGGGCATGGGACATCATCGGCGACTACCTGCTCAGTTCACAGCATACAGGCTCCGAACGTGCCTCACTGAGCATGTCACCACTCTTCAGTCCGCAGTATTTCAGCTATAGTAACAACAGAGGACTGGCGTATAAGATAAAGATAGGCTCTATCTATAACTTCAACAGCAACAGCAACCTCTCTCTCTGTCCGCAACTGGGTTACAACTTCAAGCAGAAACTCTTCTATTTCAATTCACCCCTACGCTACACCTTCAACAGCCGACGCAACGGATGGATAGAATATACCTGGGCCAACGGCAACCGCATCACCAACTCTTCTATCCTCGATAAAATCAAAGACGAGCAGATGGACACCATCGACTTCGACGCACTCAAGCTCGACTATTTCAAAGATGAGATGCTGAAGTTGGAAGGCAACCTGTGTATCGCCGACAAATGGAACGTGAGTACTGGTGCCATCTATCACCGACGAACAGCTGTCAACAGTTACGACATGGAAGCTCTCGGGAAACAAAGCATCTATAGCAGTTTCGCACCCTTCGTATCTATCAACTACCAACCCTCGCCCACATGGCCCATCTTCTCATGCAACTATGAGCGGGGCATCCCACATCTCTTTAAGTCGGACATAAAATATGAGAGGGTGGAGATGGACATGAGCTATAAGAGATACCTCAAGACACTCAGAAACATCAACTTCCGACTGGGATGCGGATTCTTTACTAACAAGTCTGACGACTACTTCGTGGACTACTCCAACTTTAGGGAAAACTATCTGCCAGACAGTTGGGAAGACGAATGGACAGGACAATTCCAACTGCTCAACAGCACATGGTATAATGCCTCACGCTATTATATGAGGAGCAATATCTCTTATGAGTCGCCCATGATGTTCATCACACGTATGCCATGGATAGGCCGATATATCGAGAAGGAAAAGCTCTTTCTCAGTATGTTGCAGATAGAACATATCTCTACTCCCTATATAGAGACAGGCTACGGCATCACCAACCAATATTTCTCCATGGGACTGTTCGCCAATTTTATCAATGGCAAATTCTTTGAGTTTGGCACTAAGTTCACTTTAGAATTATTCAGAAAATGGTAAGTACACCTCATCAGCTCACCGTCTATAAGGCCAGTGCGGGAAGTGGCAAGACCTTCCGTCTCGTCGTTGAGTATATCAAACAGCTCATCGCCAACCCCTATGGCTTTCGCAGCATCTTAGCCGTCACCTTCACCAACAAGGCTACGGAAGAGATGAAACTGCGTATCCTCGGACAGCTCTACGGCATTAGCAGAGCATTGAAATCGTCTGACGGCTACCTCAATATCCTATGTAAAGAACTGCAAATAGACGAGCGGACAGTGAGAGAAAGGGCTGCGCTCGCTCTCCACCTGCTCCTTCATAACTACAGCGACTTCCATATCACCACCATCGACTCCTTCTTCCAGATAGTGTTGCGCAACCTGGCACGAGAACTCGACCTGCCACCCAACCTCAATATCGGACTCAACGACACACAGGTGATGGAAGAGGCTGTAGATAGGATGATAGAAGAGCTCAAGCCCGAAGACGAAACACTAAGATGGGTGATGGACTATGTGAACGAGAAGATAGGCGACGACAAGTCGTGGAATATCATCAAACAAGTGAAGGATTTTGGTGCGACCATCTTCAAAGACTACTACAAACTCAACAGCAAAGCGCTCCACGAGAAACTCAGCGAGAAGGGATTCTTTACCAACTATAACAAACGACTGCGACTGCTGCAGGAAGATGCGCTCAACACAATGAAGCACTATGCTGATGAGTTTGCAGCCATCATGCAAAGCGCATCACTCACCACCGACGACCTGGCAGGAAAGAACAAGGGGATAGCTTCGTTTTTCAAAAAACTGCAGAACGGCATCTTCGACGAGAGCATCATCAACAGCACCGTGGAGAAAGCACTCGACAGCGAGGAAAACTGGGTGACAAAAAAACATGAGAGAAGAGAAGCTATTCTCAATGTGGTGAGTACACAACTCTTGCCGCTGCTGAGAAAAGTCGTTGATGAGAGGGAGAAGAGATGGAGCAACTACCAGTCGGCAAAACTCACGCTGGCCAACATCAACCAGCTGCGACTGTTGCAACATATAGAGCGTAAGGTAAGACAGCTCAACGATGCAGCAAACAGGTTCCTACTCAGCGACACACAGGGACTGCTCTACTCGCTCATACAAGAGAACGACTCACCGTTCATCTTCGAGAAGATTGGCGCACGACTCGACCATATCATGATCGATGAGTTTCAAGATACCAGTAGCATACAGTGGAACAACTTCAAGGTGCTGCTCGAAGAGTGCATGAGCCGACAGGATGCTGCCAACCTCATCGTGGGCGATGTAAAACAGAGCATCTACAGATGGAGAGCGGGCGACTGGCGACTGCTCAACGGCATCGACGGGGAATTTGTCAATCGGAAGATTAGCATCGAGACGCTCTCTACCAACTACCGCTCTGCCGCCAATATCATACGATTCAACAACACCCTCTTCAGACTCATGGCTGAGACAGAGGAGACAAGGATGAAGGAACTCGACGCTATGGGTGCTGAGCAGTTGCATAAAGCCTATAGTGATGTGGAGCAGAAGATGCTGCCAAACAACAAGGATGAGGGTTATGTCAACATAACACTGATAGGTAAGACCAACGATTTCGAGGAGAGAAACCTCACGTTCCTCGCCGACAACATCACTGATCTGATGAAAAAGGGAGTGAGACCCGAAGAGATAGCTATCCTCGCTCGAAACAACAACGAGATAAAACTCATCGCCGAATATCTCAACTACCATTGTCCAGAGATGAAGGTGGTCTCTGATGAAGCCTTCCGACTCGATGCCTCACTCGCTGTCAATATCCTTGTGACAGCAATGAACTTCCTGGCGCATCCCGATGATATCCTCGTAAAGGCCGACCTCATCAAAGCCTACCGCTATGGTGTGATGCACGATGACACTGCACTCGACATGCTACTCTGTAGCAAAAGTAGTGAAGAACTCGACCTGCTCCTGCCCAGGGAGTTGACAGAGCAACGCCAACAGCTGCTCATGCTCCCACTGCCCGAACTCTCAGAACGCCTCTATCAGGTCCTCGCTCTCGACAAGCTAAAGGAAGAGGGAGCATATCTCATGCTCTTCCACGACTGTCTGCTGGAATTGATGGATGGACTATCCACCGACATTGACGGACTGATGGAGGAATGGGAAGAGAACTATGCCAAACGTACCATACAGACCAAAGACCAGCAGGGTGTGCGCGTCCTGTCTATCCATAAGAGCAAGGGGCTGGAGTTTGAAAATGTCTTCCTGCCTTTCTGCGACTGGCAACTGGAGAAGGGACATCTCATCTGGTGCATGCCCAAGGAAGCACCTTTTAATGAGCTACCGCTCGTGCCCATCAACTACACATCGAAGGCACTCATAGGCACCATCTATGAAAAGGATTATTCACAGGAGTTTCTGCAAGACAGGGTGGATCACCTCAACCTGCTCTATGTGGCGCTGACACGTGCAGTGAAACGTCTCTTTGTCGTAGGACGCAGTCATGGCTCCATGTCCAACCGCTCATATCTCATCGCTGAGGTGATGGACAGCGTGGCAGAACAACTCGACATGCAACGCACAACCTTCATGGAAGAGGAGGATGAGAAGGTGAGAGATGAGGGTGAAGACACGGAGGAGAAGGAAACCATCGTCTATGAATATGGGCAGCTTGACCTGCACAACGTCCGGCAGGAAGGGACAACAACGGAAAATATCTTCCTGCAACCCATGGAGACGACACTCATCAATATGGTCAGCACCAAACATCAGGCGGTGTTTATTCAGAGCAACATGAGTAGAAAATTCGTAGAAGAGGAGGACAGCGAAGACACCACCTCAAAAACAACGAAGAACTACCTGTCGATAGGAAGAATCATGCACCAGCTGTTTGCTGAGATAAACAGTATTCAAGATATAGGTCGGGTGGCGGAGCGATATGAACGCGAAGGACTGCTCGAACAGCCTTCTCTCACCGCACAAAAGTTGATAGAGCTTATTATGAACCGCATGAAACACCCTCAGGTAAAGATGTGGTTTGACGGCAGCTGGCGTCTCTACAACGAGTGCTCCATCATCGACATCGACCCCACCACGGGTGAACTGAGGAAACGACGTCCCGACCGTGTGATGATGAACGAGAGCGAATGTATCATCGTTGATTTCAAGTTTGGAACAGCAAAAGAGGAACACCGACAGCAGGTGGCTGAATATATGCAGATGATCGAGCAGATGGGTCATCAAAACGTGAAGGGATTCCTGTGGTATGTGTATGAAAACAAAGTGATAAAGATATGAAGACGTTCTTAGAATATGTGGCAGAAGACTTGATAGAGAAACACGGCACCGACCTATCCCAAGTGGCTGTCATCTTCCCTAACAAGCGTGCTCAGCTCTTCCTCAACGAGCATCTCGCACAGAAGGCGGGACGACCGATATGGAGTCCGTCGTATATGACCATCAGCGACCTCTTCCGACGTCATTCATCGCTCGAGGTGGCCGACAATATCCAACTCGTAGCACGACTGCATAAGTCGTTTACTCAGTGTACGGGTTCGAAAGAGACACTCGACCATTTCTATGGATGGGGCGAACTGCTCCTTGCCGACTTCGATGATATCGATAAGAACATGGCTGACGCAGGAAAGGTGCTGGCCAACGTGAGCGACCTGCATCAACTCGACGACCTCTCCTATCTCTCCGAAGAACAGTTGACAATGATAAGGCAGTTCTTCAGCTGTTTCACCGATGAACAACCGTCGGAAATAAAAAAGAGATTCCTCTTCCTATGGCAACATATCTACGACATCTATCTACATTTCAACCAGTCGCTGAGCAATGACGGTCTGGCTTACGAGGGGAGTCTCTACAGAAGTGTCGCCAGTAGTGAGCAGGAGGAATGGAGATATCAGACCTATGTCTTCGTGGGATTCAACATGGTGCATCCTGTGGAGCAGGCGCTCTTCTCACGCCTCAAGGCAGCGGGGAAGGCGATGTTCTACTGGGATTTCGACTATTACTACCTCCCACAGCGCCCACCCTACCCTAAGATAGGTCACGAGGCAGGTCATTATATCAGTCAACTGCTCTCGCTGTTTCCCAACGAACTCGACAACAGTAATGGAGAGATCTATCAACATCTCAACGACCCCGACAAGGAGTGCTCACTGCTCAGTGCGCCTACCAACGATATTGCTGCACGCTATATCAACACCTGGCTTCAACGCCCCGACAGGATGAAAGGCGGAAGGAAGACAGCCATCGTGCTATGTGATGAGAGTCTCCTGCCTACAGCTATCCACTGCTTCCCGCAGAACACGGAGAAGGTCAACATCACCACGGGTTATCCCATCGCCCTCTCTACGGTCTATACCTTTGTCAACCAACTCTATGCTCTGCAAGTCAACGGCTTCATCGCCAAGAAAAAGAGTTTCCGCAAGAGCGAGATGAACCGCATGCTCAGACATCCCCTTGCCGCCTATCTCTCCGACGACGAACGCCAACAGCTGTTTGTTGATATCACCGATGACAACGGCATGATGCAACCCACGGCCATCACCCAATGGCTGATGAAGATGTTACACCTCGTAGCCCAGCATATTGCGGAGACCAACGACCCCTTCCTCAGTGAGAGCATCTTCCGCTGTCATTGTCTGATAAACAGGTTACAGACACTGCTCGACAGCGGAGAGATAAGTATCGATATCATCACACTTCAACGTCTGCTCATACAACTCATGCGCTCCACTACGGTGCCCTTCCATGGCGAACCTGCTGTAGGACTGCAACTCATGGGAGTGTTGGAGACGCGTAACCTCGACTTCGACCATCTGCTCATCCTATCGTGCAACGAAGGCAACATGCCCAAGGGCCTCAATGACACATCGTTTATCCCCTACAGCATAAGGAAAGCGCATGGTCTCACTACCATCGACAACAAGGTGGCTATCTATTCTTACTATTTCCATCGCATGATACAGAGGGCGAAGGATATCACTGTGGTCTATAACAGTTCTTCTGACAACGGAAAGGCAGGCGAGTTGAGCCGATTCATGCTGCAACTCATGGTGGAGAGTAATCTCCCTATCCACCGTGCGGCACTGCAGGGAGGACGACAGGTCACCAACTATGCTCCTGCACCGATAGAGAAGACCCCTCATGTGATGGAGCAGCTCGAACGATGTTTCCGTCGCATCACCGAAGGTCCCAAGGCCAATAGTCCACGCATCACTCCCACTGCCTTCAACAGGTTCAGACGCTGTGAACTACAGTTCTACTATTATTATGTATTAGGACTTCCCGACCAGGCTGCCATCGATGAAGAAGCCATCGACCAGCGCACCTTCGGAAACATCTTCCATGAGGCATCGCAAATCATCTATGAACAACTCCTTAAGAAGTCGAACACCATCAATAAGGAAGACCTCGAAAGGTTGTTAAAGAACAAGAAGGAGATTGTGGCGGCTGTTGACGAGGCTTTCAAGAAAGAGTTTAAGTTCGACGACTCATCCTCTTCTCCTGATTTCAACGGACTACAGATCATCCATCGCGAGGTGATCATCACCTATCTGCGTCGCCTCCTGCGCATCGACATGTCGCTTGCTCCCTTCACTATCCTCGGATTGGAGAAAGACGTGGTGATGTCCATCGACATCGATAGTAGTGAGAAACACTTTCCCACCTCCATCGGCGGACGCATCGACCGTCTCGACCTCGTTGAAGACAAGGAGGGGCGGCGCATACGTGTCATCGACTACAAGACAGGCACTCCACACTTATCCTCCTTGCCCACATCGGCAGAAGCCATCTTTAAGAAGTATGACAGCATCAGTTCCTATTATCTGCAGGCCTTCCTCTATAGTCATATCGTGAGACACTCGAAGGTGTATAACAGGCAGCAAGATGCTGTGAGCCCTGCCCTGCTCTTCATACAGCATACCACGGATGACAACTATGACCCGACACTGAAGTTGAAGAAGGAAAAGGTGGTGGATATTGCCAATGTGAGTGATGAGTTCTTCGCATCACTCATCAACCTCTTACATTCCATCTTCGACACATCGGTACCATTTCATCCCACCTTGGACAAAGAGACTTGCAAGACTTGTAACTATCGACGCTTTTGTGGCATAGAGCAACTGTCAAATGCCGACACAAAAGAGTAGGTTTTCTGCTATCGACGCAATCCCTTCACCACTTCATTCATCTGATTCTTCCAGGAGAGATGAGTGACAGTGGCGCGGATGCGCTCGGGAGAAAGTTGGAAATGGTCGAGGAATGTGAGTATGGCTTGGATATCGACAGGACGCTCATCGGGCGAAGCCTTGAGGATATATGGCTGGTGGTCGAAATCAGCATCCTGTTCTGAATAGATAAAAGGTAGTCCACGGGTGGCATACTCCCTGTTCTTCAGTGTTTTTATCTGGGTGATACCACTGCGATGACGTGCCAGACTACCAATGGCGAAGGAACAAGTGTTAAACACCTCTGTGAGTGAATCGCCGAAAAGCTGACCATGGAAAATCACCTTATCCTCTAAGTGATAACGGGCTATAAGGGGGGCGAATCCCTGAGTATGGCGAGACGGCATCATCTCACTCTCTCCCACTCCACCAACGATATGGAAATACACTGGTCGGCAGGTATCTCCCCCATGGAGATAGTATTCTCCCAACCCTGCTATCAAACGGTCGTAGCCATGCCAGTAGTGCACCTCTGCCACACCTATGAGATGGACAGGAGAACAGGGAGTGAGCACTGGAGGCTGATGGAGAGGGATGGCACTGAAATCGACACCATTGCTGATGCGGATGGTGCGCTGTCCGAAGATAACTTGTTCCTCGGAAAAGGTGACAATGGCTTCAAGCTCCCTGGCCAGACGGCCACGGAAGAGTTGATCGACCATGAGTCCAAGGCGTTGGGTGAGAGGGAACCCCTCAAACTCGGCATCATAGGGATAGGTCGGCACCTCCATCACACTACGGATGCCAGTCTTACGCAACTTACTGAAGAGCGAGATCAGCGAAGGACTGGCATTCATAAAACTACGGGCATAGACCATCTCTACCTGATGGTCACGACACCAGCGATAGACACTCCCATAGGAGAGTCGTTGCCGCAGGGCGGCCAACTTACCCACCCCATAGTCGGCTATCACTTCCTCGTCAACCATGCGCTGACGGTGACCATTGGCAGCGATGCGATAATGACACACACTCACATGATGGCCACTCTCTCTAAGCCCTTCCACCTGACTGTGTATCTTCTTACTGATGCCACTGTGAGGTGAGAAACCATGGAAGACGAGGAAGAGGATATTCATCAAAACGGGATATTCGTTATTAAGCAACGACAGTCAACCACTGGATTATTTGGTTGGGACAGCCAACTTGTCTCCTGTCTGACGGATGAGTTCACGGGCATAACGCTCGGGATAGCCCGGACGCTGCACTCTTGCACCCAGTCCGTGGGGGGTTCGGAGGAGACGACCATCCTGTTCAGGCTTAACAATCATATCATTGTATTTCACGATAAGATAGAAAGCCAACTGCTGCCAGCGTTGGAGCATCTGCTCGGCCTTCTCAGCACCATAGGCTGTGAGATAGTTCACTGCCTGCTCGGGCGAAGAGGCATACAACTCCTGGGCACGACGATCCACCTCGCCCTGACGGCTGAGCCATGAAGCATCGAGAGAGTCACGCACTTGTTTCAAACTGCCAAACATCTGACTATAACGTGGATAAACCATGTTACTCACCCAGTTGCACACCCAATAGGCATTGTCCATACTGAAGCGAAGCGCATCGACACCCGGCGTATTGAAACAGCGGGGAGCCTTGGTGGTGCAGCAATAGATAGGGTTGAAAGCCACCATGTTGGCATCATCATTGCCAAACCACAGCACGCCACCAATCTCCCTTGGCAACCACGAACGCATCTCAGCCACGAAGACGAAGCCCGACTGCTGGGTACTGATAGGACGCTCATTGAAATACTCCTTACCATCGACCTTGAAACTCAGTGGTGTAGGACGATAAGGCATCTGCCAGATACCCCCGCCTATGTCGCTGCCGAGCGCAAAGGGTGTTCCCTCATAATGGTCGCGCATGGCCGCCTCAACATCAGCCACACCAAGTTGCTTGTTGGGCACGATCCACAGCGGCATAGGCTCGGCATTCTCTACCTTACCTTCAGCATAAGGCACATAACGGCTCATATCCGAAGAGAAACGGTTGAAGAACGACCACACACGAGCTTCGCAATAACGGCGGCCACCGAAATCGGGAGCGGCATAGGCATCACAGAAACTGAAGTCGGCATCCTTGCCATCAAACCATCCCTGTTCACGGGCATAGCTGACGACATTCTTCGAACACATCACATTCTGCTTGTCTTTCTTGTTGAAGGTACGTATGCGACTCTGATTAGCATGGGCACAGATAGCATCGTCGGGGACGCGGAGAGCCACCCACACCACCTTCTTACTGCCAGGACCACAGCCCATCATCTCCATGATCCACGCTTCATTAGGGTCGCAGATAGTGAAGGTCTCTCCCTCACTGCAATAGCCATAGGTCTCCACTAAGGTGGTCATCACCTCAATGGCCTGACGGGCAGTCTTGGAACGCTGAAGAGCGAGATAGATGAGTGAACCATAGTCGATGAGACCAGTGGTATCAACCATCTCTTCTCTACCGCCAAAGGTGGTCTCTGCTATAGTCACCTGATATTCGTTGATGTTACCAATGACATTATAGGTCTCTGGTGCTTCGGGTATCTCACCCTGATATTTGTTGCTGTCCCAGTTGCGTATGGTACGCATTGTTCCCTTGGCATGCTTGGCGGCTGGATAATGACAGAGATTCTGGAACATTCCATAGTCATCGGCACTGTAAGAACACATCACAGCACCATTAACACTGGCCTTCTTGCCTACGATAAGGTTGGTGCAAGCCAACAGGGGGGTCCCCACAGCACAAAGGAGAGCTGTGAAGACAATTCTATTTATTCTCATATCAACATGCTTTAAAACTCATATCTAATCCTTTTACTGAATGAGTGAGTGCACCTACGGAGATGAAATCTACTCCACATTCAGCATAGTCGCGGATAGTATCAAAGGTGATACCTCCACTCGACTCTGTCTCATAGCGATGATCCACAAGTGCCACAGCACGGCGCGTATCTTCTACGCTGAAGTTGTCGAGCATAATGCGATTCACGCCTCCATGACTCAACACTCGTTCCAGTTCATCGAAATTTCTCACTTCTATCTCTATCTTCAGGTCGAGGTTCTTCTCCTTGAGATAAGCATGACAACGCTCGATAGCGGGTTCTATTCCGCCGGCAAAGTCAACATGGTTGTCCTTGAGGAGAATCATATCGAAGAGTCCTATGCGGTGGTTGCATCCGCCACCAATCTTCACGGCTTCCTTCTCTAACATACGCATGCCCGGTGTGGTCTTTCGGGTATCGAGCACACGGGTACCGGTGCCTTCAAGACGCTCCACATAACGGTGTGTCATGGTGGCAATGCCGCTCATGCGCTGCATGATGTTGAGCATCAGACGTTCGGTCTGGAGCAGACTCCTCACCTTGCCTGTCACAATCATTGCTACATCACCTACATTCACCTTACTGCCATCACCGATGAACACCTCCACCTGCATGGTGGGGTCGAAACGGCGAAACACTTCCTTAGCCACTTCGACACCGGCAAGTATTCCGGGTTCTTTGATGAGGAGTTTCGACTGTCCCATGGCATCTTCGGGAATACAGCACAGTGTGGTATGGTCGCCATCACCGATATCCTCAGCGAACGAGAGGTCGATGAGGCGGTCGTTCAGTTCTTCTACGCTCAGCATATTTCTTCTATTCGTTAAATGCTATAAATCTTTTATTGTTCTCACTTTCTATGCAGGCTATCTTCAGAGATAGACGCCCACTCCTACACGGAACCCTATCTTGCTGTAGTCGCTGTGGTTCTTAAACGACTGCTCGTAATAAACCTCGGGTTCTACGGTCACTGTTTTGCTGAGGAAGAAGGCATAACCCACCTGCACGCTGGGCATCAGGTCGTTGAAGTCTTTCGTGGCATGTCTATAATCGACAGAAGCACCGAGGAAGAGTCCGTTCTGTATGATATAATAACGTGCGCCTACACCGAAAGAGTAGGCTGCTGGCACATCGTTCTGCTTGTCATAAGCGATGCTTGCCGTGGCCATCAGGTCGTCGGCAAAGAGATAACCAACCTTGGCTGACAGACCCAGGTTACCTTTCTCAGAACCATTGTAACTGAGATCGAAGCCTGAGAGCGAGGCGCCGATATATTTTTTTCCACATTCAAACTGTGCAAAACTACTCATTGTGAGCATTCCTGCTAAGAGGGAGAGGATGATTCTTTTCTTCATAACTGTTTTATTATTTGATGATTAACTAAAAATTCTAATTCTTACTCTTTGGTCACCTTACGTCTGGCCACGAAGAAGAGTAGCGTCAAGCCGAGGGTAAGGAAGGCACCGAGGAGGCAACCCAACGTATAGTCGAGATGCAGACTCTGCTTAGACACAAATATAAAGGTGGTGCAGACCATCGTCATGAACATCGCTGGAATGAGCGTAACGATATAGTAGAAGCCCCTTTTCCTCGAGAGCCACATGGTGAGCATCCAGAGGGTGAAGACGGAGAGCGTCTGGTTGGCCCAACCGAAATACTGCCATATCACATTGAATCCGTTGGGATTATCTATCTGCCAGAAGAGCATCAGGATGGCCATGGCAAAGAGCGGCGCACTGACCATAAGACGCTGACGTATCGCTGTCTGCGAGAGATGGAGGAAGTCGGCCACGATAAGGCGGGCTGAACGGAAAGCGGTATCACCGCTGGTGATGGGCGCTGCCACTACACCGATGAGGGCAAGGATGCCACCAACTACGCCAAGCCAACTGCTGCACACCTGAAAGACTACTGATGGTGCAGAGGTCTGATAGCCTGTTTCCACGCCCAACAGTTCGTAACCCGGCGTAGGCGAGCCATAGAAGAACCAGCTAGAGACAGTGGCCCAGATAAGTGCTACAAAGCCCTCGGTAATCATCGACCCATAGAACACGGGGCGACCCAAGTGCTCGCTCTTCATACAACGAGCCATCAGGGGCGACTGCGTGGCATGGAACCCACTGATAGCACCACAGGCAATGGTGATGAATAGAGCGGGAAAGAGCTCACTGTTATCGTGCGAAAGAGCCATATTACCCAGACCATCCCACAACTCGGGAACAACGGGCATCTTGATGAGTAGCATCACCAGCATCCCCACTGCCATAAACAGGATAGAGAAGGCAAAGAAGGGATAAATCTTACCTATCAACTTGTCAATAGGAAGCATGGTGGCGATGACATAATAGACAAAGATAATCACTATCCACATCGATGATGTTCCTCCAAGACGCTGGAGAATCTCCGCCGGACTATAAACAAATACCGACCCCACCATGATGAGCAGGAAAATGGAGAAGACGAGCATCAGCTGTCGTGAGAACTTGCCGAGATATTTGCCTATGAGCTCGGGCAAACCCACACCGCCATTACGCAACGACAGCATCCCGCTGAGATAATCGTGAGTAGCACCGGCAAAGATGCAGCCAAACACTATCCACAGATAAGCGGCAGGACCAAACTTTGCTCCCATGATAGCTCCAAAAATAGGACCAGTACCAGCAATATTCAGAAACTGAATCATAAAGACTTTCCAACTGGGCAAAACCACATAATCTCCTCCATCAGCCTTGGAAATGGCAGGCGTAACTCGGTCGTCGGGACCAAACACCCTTTCAACAAAACGACCGTAAACAAAATATCCCAATATGAGAGCAACAATGCTCAATAACAAAGATATCATTCTTTTTCTGTTTTTTGCTGTGCAAAAGTAACTATTTTTATTTGAAAATGAAAAAATAATCATAACTTTGCAAGAAAATAAGTAAAATATGGACAACAGAAAACTACTTTTCTGTTATGCGCTTTTCCTTGTCATCGTCATCAGCCTTCCTGCCAAAGCGGCCGAATGGGGACAATCGCCCAAACATGAGACGCGAGCGGTGTGGCTGACGACCATCGGCGGACTCGACTGGCCCAGGGGCTATGCAAGGACAGCGGAACAGGCAGCAAGACAGCAACAGCAACTCGATAATATCCTCGACAGACTGAAAGTGGCGGGCATCAACACAGTGCTGCTGCAGACGCGTATCAGAGCCACCACCATCTATCCTTCAAACTATGAACCATGGGACGGATGTCTCTCGGGCATACCAGGAAGAAGTCCGGGCTATGACGCCTTGGAATATGCCATCGAGGCTTGTCATAAGCGGGGCATGGAACTCCACGCATGGGTGGTTGCCATCCCCATAGGGAAATGGAACAAGACGGGATGCCAACAGCTGAGAAAGCGACACCCATCGATGTTGAAAAAGATTGGCGACGAGGGATTTATGAATCCTGCCTATAGTAAAACAGCAGACTATATCACGTCGCTCTGCCAGGAGATCACTGGGCGCTATGATATCGACGGTATCCACCTCGACTATATCCGTTATCCTGAGACATGGCCCAAGGCCACATCACGGTCTGAGGCGGAGCAGCGCAGACAACACATCTCACGCATCGTAGAGAAAGTGTGTCGGGGTGTGAAGGTGCTCAAGCCATGGGTAAAGATGAGTTGTGCGCCGATAGGCAAACACGACGACCTCTCACGCTTCTCAAGTTATGGATGGAATGCCTACAGTCGCACATACCAGGAAGCACAGCGGTGGGCGAAAGAAGGATGGATGGACCAGCTCTATCCCATGATGTATTTCAAAGGCAATCAGTTCTATCCTTTCCTGCTCGACTGGATAGAGCACCGACAGAACTGTGATATCGTGAGTGGACTGGGAGGATACATGCTCGACTATAGGGAGAAAGATTGGCCGCTGGAGACGATGATAAGACAACTCAATGCCATCAGACAATATGGTGCGGGCTATGCCATCTTCCGTACGCAGCATCTGCTCAACAACACCAAGGGACTTTACGACTTCATCAAGAAAGACTGGAACAAGACGCCTGCCCTGCCTATGGTGATGCAGGGCTATGGCTACAAGCTACCCAACCCCGTCCAACAGCTCTCGGTGGTGAAGACAGATTCGATAGACGGACTATCATGGGAGATACCAGACAATCAGCACCATGCCACTGCCTGCTATTATAATCTTTATGCGTCGCATCACTACCCCGTAGATACCAGACAGGCAGAAAACCTCATGATCACTCGAAGCAGTCAGCCTTTCTTCACTGTGAGACACCACAGAGATGCCGACCCCTGGTACTATGCCGTGACGGTCATCGATAGGTTGGGCATGGAGAGCAGTGCCTGTCAGGAAGATCCGCCTACCTGCCTCGATATCGCAGATAAGGAGCAGGAGAAGACGACAGACAACAGCTGGCTTAGTAAACACCAGCCTGCCTATACGGGTATAGCTGTGGTCACCTCAATGGAGGGCACACTCGTCACCACACTTCGGTGCAGACAGGGAAAGGCGGATGTGACATCACTGCCCGACGGGACCTATATCCTACGCACACTGGAGAAAAAAGGTGTCAGTCACCGACTGGCACGTTTCACCATCTATAAAAGAAAGGTGAGGATAATAGAAAAGAATGACGAACATATCAACGTGTTTATCAGCTAACATAACGACAAAGGAAACGACACTATGGAGAAAATCATCTTAGGTATCGACCCCGGCACCAACGTCATGGGCTATGGACTCATCAAGGTGGTGGGCAACAAGGCGGAGATGCTCACCATGGGGGTGATAGATCTGCGCAAGGCGGGAGATGCCTATCTCAAGTTGGGACATATCTTCAAGCGTGTGTCGGCTATCATCGACACCTATCTGCCTGATGAAATGGCTATCGAGGCCCCTTTCTTCGGAAAGAACGTGCAGTCGATGCTCAAACTCGGGAGGGCACAGGGAACGGCCATAGCAGCGGCCATCAACCACGGTGTACCTATCCACGAATATGCGCCGACAAAGATCAAGATGGCTATCACCGGTCAGGGGGCTGCTTCGAAAGAACAGGTGGCTGCCATGCTGCAACGACTGATGAAGATAAGCGACAGGGACATGCAACAGATGACCGACGCCACCGATGCTCTCGGCGCTGCCTATTGTCATTTCCTTCAAGCTGGCAAACCCGAGTCGGACACCCACTATCACGGATGGAAGGATTTTATCAACAAGAACAAGGAGAGAGTGTCTAAATAATATATAGGTATAAACCACGACAAATACTCTTGTAACAATGCAGACAATCATCAAGATAAAACAGGGAACGCCGAGAAAAGAGGAATGGCGCATGGCACAACCCGTGGATTTTGAACTCTGCGAGGGTGAACAGATAGCTGTGATTGGCGACAATGGAAGTGGCAAATCGATGTTTACTGATATCATCACCGGACGCCATCCACTCTTGCATCAACAGGCTAAATACAACTTCGCTCCCAGCGACAAACCCTTTGTTTCTGACAATATAAAACTCGTCACCTTCAGAGACTCCTATGGAGAGAGCGATGCCACATATTTCCTGCAACAGCGATGGAATCAACAGGAGATAGACCCTGAGATGCCTATGGTCAACGGTCAACCGATTATCTCACTCTCGAGTGGTGAACTGCGCAAATACCAGTTGAACAAAGCGCTGGAGGCGCATCCGCGGGTGCTCATCATCGACAACCCGTATATCGGACTCGACACACAAGCTCGTCAACTACTGACAGACACCTTGGAAAAGGTGGTAAAGGGAGGAGAAACACAGCTCATCCTCGTGGTGGCGAAATGGAAAGATATCCCCCACTTCATCACTCACACCGTGCGCGTGGAGCATGGGGTGGTTCATCCCAAAGAAGCATTCGCCGTTCAAAATGCAGCCGATACGCCCATTCCCACACGCCCCTTTCTCTCTCCCGAGGAGAGACAACAGGATGAGAAGAAGGCACTCCTACTGTTCAACAACGTATCGATAGGTTATGGTGGGCGCATCATACTCCATCAGCTCTCTTGGCAGGTGAACAGAGGCGAGCGATGGGCACTGCGCGGTCCTAACGGCTCGGGGAAGAGCACGTTGCTCTCGCTTATCTGTGCCGATAACCCTCAGGGCTACGCCGCCGATATCCGCCTCTTCGGTCATCAGCGAGGGAGTGGCGAGAGTATCTGGGAGATAAAGAAACACATCGGTTATGTCTCACCAGAGATGCACCGCGCCTACCGCCATCCGTTACCTGCCCTGGATATTGTGGCGAGCGGAATGCGCGACACCATGGGATTATATGGCAAGGTCTCTGCCGAAGAGAAAGAGCAGTGTCGCCATTGGATGGAGGTCTTCGGCATCGAGACGCTAGCAGAGAGACAGTTTCTCCAACTGTCCAGTGGTGAGCAACGTCTGGTGCTCCTCGCACGCACCTTCGTCAAAGAACCCGACCTGCTCATCCTCGACGAACCGCTCCACGGACTCGACGAGACCAACAGCAGACGTGCACTCGAGGTGATAGACAACTACTGCACCAAGCAGGATAAAACGCTCATCATGGTGACTCATTACGACGATGAACTGCCCTCGTGTATCCAATATGCAATGACGCTCGAGAAACATTAGACCTTTCGTAAAGAGCTCTGCACCTACAAGACACTAATTACAACAAAAAAAACTATCACTCTATGAACATTCAGATGATAAAAAGAACACTGTTTCTATCGTTTTTCCTCTGCTGCATCACATTATGTCAGGCACAGGAGGTCTATCTGGAAGTGTTGAGAAATGCTCGCACGCTTGCCACCGACAGTAAGACCAACCCCACCATCCGACAGATAGCACAGTTTAAGCAGGATGCCCTCGATTATATGCTGGTGAAGATGCGCGAGGTGATGCCCGACTCCTCCACCATCTTCCTCGACAAGCAGGCCATGGCTCTCAACACCTTCGTCAATTTCTACACCAAGAGCATCATCGAAGCGACAGAAATGCCCGACGCCTATCAGGTGGAGATACAGAAATGCTTCATGGATGCCTCCTACTCCAACCCGCTCTTCAACGACCCCGAAGAGGATATCACACTGGCTTACTTTGCTAAGGGCGACTGTCTCACGCGCTTCTCCTTAGACACCGACTGGCGCAAAGCGAACATCGCTGCTATGAAAGGGATGGAACAACTGAAATCAAAAATAAAATAAGTCAATGATGCCTACACGACAATCAATAAGAGCATGGATGAAGGAGAATCCACGTATCAAGCGTTGGACGGAAATGCTCATCATGAACCCACGCCTCTCCCGACCTCGATGGTACGTGAGGTGGCTCGCCCCGCTCTATCAACATCGGGGCAGGCACTCCATCATCTACAGCAGTGTGAGGATGGACACCCCACCCTTTCGCAAATTCAGTCTCGGAGAGGACAGCGTGATAGAGTCGTTTGCCTGTATCAACAATGCCGTGGGCGACATTGTCATAGGTAACCACTCGAGAGTGGGCATACATTCCATCGTCATCGGACCGGTAAGCATCGGCAGTCATGTGCAACTCGCACAGGGGGTGGTCGTCACAGGACTCAACCACATCTTCAGTAATCCGTCGATACCCATCGACATGCAAGGGGTGGAGACAAAGATGGTAGAGATAAGCGACGATGTGTGGATAGGTGCCAATGCCACCATTCTCCCCGGTGTGAAAATCGGACAGCATTGCGTGGTGGCAGCAGGTGCTGTGGTGTGCAGCGATGTGCCCGCTCACTGTGTCGTGGCTGGCGTACCAGCGAAAGTAATCAAACAACTCAAATAAGATGAAAATTGGAATAGAAGCACAGCGTATCTTCAGAAAACGGAAACATGGCATGGACTATGTAGTACTCGAAGAACTGAAGATGTTACAGAAGATAGATACCGTCAACGAGTATGTTGTGTTTGTCAAACCTGGCGAGGACCGCTGTCTGCAGAGCACTCCAAGGATGACGGTGGTGGAGCTCAACTGCCCCTCCTACCCGCTCTGGGAACAGTGGGCACTGCCAAGGGCGGTGAAGCAATGGGCGGTTGACCTGCTCCACTGTACGAGTAACACCGCGCCCATCTTCTGTCGCGTACCGCTTATCCTTACGCTGCACGACATCATCTTTCTTGAGAAACGCGACAAGGGCAACAAATCACTTTATCAGAACCTCGGATGGTTCTATCGCCGATGGGTGGTACCTGCCATCCTCGACAAATGCCGGTATATCATCACCGTCTCCGATTTCGAACGCGACAATATCCTCCGCAAACTTCACCTCGATCCACAAAGAGTGGTGAGAATCTATAACGGCTACAACACATGGTTTGACGAACGGGAGGAGAACGTCGAGATTGTCAATCGCTACAGTCAGGGAAAAGAGTATTTCTTCTTCTTCGGCAATACCGACCCCAAGAAGAATACAGAACGTACACTGCTTGCTTATGCACACTATCTTCAGCAGTCGAAGAAAAAACGTTCGCTCCTCCTTGCCGATTTCTCAGAGAGCCGACTCTCCCAACTGCTCTCCAAGCATCATATAGAGGATATTCGCCCCTATATCCTGCTCAACGATTATATCGAGAACCGTCATCTTCCCTTCCTCTACCGCTCTGCCTTCGCAGTGCTCTACACCTCGCTGAGGGAGAGTTTTGGCATCCCACTCCTCGAAGCAATGGCAAGCGGAACTCCTGTGATAACAAGCAACACTTCGTCGATGCCAGAGATAGGTGGAGATCAGGCAGCACTGGTTGATCCTTGCTGTGTGGAAGCCATCACCACGATGATGTTGCGACTGGAAACAGACGATGACTACTATGCGCTACAGCGTCAATGGGGACTGGACCGTGCCGGTCTCTTCTCATGGAAAAAGACAACAGAAGAACTCCTGCTCATCTATCAACAAGCATACAATATGATTCACAAGTGAAAAAAAAGCGCTGATTTATTTGGTAGGATAAAATAAAATGCCTACCTTTGCACCGCAAAAAAGAATGGTACCTTGGCCGATCGGTTAGGTAACGGTCTGCAAAACCGTGTAGGGCAGTTCGACTCTGCCAGGTACCTCTCCTCTTTCAAAAGCAGAGCGACGCAAGTCTCCCTGCTTTTTTTGTGACTTTCTCCCATCGCCGCCTCTCAGTATTGCTATCTCGGTTCCAGCAAAGCTATGCGCCCCCAGAGAATTATCTCCAGCGCTTGTTGAGCGATTTCAACAACAGGTAGTAATACCTATATACTATAACAATAGCAGCAACAATCACTATCGACTGTAACTGCTATTGCTTCTTGTTGTAACACTATGTAGTACTTTTATCATGTGGGCTTTGTCATGACAAATTACGGGTCAGTATCTGAACACAAACACTCCATTGTACCCTGACTGCGGGGAAGAGACAGAAAGGAGATAGAGGGCGGAAGAGAGGGTGGGAAGCGTGAGGATATGCTCAGAATGGTCGCCTGCTGACAAATGATAGGTATGCAGTTGTCTGCCTTGCATATCATAGAGACCGACACAGAGTGGAGCAGTAAACGATGATGCTGCACTCAGTCTTACCGTGTTATTATCCATCCTGCTAAAGGTAATGGCATGAGGGGCTTGAGCTGTCACACCCTCAATAGCATCAACACCTAAGAGTCGGAGCAGACCAGCATAGATATCCATCTCTCCATATCCATATTCGTTGTTGGGATAAGTGAGTTCCTGCTCTGGATGACGAGACGTTAACTGAAGCAACTCGACAACCTCTTCGGGGGTAAGATCGGGCTTTGCCTGAAGCCATAGAGCAATGCCTCCTGCCACCACAGGAGTGGCCATCGAAGTACCCGTATTAGCATTCCACGCATAGGTTCTACCATTGTAATCGAAATGAGCAATATCCGACTGAATATCTGATGCTTGTGGATTAGCCGCTAAATAAAAACTACTATACGATGAGATGATGTTATTCCCAGGTGCCACCACCTCCGGTTTCAGCCGTCCATCGAGTGTTGGACCCACGGATGAGTAGGTAGCCAGCACCCCATCGTTACGTCCCTCTTGAGCGTAGTCTTTGTATTCGTTGAGATAGTTATAGAAACCCGTCCGGTGAATCGTCGAACCTACGGTGATGACTGATGGAAAACAGCCTGGGGCAAGGATATTATGGGTAGCAGTGGCACCATCCCACCCTTCCTCGCTATTGACAAAAAAGAAAGAGGAAGAGGAGCAGAGTGCAGACACTGTTGAGGTGGAGCGCAGAAGGAGGCGCAGATGTGAAAGGTTATAGAGATAGTCATTGCTCTGCAGGGAGAGTTGACAGAAAGGCAGCGATGGTCGCCGGAGAGCCTGCAGGGCGAGATAGCGGTGTCTATCATGCGTCCAGAGCGTATCACACCACAGGGTATCGTTTTCGAGTGATGAAGAGGAGAACACTACTGTACTGGTGGTTGCCCCTTCACCAACGGAGAGCAAGAACTCAAAGGGTCCGTCAGCAAAGAAGTGCATCACCCCCTGCTTCTCTCCGCCCATCAGTTGCGCACCTACCTGATACAGGGATGAGGGTTTGCCGAGGTAGGTGGGAACGACCGACTCGTTGCCTGCCGAAGTTACAATGATACGTCCGGGACCGACCAACCTACTGAGAAACTCTGCGTATAAGAGATCTTCGTCATCCCACTGCTCATGATAACCCTCGCTGAATGAGATGACGCAGGGAGCAGAACGACGCTCGGCATAATCGAAGATATACTTAAACCCGAGGGCATCGGTGGCAGTGGTGTAGCGGTAGATATCCGTGGAATCGATGAGTGGCAGGTCGGTGTTCACGGCATTGGCGACCACACAGAGTTCGCTCTCGTAGGCGACCCCCCGATAAGGACTGTCGTAGCCTCCGCCGGCAGCAATACCCAGGGTGTGAGTGCCATGACTGATGAGCATGGCATCGCGGGAGTGGGCATAGTCAAGCACCTTCTGCTCACCGACATAGTCGGCTCCTACTGGAAGCGACGTGCCTACGGTATCGAGGGAGAGCTGGTCCCAGAATGCACCTACCCTACTCCTGCCTGTCTCCATATCGAGGAAGGTGGGATGGGTGAAGTCGAACCCCAC
The DNA here is from genome assembly GCA_018385335.1 of Prevotella sp. Classification (GTDB taxonomy): domain Bacteria; phylum Bacteroidota; class Bacteroidia; order Bacteroidales; family Bacteroidaceae; genus Prevotella. The sequence goes on from JAHAZN010000018.1 coordinate 57,032, forward strand.
ATCCATCACCCCCACAACAACACCTTTACCTGTAAACGGATGAGGAGACATTGACGACTGGTAGGCAGGGGTGGCATTCACTATCATCCGGGTTGTATCCATCAGCACCTTCCCCGTAGCCCTCGCTTCGATGCGACGCACATCTTCGCGCGTCGCAAGTGATGGCAGCGCGTCGATGGGCAGGAGAGCGACAGCAATATCGCCTACCCTACAGCAACATCTTGCACCATGACTGCTGAAGACCTCATCCTCAAAACTGCCGTCGGTCTGAACGAAAGCCATCACCTGAGGAGATGACTGCCCAGAGCAGAGTGGACGATACTGTCCATCAGCCATAGCGACAGATGGGGGACAGGCAGCGAGTGCCGCGCGTCGCTGGGAGAGAAGGTAGGTGAGATAAGAAGAGAGTTTGGAGGAAGAAAGATCTCCCGACCCACCCCAAGAGATGGCAGTCCATAGCCACAGGAGAGAGAGGGCAAACACCCTTTGTATGATTGTAGTGAATGACGTCATTGTTACATGAATTGCACGTCAAAAATACATCAAATCTCTCACATCACCAACAAAGGATATTATTTTCTTCAAAAAAGAACAAAAAAGTGAGGACGAACCAATGTATATTCATCACTTTTTTTGTACCTTTGCACAAGCTAAGTTTAGAACGAATTCATTATTCACATTTTAACCAAAAGCAAAGAATATGCAGTATTCTAATGAAGTCAACAACATGTGCGTTGTTGCCAAAGGTCCTAATCATGGTCCCGCCCCCATTCCCGAAGAAGGAAAATGGATTCAGGCAAAAGAGATTAAAGACATCTCAGGTTATACCCACGGTGTGGGTTGGTGTGCTCCTCAGCAGGGTGCTTGCAAGCTCTCTCTTAACATTAAGGAAGGTGTCATCCAGGAGTGCCTTGTTGAGACTATCGGCTGTACAGGTATGACTCACTCTGCTGCTATGGCATCAGAGATTCTCCCTGGCAAGACCATCCTCGAAGCGCTCAACACCGACCTCGTTTGTGACGCTATCAACACTGCCATGCGTGAGCTCTTCCTCCAGATTGTCTATGGTCGCAGCCAGAGTGCCTTCTCTGAGGGTGGTTTGGTTATCGGCGCCGGACTGGAAGACCTTGGCAAGGGATTGCGCAGTCAGACTGGTACACTCTACGGTACAGTGGCTAAGGGTACACGTTATCTGGAGCTTACCGAGGGTTACATCACAAAGATGTTCCTCGACAAGGACAACCAGGTATGTGGTTACGAGTATGTTCACCTCGGCAAGATGATGGAAGCCATCAAGGCTGGTATGGATGCCAACGAGGCTGTGAAGAAGTTCACTGGAAGCTATGGTCGCACCAAGGCTGAGTAGGGAATTGTGAAGAGTATTGACCCACGTAAAGAATAAGGAGGAACAGACGATGATAAGAAAAGTAAGTTTTGAAAGCCAGGAGCGCCGTATCAAGCAAGTGATTGCTGCGCTTAACGAGAATGGTATCAAGGATATCGAAGAGGCTAATAAGATTTGCGAAGAAGCAGGTGTTGATCCTTATCAGATTTGCGAGGACACTCAGGGTATCTGCTTTGAGAATGCCAAATGGGCTTATGTTTGCGGTGCTGCTATCGCCATCAAGAAGGGCGTGAAGACTGCTGCTGAGGCTGCTGAGGCTATCGGTATCGGTCTGCAGAGCTTCTGCATCCCAGGTTCTGTGGCTGATGACCGTAAGGTTGGTATCGGACATGGTAACCTGGCTGCTCGTCTGCTGAGCGAGGAGACTCAGTGTTTCGCCTTCCTGGCTGGACACGAGAGCTTCGCCGCTGCTGAGGGTGCTATCAAGATTGCCGAGATGGCTAACAAGGTGCGTAAGAACCCCTTGCGTTGCATCCTTAACGGTCTGGGCAAAGATGCTGCTATGATCATCAGCCGTATCAACGGATTTACTTATGTACAGACTAAGTTTGACTACTATACAGGTAAGGTGAACGTGGTTAACCGCATCGCTTACTCTGACGGTCCCCGTGCCAAGGTGAACTGCTATGGCGCTGATGACGTTCGTGAGGGTGTGGCTATCAACTGGCTGGAGGATGTTGATGTGTCTATCACAGGTAACTCTACCAACCCCACACGTTTCCAGCACCCCGTAGCCGGTACCTATAAGAAGGAGCGCGTGCTTGCTGGCAAGCCCTACTTCTCTGTAGCCTCTGGTGGCGGTACTGGTCGTACTCTTCACCCCGACAACATGGCTGCCGGTCCCGCCTCTTACGGTATGACCGATACCCTGGGTCGTATGCACTCTGACGCTCAGTTTGCCGGTTCTTCTTCAGTACCTGCTCACGTTGAGATGATGGGCTTCCTCGGTATGGGTAACAACCCTATGGTAGGTGCTACCGTAGCTGTGGCTGTAACCGTTGACATGGCCATCAACAAGAAATAAGCTGTTTTGACGACGATAACATTGATTGCTCGTTAGAACAAACTATCACTCAAGCCTCTCATTGAGTCCGTAAGGGCGACGTGAGAGGCTTTTCTCTTCCTTAACAATGAACAAAAGACTGCTCCTCCTCTTCTTCTTTGCGACTATCGCTGTCGGCACACAGGCACGACACACAATACTGAGCAACCGCTATCAGTCGCTCACCGTCATGGTCAACAACAACTGGCTGTCGGCGCCTGTCATGCAACTCAACAGCGATGATATCCTCAACATCAGTTTCGACGAACTATCGCATGATGCACATCGTCTCATCTATAAGATAGAACACTGCGAAATCGACGGTTCGGTATCGGAGGATATCTTCGAAAGCGACTACCTAGAAGGCTTCAATGGAATGACCATCGATAATTATGAGAAGTCGAGGGGGACAACGGTGCTCTACACCCACTACAGACTGCAGATACCCAATGAGCAGTGCCGACTGAAGATGAGCGGCAACTACCGGCTTACCGTTTATGAGGAGGACAATGAGATGGAGGAGGTGCTGCAGGTTGACTTCGCTGTGAACGAGGACCTCATGAAGATTGGCATGGAGGTGAGTACCAATACTGATATCGACATCAACAATAGGCATCAGCAGTTGCACATCAAACTCAACTACGGCAATGTGAAGGTCAACAATATCGACGAACAACTGCATGTCGTGGTAAGACAGAATGAGCGGGAAGACAACCAGTGCATCAACCCTCAACCTACGTTTATCAACCTCAATGGACTGGAATGGTCGCATCAGCGCGAACTTATCTTTCCTGCGGGCAACGAATACAGGAAGTTTGAAGTGTTAGCCCTCTCCCATCCTACCATGGGCATCGACCATATCTCATGGGATGGAGAGATGTATAATGCCTATCCCTTTGTGTGCGAAGAGCGAAAGAACTATCTCTATGATGTTGATGCCAACGGCTGTTTCTATATCCGAAACAGTGATAATTTTGAGAACGACGTGACCTGCGACTATGTGTTCGTTCACTACCAACTGCTGATGGACCCACCCCTCGAACAGGGTAACGTGATGATAGACGGCAGATGGTGTAACAACAGAGACAAAGGTAGTTATATGATGAGCTACGACGAAGAGACACGCTCCTATCATGCCACGCTATTGCAGAAACAGGGATACTACTCTTATCAGTTGCTCGGATGCAACGACGAGGAACGTTTCGCGCTTGAGAGCGAGGGGAACTTCTATCAGACGGAGAATACCTACCAGATGTATGTTTACTATAAGAAAAATGGTGGACGCACCTGGCGCTTAGTAGGTTATAAAGAGGTAGAGAACTCACAAAGATAGGTTCACCGCCACTTATTCTTACTTGCTCCTATGCTGCTCGGCATAGAGTTTGGGCGTAATGCGATAACGATGATAGAAACTTGAGATGAAGAAATTTGGAGAGGCATAACCGCAGGCATCTGCTACATCCTCCACTTCAGCATCCGGCTCCTTGAGCATCTCACATGCCTTAGATAATCGCAGCGCTAAGGCCAACTGTCTCGGACTCTTGTTGATGTTGGCAATTAGTTTGTCATAGAACTGCATAAGATTCATATTGGCAATTGATGCTATCTTACGTGTGCTCAGTTCTTCTCCATGTCTTATCAGGGGGACGACCTTAAGCATCATCTCAACAAAATCATCATCGAGGTCGGACGCCGCCTCATCTTTCTCATTATAAGACTCAGCGACACCAGGCAGGAATCGTTCATTGTCTAATGCCAAAGTGCGTTCTACAAACTGACTCAGACGCTTCAGCACATCCTGCTCGGCAGTAGCACACTGGAGCTGAACCTTATAGTTTTTGTTATACCATACGATATTGACGATGAGCAGCACAACAATCACAAAAACCACAAGGAGACGCACGCCGGTAGTCTGCCACCATGGCTCTCTCACCGTGAGCGTCACGACAACAGGGTCTGTGGGCCACTCATAAGGGAACATCGATGCCTGAACCTCAACACGGTAGTTGCCTGGTTCAAGGGCCATCAGAGGAAAGTGGAACACACCGTTCTGGTCAACAAGATTATGACCGTCAAAATAGGAATATACGGTCCAATCTTGATGATGCACCCTACTACCGCCTGTCATCCTCACACGATAGAAGGTCTGCAACGGACGGAAGTAGTTGAAGCCAGAGAAGGTGAGACGGATAGAGTTCTTATCGTTATCAAGCTCCAAGTGCTTACACTTGCTCACCGAACCGTTAAGATAGATACCCTCTTCCTTATTACCCTTGAAGATAAAGTTACCATTGACCATCAGTCGGATGAGTTTGGGATAGAGTTTGAGTGAGGTGTTTTCAAGCATCTGGAACCTGTTAGGATTAAATGCTACCACATGGTCTAGCGACTGCATCACTATCAGTCCGTCCTTTCGCTTCATCACACGTCCGTTTAGGAAGGTCTCTGAAGGCACGTTATCCTTATCATTGTAACTACTGATAAACTTCACTCTATTATCTCGTATCGCACAACAGGAGATACCATTGCTTGTGCATATCCAGATATTTTTTTTATCATCTTCAATGATAGAGTGCACCACATTGTTAAGCAGTCCTTCTGAGATGCGCAACACCGTATCGGGCATTTCACCTGCCTTTCCTTTTTTGAAAAGCTGCAGTCCGTTGTTGGTGCCCACCCAGAGCCATCCACGACTATCGGTATAATTGGTATTGATTCCTCGCTTGCTGTAAGCAGAGGAACTGATGCCGAGGCGATCCATCTCTGCTGAATATTCCAACGCTTCATGATCGTCCCAAGTATAAGCGATAAATGGCGAGGTGAGAGGTTTGCTATAGAGCAAGCCACGTCTCTCCGTACCCATCCAGATACCTCCCTGATGGTCGAAGGCCACAGTATTGATGTCGGTTATCATCCTGCTGCCGTTGAGCAGTCCTACATCCTCAGAGTGTTCTAACGTTTCACTGTCCTTATGATAGATATAGTAGCCATAGGCAGATGGGATATAGATTTGATCGTTGTACAGTGCCATGTTGTTGAGACTATACTGACAGGTCAAGAGAGTCTTCCACTGATAAGTATCTACATTTAGGCGTTGAAGGATGGCATGTCCACGACCATTGCGTATCTGATAAAATGAATGTCCCACACGCAGCAACACCGATGACGAATTATATTTCTCCACCTCTTCGTCCTTATAGGCGTAAGTGGTCTTGATATGCTTACCATTCTGACGATGAAACACTTCCACCATTCCGTTCTCGTAAAAGAGTAAGACTTTATCATCGCACACATCCACATCTTGAAGATTGAGAACAGGTTGTATTGGCAACGCTATCTTCTGCTCTTCATTAGTCAGTTTTCCGCCTATCGACAACCAGAGGGTACTATCGGAATCTACAAACAGGTCCTCTATCTCCTGTCCGTTGAGCGGATAGTGAATACAGTCGTTAAAGGAGGTGATGAGCTGCTCGGTATTCATATCAACACATGTCACCTCATAGCGGTGTTTCAGCCACAGCCTCTCTCTATTGTCGTAATAAAGATGGTAATTGCCGCGGTAGTTGCTCAGTCGCATCCTGTCCTGTGCTTCGGAATGCACACAGTAGAAACCTACGCCGTTATAAAAGTTGATGGTACCCATCGTGGAGATAGCCATACGCCCGTCTTTAAGAGAGAGGATAGTCTGCGCACTGTTATCTGCCAATCCCGATGCAGCATTGATGACTCTGAAGAGCCGTCCGTCATTGGCTTGGGCGACAGCTGGCACAAGGAGGAGCAACAACTCCAGAAGCAGCGTGTATGTAAACTTTATTATGCGTTTCATTAGCAGTGTATTCATGGCCTTTTGTAATCGTAAGGATTGATTTATTTCCCCCGATGGCTAAAGTACAACATTATTTTGAACTGACCAACTCTTTTCCTAAAAATCTTTATTCTTCACTATGTAACTGATTGCAAGATTGTAATATTGAGTAATGAATAAAGCGAGTTATCTCCTCATCTTCTGTTCTTCTGAGGGTAGGTGATACAGAATGAGAGGCATAACCTCTTCGGTTATGCCTCTCATGAGAAGTCGAGGTGACAGGACTCGAACCTGCGACAGCCTGGTCCCAAACCAGGAACGCTACCAACTGCGCTACACCTCGGAAAAGCCTTCAAAGAGAAAGGCTTTTTTATTTCGCTTGCAAAGGTACAACATTTTTATGACCTCAGCAAATATTTCTCAAACTATTTACGCAAACAACATCATTTGATGATGCCCTGCTCCTTGAAAATCTTAGTAAGTGCCTGTACACCTCTCTCCACCTGCTCTTCAGTGTGTGTAGCCATAAGTGCGAAACGCACAAGGGTATCCTGTGGAGCACATGCTGGAGGAATAACGGGGTTGATGAATACTCCTGCATCGAAGGCAAGCTTGGTGACAAGGAAAGTCTTGTCGATGTCGTGCACATAAAGCGGGATGATGGGGCTCTCGGTCTCACCAATCTCAAAACCCTCTTCACGGAAGCGACGCAGTGCGTAGTTGGTCACCTTCCAGAGCTGCTCTATACGCTCGGGTTCCGACTTCATGATATGCAGTGCTTCCATGGCAGCAGCCGTGGCAGCAGGAGTGTTAGAGGCACTAAAGATATAGGTGCGGCAGGTGTGACGCAGGTAGTTGATGGTATCTTTATCACCGGCGATGAAGCCACCGATACTTGCCATCGACTTAGAGAAGGTACCCATGATAAGATCCACCTCATGGGTCAGTCCGAAATGATCGCACACACCGCGTCCCTGCTTACCAAAGACACCAAGACCATGGGCTTCGTCAACCATCAGTGAGCAGTTGTACTTATGTTTCAGCTCCACCAGTTTAGGAAGTTTGCACAGGTCGCCCTCCATAGAGAACACTCCATCCACAACAATCAGCTTGACAGCCTCATGAGGAAGACCCTTGAGGATATTCTCCAGATCATCCATATCGTTGTGCTTATAGTGCAGAGGTTTAGCAAAAGAAAGACGTCGGCCTTCTACAATACTTGCATGGTCGCGGTCGTCACAGATGATATAATCACCACGACCTACTACCATTGATATCACGCCAGAATTAACAGAGAAGCCCGTGGAGAAACACAGACAATCGTCCTTGTCCATGAACTCAGCCAATTCCTTCTCCAATTGTACATGAAGGTCGAGCGTACCATTGAGGAAACGACTTCCTGCACATCCTGAACCATAACGGTCGAGGGCTGCCTTAGCTGCATTGATAACACGCTCATCACCTGTCAGACCGGTGTAGGCATTAGAACCAAACATCAGCACGCGATGTCCCTCCATTTCTACTTCGGTGCCCTGTTTGCTGGTTATCGCACGAAAATAGGGATAAACCCCTGCCTCCATGAATTTCTGAGGCTCACGATAATTCTTGTATCTTTCTTGTAACTGTCCCATATAAATAGGTATAGGTATCGTTAGAAATATTCAAATTGGCTGCAAAGTTACAAATTTTTCATAAAAAGACTCATGTTTTCGATGATAATTATTCGTTTTAGCGTTTTTTATGCTGCAAAAGCAAGGCTTAAATCAACTATTTGACTAATTTTGCACTATGAGTAATAAGAAAAGTATATCATTCATCCTTAATCCGCATTCAGGTACTCACAGCAAGGAAGAGCTTCCCAAACTCATAGAGGAGCACCTTGACAAGAGTAAGTTTGACTATCGTTTGATAATCACTGAATATGCCGGACACGCTGCTGAGCTCGCTAAGCAGTGTGTTGAGCAGCACACGGATATCGTGGTGGCTGTAGGCGGTGACGGGACGGTGAATGAGGTGGCTCGCTCATTGGTACACTCACAGACAGCCTTGGGGATCATCCCCTGTGGTTCGGGCAATGGTTTGGCTCGACATCTGTGTATCCCTATGGATGTGAAAAAGGCCATCAACATCATCAACCAATGCAAAATAGAGGCACTCGACTATGGTGTCATCAACGAACTACCTTTCTTTTGCACCTGCGGCATGGGCTTTGATGCCTTCATCAGCATGAAGTTTGCCGAAGCAGGGAAACGCGGACCTATCACCTATGCTGAGAACGTGCTGAAGGAGGGTCTCAAATACCAGCCAGAACAATATGAGGTGATTGATGAGACGGGCACAAAGAGATACAAGGCCTTTCTCATCGCATGTGCCAACGCATCTCAATATGGCAACAATGCCTACATCGCCCCACAGGCTACCATGACAGATGGTCTGATGGATGTCATCATCATGGAACCTTTTACGGCCTTTGATGCGCCACAGATAAGCATCGACATGTTCAACAAGACATTAGACAAGAACTCGAAGATAAAGACCTTTAAAGCCAGAAAGATTAGGATTGTGCGCAAGCAGCCTGGAGTGATTCACTATGATGGCGACCCAATCATGACGGGACCTGACATCGACGTACATATCGAGGAGAAGGGCATACGCATCCTCACTAATCCCATCGACACGGAAGATCACAGACAGCCGAACATGTTACTCAATGCCTTCTCTGAGTTCTTTAATAATATAAATAATGTGCGCGACGACATAGAGAAACAGAGCAGACGAATACAGGCTATCAACAAGGTGCTGCTCCGAAAACTCACAAAAGAATAGTTCGACAACAAACAACTAAAAAAAAATCTTACCATATCATGGACAATGGAAAGGAACTGTTTCCCTTGGTTGACGAAGAGGGAAACATCATTGGTAGCATCACCAGACAAGAAGCGCATAGCGGAACGAAACAACTCCATCCCGTGGTGCATCTCCATCTCTTCAACAGTAAGGGTGAACTCTATCTCCAGCTTCGTCCCTCATGGAAGGACGTGCAACCGGGAAAATGGGACACTGCTACAGGGGGACATATCGACTTGGGAGAGAGCGTGGAGATGGCGCTGCGACGTGAGGTGAAGGAGGAGCTGGGGCTCACCAACTTCACGCCAGAGAGTGTGGAACACTATATCTTTGAGAGCAATGTCGAACGAGAACTAGTATTCGTACACCGTGCTACGACAGATGAACTACCCCACCCTAACGCTGATGAGCTGGCAGGTGGACGGTTCTGGAGAATAGAAGAGATAGAGGAGCAGTTGGGCAAAGATGTTTTCACGCCCAACTTCGAACACGAATATCAGCGTTTCTTCCAATGCAAGAAATAATCACGCTCTTCATCGTAGCACTTGCCCTGGCCTATGCCATCTACCGCCTCTTCCGCGCCTTCAATGATAACGACTGCGGCTGTGGAGGTTGCAGGAATTCATAACATCCGATGTCGGGTGTGTCGCTCTTGCGCATGTTACCCAGTCTGTCGGCGGGATAGAGTGTGATTGGACGGGCCTGTCCACGGGCCGTTGAACGGGAAGACAGACGGAAATCATAGTCTTGACGGTCAGCATCGACAAGAAAGAAATGTTCTTTGCCCTGCAGCGTATCCTTGGGCGACTCCCATATCACCTTGTCGAAAGGAGCCATCTTGGTAGAATCGGTCTCAGCAGGGGTGCGCAAAATACAGTGGGAGAAATAGTAGTTGTAGGCCACTGTGGTATCGCCTACCTCACCCATTATCTCATCATCGGAATAACCAGTAACCAAGGTATTGTAACACTCCATCAAGAGTAGCGGACAGTTGCTCTTCTCCTCGAAATTGGTAAACCTTAGCGCCACCCCTCTATCGGCATCAAAAGGATAGAACTGTGCCAGGGTGCAATAGGCCATTAGGACCTTGCCGCCGATGAATGCCACACAATCGTCTTTGGTATTGGTAATCTGACAATTGGCCATCCAGACATTGGTGTTATAGGTCTTCAGTCCGTAGCCGGCACAGTTGTGGATGGTGACATTCTCCATATATAATCTCACTTTTTGCTCATCAATAGCCGAGGAGTCGCAGAGGATACCCGTCTCAGCACTGTGAAGGTCGAGCTGACAGAGTCTGTTGCCTGTTGACGAGGCATGGAACCTGATGCCTTTCCACTGCCCACTCACCCTGTCATAAGGCAGATAGTCGAACATCCGGTCGGTGCGGTCGCCTCGCATCACCACATCTGATGAAGTATCGTCGCTACACACGAGCAGTGTACCATAGACCTGTAGCGAGGCATTACGATGAAAATAGAGGGTTGTGGGTGCCTTGATGGTGAGTGTCACACCACTGTCAACACGCAGGGAGTCGAAGATGATGATGGGTTTTGAAGACTGTATCACAGTGTCTCGTCTCACCCTCAATGCTCTGTGCATCAGTGCATCCCACGACCAGGCTCTGAGATTGACAACCTGCTCTACCCCGCTCTCAAGCGTAAAGACGAGTTCATCTTCAACGAGCATAGGGATCTCTCCGCCATTAGGTCGTGAGGTGAGTTCTACGAAGACACGCAGACTGTCCTTCTTGCGCAGTTCCAAACCTCCTATCTGACTGCCATTGCTATTATCGAGAAAACAGCCATCGACATTCACACGGAACCCACTCTGATAGCCTCTTTTCAGGCGGACCTTAGCGAGGCGTAACCCTTCACTGTTGCGATTGTACACCCAGAACGACTTTGTACTTGAGGGCACACCACTGAAGAGCGTATCCATGGAAAGAGTATCTACGGAGAATGACAACACATCGTTTCTGCTGGTAGAAAACGAGTCGTCGTCGCTGCAGGCCACAAAGAAAAGGGCCATGAGGGAGATAAGAGATATCAGCTTTTTCATCAATAACTAAAACGCACAAAGTGTGTGATTATTGTGATGAGAATGGAGAAGAAATGAAAAGAGAAAGAGGGCATGTCAAAATAAATCTTGACACACCCTCCTTGAGTTATTTAAGTGTATGAAAGAGACAAATTACTTCTTGCCGAAATAACGCTCATAGAGACCAATGAATCCGGCGCAATGACGAGCCTCATCCTTAGCCATCTCATGCACGGTGTCGTGCGTAGCGTCCATACCAGCAGCCTTGGCATTCTTGGCAATGCGGAACTTATCCTCGCATGCTCCACGTTCAGCGGCAATACGTGCCTCGAGGTTGCTCTTGGTATCCTTGAGCACATCGCCCAGGAGTTCAGCAAACTTAGAAGCGTGCTCAGCCTCTTCGAAAGCATAACGCTTGTAAGCCTCTGCAATCTCGGGATAACCCTCGCGGTCTGCCTGACGACTCATAGCGAGATACATACCCACCTCGCAGCACTCACCGTTGAAATGAGTCTCAAGGTCTTTAATCATCTCCTCGCTTGCATCCTCTTTGCGGGCAGCACCCAACTCATGTTTGGTGGCAAACTCTACATTGCTATCGTCCATCTCCTTAAACTTAGAGGCAGGAGCCTTACAGAGGGGGCACTTCTCGGGAGCGGCATCACCTTCATATACGTAGCCGCATACAGCACAAACAAATTTTTTCTTCATAGTAATTATTTTTTTAATTGATGAATAGTTATTTCTTTCTCACTATTGCCTTTGCTTGGCAACGCAATGCAAATATAGGAATAAAAAAATAAATCCCACAATAATGCGGGATTTTTTTTTCTAATCTATCAATAAATTATTTCTATTCTTTCCATTTAGCTCCTTCGCGAAGCACGAAAGCTATCTTCTTCCCTTTGGGAACAACGGGTTTTGTCCATTCTCCCTTAAAGAGTTGCAGGGTGATTTTCTTCTTGCTTTGCGGCACTGAAGCGATAGCCTCGTCGATGGTAAAGAAATCGCCTACGCCATCTTTTGCCACACTATAGTCATAATCTACGATATGACTGCGCAGTGCGGGCACCTTTTCTGCCATGGCATCTGCCAACAGTCGTGCCACCTTGTGCGCACCATAGATATTATAATGTGTGTTGTCCTGTCTGCCCTTGGGTATTGAAGGCTCTTCATTTGGGAGGAACCACATGTGCAGCTTCTTCGATGCTTCGCGTCCCAACGACTGTTCCAACTGATGAGTGATGGCGTTGGCATCTACAAAGACAGCATTCTGTTCGCGTGCCACATTACGCGGTGAGAGCAGGTAAGCTCCGTGGGTGTCGTAGAGCGTATCGCCCTCTTCCTTGAGCTCTTTGCTTGGAGGTCCCACGGTATTGCGGAGCTTTTCGTCATCATCATTGACTGGGATGCGTTTGAAGAAATTTCTTCTCACCACGGCATTCATCAGTATTGGGATGCCCCCTTTCTCACGAGTCTCCCTCACAAACTTCCTTAGGTTAGCATCAAAGGTAGTTCCTGGGTCGGTATGACGGTCAGCCTTGGGTTTCTCGTCGTTATGTCCAAACTGTATCACCACATAGTCGCCAGGCTGTATTCGTTCCACCACCTTCTGCCATCGTCCCTCATTGATAAAACTCTTCGATGATCGCCCATTGACAGCATGGTTTTCAACGATGATCCCCTCATCGAAATAGCACTGCAGTGCCATTCCCCATCCACGTTCTTTGTTGCCATTGGTGATAGGTTTGTTGGCCATTGTCGAGTCGCCTATCATAAACATAGTAACTGGCTTCTCCTTCTTGGCAGCCATAAGGAGCACAGCAACCACAAGAATTACTCCGCATGCCGAGACATGCTTGAGAAGAGCACAGAGCGAATACTTATTGTTCATAGCCAGCTATCTCTTTAATCATCTCTTCGGGGGTCACCATCTTCTGTTCACCGGTAAGCATGTTCTTCAGTGTGACCATTCCTTCGTTCATCTCATTCTCTCCAGCCAGTGCGACATAAGCTATGTGTTTGGCATTGGCATAGCTCATCTGCTTTTTCATTTTGGCGCTGTCGGGATAGAGTTCTGTCCTCACTCCAGCCATTCGTGCCTTTGCAGCGATAGGCATACAGTAGGCAGTCTCTTTCTCTCCGAAGTTGATGAAAAGGAGTTGCGTACCTGCCACAGCATCCTCGGGATAGAGATTGAGCGTGTTGAGCACATCGAAGATGCGGTCGGCACCAAACGAGATACCCACGCCACTCAGTCCGGGCATACCGAAGATACCTGTGAGATTGTCGTAACGTCCACCGCCGGTGATGCTTCCCATAGGAGTGTCTAAGGCTTTCACCTCGAAGATGGCACCGGTGTAATAGTTGAGTCCACGTGCCAAGGTAAGGTCGAGTTGAATCTCATTCTTCAGTCCCACCTGTTTGAGTGTATCAAGGATAATGGTGGTCTCCTCCACGCCTTTCAGTCCTATCTCACTCTCTGCGAGCACCTCGGCAATCACCTTTAGTTTCTCATCGTTGCTTCCTGTAAGTGCGATGATAGGTTGGAGTTTCTCTATGGCAGCCTCGCTGATACCTGCTGTTCTCAACTCTTCATTGACATTATCGAGTCCTATCTTGTCGAGTTTATCGATAGCCACGGTGATATCTACGATTTTCTCTGCCTCACCGATGACCTCTGCCAGTCCTGTAAGAATCTTACGGTTATTGATTTTTATCTGCACATTGATACCGAAGCGTGTAAACACCGTATCAACGATCTGCATCAGTTCCACCTCGTTGAGCAGGGAGTCGCTTCCCACCACATCGGCATCACACTGATAGAACTCACGGTATCGTCCTTTCTGAGGACGGTCGGCTCTCCACACGGGCTGTATCTGATAGCGTTTGAATGGCATCTGCAGTTCTTCGCGGTGCATCACGACATAACGGGCAAAAGGCACAGTAAGGTCATATCTCAGTCCCTTCTCACACAGCCTTGAAGCCAACTTCAGTGTTTGTCGCTGCATCAGTTCCTCGTCGGAGACCTTCTGTAGATAATCACCGCTGTTAAGCACCTTAAAGAGCAGTTTATCACCCTCCTCACCATATTTTCCCATCAGCGTATTGAGGGTTTCCATAGCCGGTGTCTCTATCTGCTGAAAGCCATAGAGGGCGAAGACAGAGCGTATGGTATCGAAAATATAATTGCGCTTAGCCATCTCCTCGGCAGAGAAGTCGCGTGTTCCCTTAGGGATATTAGGTTTTTGTGCCATGTCGTGTTATTTTCTTACGATGGTTTGCGCTCTGTCCGGACCGATAGAGATGATACGAATGGGTGTCTCAAGCTGTTTCTCCAGGAAATCGACATACGCCTTAAACTCCTTGGGGAACTGCTCTTCAGCGGTGAGCTGTGTCATGTCAGTCTGCCATCCGGGCAACTCTACATATACAGGTTCTATACCCTCTTCGATACTATATGGGAAATAGTCTATTTCCTGTCCGTTCTGCTTATAAGCCACACAGGCCTTGATGGTCTTGAATCCGTCGAGCACATCACTCTTCATCATGATGAGCTGTGTGACACCATTAACCATGATAGCATATTTGAGTGCCACGAGGTCTATCCATCCACAACGGCGTTCACGTCCTGTCACTGCACCATACTCATGACCGAGCTGGCGTATGGTGTCGCCCGTCTCATCAAAGAGTTCTGTGGGGAATGGTCCTGCCCCTACACGTGTGCAGTAGGCCTTCATGATACCATAGACATCACCGATTTTATTGGGTCCGATACCCAGTCCTGTGCAGGCTCCGGCACAGATGGTATTTGAAGAAGTGACAAAGGGATAGCTACCGAAATCCACGTCGAGCAGTGTACCCTGTGCACCTTCGCAGAGCACGCTCTTTCCGCTCTTCAGCAGGTTGTTGATCTCATGTTCAGAGTCAACGATAGGGAACTGTCGGAGATAATCGATGCCCTTCAGCCATTTCTTCTCCACCTCATCGATGTCATATTCGAAGTTCATCGCCTTGAGTATTGCCTCATGACGAGCCTTGCATGCAGCATATTTCTCTTCGAAGTTTTCGAAGATATCTCCCACTCTCAGTCCGTTTCTCGACACCTTGTCGGTATAGGTAGGTCCGATACCCTTGCCTGTTGTTCCAACCTTGCTCTTTCCTTTGGCAGCCTCGTAGGCGGCGTCGAGCACGCGGTGTGTAGGCATGATGAGATGTGCTTTCTTTGAGATATGCAGACGTTTCTTCAGTTCGTGTCCACTGGCTTCGAGTGCCTGTGCCTCTTCCATGAAAAGGTCGGGAGCAAGCACCACTCCGTTGCCGATGATATTCACCTTTCCACCCTGGAAGATACCCGATGGGATACTTCTGAGCACATATTTCTGTCCTTCAAACTCGAGGGTGTGCCCAGCGTTTGGTCCTCCTTGGAATCTGGCCACCACATCGTATTGAGGTGTGAGCACGTCAACCACCTTTCCTTTTCCTTCGTCGCCCCACTGCAATCCGAGCAGGACATCCACTTTACCATTGTTCATAGTCAGAGTTTTATTGATTGTTTATATTTCCGTTTCGTTAGTTTTCTTTTTGTTGCGCGTCTGTTTAGCCAGACAACTGCTACACACCCCATATATATATAATGTGTATATCTCTTTTCTAAACCTCAACAATCTGGTTTGATTGATGAGCGCTTCGACACCAGGTATTTCTACCTCGGTCACTTTTCCACACTGTGTACACACCTGGTGGCAGTGGTTAGCATCGTTCTTCGTCACCTCATATTTGGTAGCACCGAAGAAGTTGTGCCTCACGATAAATCTGAGTTCGAGAAAGAGATTGATGGTGTTGTAGAGTGTAGGTCGGCTCACCCTGAAGTGCATTTCATGATGTAGTCTCTTTTCGAGTTCATCGATAGTGAAATGATTTTCAAACGAATACATCGCCTCAAGGACAGCAAAACGTTCAGGCGTTTTCCGCTTCCCTTTTTGCTGCAGATAATGGAGGAGATGCTGTTTGGCATTCCTATAGTCTTTTTCATGTAAAAGAGTTATTGCCATCGCTTGTCATTTGCGCCCTACAAAGTTACAACAATATCTTCACACTCTGGTCATTCTTTTCACAAAAAATCGGCATCGATGGTTTTCAATGCACTTTTTGCGATGCGTTGATAGACTATTCCGAGTTCAGCAAACCTTACGATGGCGGCCATGGCAGCCTTTCTCACCGAGAGGTTCTCTCCCTGCAGTGCCACCAGAGCCTGGTCGATAAATTCGTTGATACCTTTCTCGTTGGGTGCGATGCCCTGTGCCATCAGTCTTGCCACCACATTGAATCCTGCCACCTGACAGAGCATCCTCTCTGATGCTATCCAGCAGTAAGCTTCCTCTGCGGCATAGGCAGTCTTTGCGTAGAGACAGTGTGCGCCGAGCTCTGCCAGTTCCACGGTTGTTGTCTGTTCCATCCATAGGTCAGTCAACTCCTGCGACATCTCTTCGGGCGGCATGAGCATGAGTGCCAGTATTCTACACTCTCTCACATTCTCTTTCCACAGGGCGATAGCGAGATGTATATCCGGTGTGATGTTAGCCGCCATCTTCTTTAGTTCAGGCAGCGGTGCTCCCCAGTTGATGTGATAGTCAGCGCCTTTGTCGCGCATCGACTGCGCCGTCACTCCGTTCATCACCAGTCTGAAGGACCGTTTTATCTCCTTCACCTGTTCATCTACATTGCTCATCATCTCTCTCTCTTGTTTAGATCAGTGTCGCATATTCGTTGCTATACCTCATCATCTGCTCCTCGTAGGTCTCGCTGTAGTCTATACATACCTCGATGATACGTCCTTTGTCATCGGTGGTAGCCGTCATTCGTGGGTTGAGGAAGCCCTTATAGGGAGCGAGATGCAGCGCCTCATATCTTTTCAGCACCTCATCATGTAGTGTCTTATCCACCTTCACAGCATATCTCTCCACGAGTTCCTTTGCTGCCGGATAATCACCTTCGCTCTTGATGCGCTGCACCTCAGCAAGGAGCAGTGCTATGCTTTGTCTCAACGCCTCATAGTCGGTAATCTCGAGATAAGTACGTCCCTCTCTCTTCACCCATCTCATCACGTTACCGTGGTCCATACACCAGTGGGCGATGAGGGCTCTATTTCTCATGTGAGCCTCCTCGATGGTGTTTCCAGGTCTTATCCTCACGAGCTGAGTCATCAGTCCGTTGAGCATATAGGTATAGTAGTTGGCTTTATACGCCTCCCTGTCGGGCAGCAGTCCGAGTTCCACCATCTTTTCATCGGCCATATAATAAAGTCCGTAGAGGTCGGCCCTTGCCTCCTCGATGGTGTTGCCATGCTCTTTGAGAGCGTCGCCGTCCACCCCCGGCAGCAGTTGTCCGCTGCCATGTCCGAGACACTCATGCAGGTCGGTATGCAGGTCGTCTGTCATATCACCGTATCTGTTGATGAGTTCGATGGTGTTGCTATCGATGACAAACTCTTCCTTAAATCCATTTCCTTTGGCTGCCTGTGCATAGGCTTCAGTGAGGTTAGCGATAGTGACGCTCTTACTTCCGTGCTGCGCCCTTATCCAGTCGGCATTAGGCAGATTGATACCTATGGCTGTTGATGGATACTCATCCCCACCAAGCATAGCAGCACAAACGACATTTGCTGTAACACCCTTCACCTTCTTTTTCTTAAAGAGAGGTGCCACGGGTGAGTGGTCTTCAAACCACTGTGCATTGTTACTGATGAGTTGTGTCCGTCGGGTGGCTATCAAGTCTTTATACTCTACGATGCCCTCCCATGATGCTTTGAGTGCGAGCGGATCGCCATATACCTCGATGAATCCGTTGACGAAGTCTATCATTCCCTGATGAGCCTTAACCCAAGCGATTGAATAGTCATCGAAGTGTCTGAGATCACCAGTGTGATAATAGCGAATGAGGAGGTCTATCACCACGCTCTGTTCCTCATTCTCACAATATTTTTTTGCTTCTTCGAGCCAATAGACTATCTTTCTCAGAGCCTTATCGTAGCGTCCGCCTATTTTCCATACGTTCTCTTCGATGATGCCATTCTTTTTCTCCAGTCGTGAATTAAGTCCGAAGGAAGGAGGACAGTCGCCGGCGGCTGCTTTCTTCTCTGCATAATAGTGTTCCACCTCCTGCTGTGTCACTCCCTGGTAGTAATTACATGCCGAGGTCATCACCAGGTCCTCGCCCTCGGTCTTATTGACGCGTTTGGGCTTTACGTTGGGTTGAAACATCACGGGTGCTATCTGTTCGAAGAGCATTTCGGGGGTCTGTCCCGGTGCCAGTGGGAGCTGTGAAGCATCAGCCTTCAGCATCTCTTCACGGAGAAAGCGTGACGAGAACCCTGGTTCAAACTTCTCGCATCCATAGTGATGATAGATGCCATTGGAGAACCACACTCGTTTGAGATAAATCTCGAGCGCCTTAGCTTCGGGGTTATCAGTCTGTGTTTTTGTGGTGTTATAGACCACCTCCAAAACCTTTCTTATGACAAGACCATATTCGCCAAACTGGTCGAAAGTGATGTCTCTTCCGTAGAGTGTGGCTTTGGCGAGGCAGAAAATGTAGCTTTTCTGTTTCAGACTAAGTTCTTCAAATCCTCTCAGACGGTATCTGAGCATCTGAATATCTGCAAATCTTTCGCCAGCATATTCAAATGTTGATAGCTTTTCGCTGCTTTTATCCATTCGTAGTAAGCGACAACGTTTTCTAACCAACTGTGATTATTATTCGCCTTTAAACTTGTTTACCTTGGGCATGTGTGACATTCTATACTCCCTTGGTGTGGTGTCCTGCAGACGATAGAAGGCAGCATAGAACGACTGTCTGTTGGCGAAGCCCACCATGTCGCTCACCTCCTGCATATTGAGAGAACCATAGTGTGGATCAGCCAAGAGTTTCATAGCTTCTTTAATGCGGTATTTATTGACGAAGGTGGTGTAGTTCACGCCAAACTTCACATTCACAACAGCCGACACATATCGGGTGTTGGTGCCGAGGTCTATCGCCAATTGCTTTGCAGAATAGTCTCTGTCACGATACTTCTTTTCCTTCACTATCACCCTGAGAATCTCTGCCTTAAGTTTATCCATCAACGCGGGTTTTACCAACATTTGATACATCGGACTTTTGTCCTTTTTCTCTCTGATATTATACTTTGCCATAACCTATTGATAATTTTATTACTGCAAAGTTACTAATAATCAATAAAAATTCTACCAACCCTTTCCACCTTTTTCAAAAAAATAACATTCCGCATAACTCTTTGCGGTAGCCTATATCTTCATCACATATTTTATAATAAAAAAAATAAAGCGATGACCCTCTCGGGCAATCGCTTCATATCTTCAATAGGTATTAGTCCTTTAAGGTAAAAAGATTGTTTTCAGGATAACGATTGCAAAGGTATTTGCTTTTTTTTATAGTTCCAAATTTTTCTATAACAATTTTTATTTTTATAGATTGTGCGCCCACACAATTTCATTTTTCTTCTTCTTTGCTGCACAAATACTGTTTTTTAGTGCTTCGACCATTCCATTGCTCGCGTTTGCTCCACATCGTATGGAGCGTTGTAGCGAGGAATTCCCTTCCGTTAAAAAATCGTTAACCCAGAAATACAACATCTAAGAATAATTTGTTTTTATCTACTAAAGAGATTTTATTGAAGATTATTTTTTTTAGTACTGATAAATCACGTTATCTTTGTAGCTGAAATTTCAAGTCCCACTATATTGTGCCAACACTTAATACCCTACACTGATGAGAAGAAAGCAATGTATGATAGGATTGTTGATGGCAGTGCTCATCCCCTCCTCTACCCTCACTGCACAAAACAGCAAACAGTGGTCGCTTGATGATTGTCTTCATCATGCCATGACCAACAACATCTCACTCAAGAAGAGAGCTATCGCATGGATGTCGGCATCGGAAGATGTGAAACAGGCCAAAGCAGCTCTGTTCCCATCCCTTAGCGCTTCAATGAGTCACTCCGTGGGTTATCGTCCTTGGGTGAACAGTGGCGTCAGTACTGCAGCTAACGGAACGGTGGCTACAAGCGTCAACAAGAGCTATTATAATGGAAGTTACGGACTTAACGCCTCGTGGGTGTTGTGGAACGGGAAACAGAATGTGAATATCGTGAAGCTCAACAAGCTGATGGAACAGCAAGCAGAGCTCGACTCGGCAGTGGCTGCCAACAGCATCAAGGAACAGATCACCCAACTCTATATGCAGATTCTCTACCTCGACGAGGCTGTCGCTGTGACAAAACAGAGTCTGAAGACAAGCGAGCTCAACGAGCAGCGGGGTAAGGAGATGATGGAAGTGGGGAAACTCTCTAAGGCCGACTTGGCCCAGCTGTCAGCACAGACAGCCACCGACCGTTATCATGTCGTTGAGGCCGAAAGCAACCTCGCCAACACCAAACTACAACTCAAACAGCTCTTGGAGATTACCGGTGAAGAGAGTTTTGATGTTGCCATCCCTGCTACCGACGATGGGGAGGTGATGCAAGCCATTCCTACGCTTCAGACCACCTATCAGGAAGCCCTTCTCCACCGACCAGAGATGGAGCTTCAGCGCGTGGCTATCAGCGAGAACGAGCTCAACATCTCCATCGCCAAAGCCGGTCTTCTCCCTACGCTGACACTTAATGGAGGCGCCTCCACCAGCACCTCCTCAATGAACGACAAGACCTGGGGCAGACAGATGAAAAACAATTTCGATGTGATGGGAGGACTCTCCCTCAGTGTTCCGCTTTTCGATCAGCGCAAGACAAAAACAGCCGTAAGAAAAGCTAAGTTGCAGAAGATGGACAGTGAGCTGTCGCTGTTAGAGGAGCAGGAAACCCTTTACAGCACTATCGAAGGACTGTGGCTCGATGCCACCACCAACCAGCAGAAATATCTTCATCCATATCGCGGCGTGGGGCATGTTGCTCCTCTCCCCCTTCCATCTTGTCAGTCATGAGTATGGCATCGACTGGATTCGCTATGCTATAGGCAGCATCAGCACGGTGTTCCAGATGGTAGTGTTCTATGCCAACTACTGCTGGCTGATACCACGGTTCTTCATCAACCATCACCGCAAGAGCTTCTGGATGATCAACACCATGATGATTCTCACGCTCGGTCTTCTGCTCCATCTCTGCATGCACATAGCCCACCAACACTACCAACCACCCCATCTTCCCCATGAGCCCACCCAAGACATGGGCATCTGGTTCTTCTTCGCCCTTCATGACGTGTTCAATCTCGGCATCGCCGCCGGCATCGCCATCACCATTGTCCTTGCCCTTCGCTGGCAGGAGTCAGAGCGTGCGCGGAGTGAGGCCGAGCTGAAGAATCTCCGTCTGCAAATCAAACCCCATTTCCTTCTCAACACCCTCAACAACATCTATGCCCTTGTAGCCTTCGACAGCGAGAAAGCTCAGCGTTCCATCTACGAACTCAGTGGTCTCCTGCGCCATATCCTCTATGACAATCAGAAACAGTGGGTACCGATAGACGAAGAGGTACGTTTCCTCGAGCACTATGTCCACCTGATGAGCATCCGCCTGCCCGAGAACGTCGATGTCCGGTTCACTTCCCACCTCACCCGTCCCGAGACCCCTGTTGCTCCCATGCTCTTCATCTCATTGGTGGAGAACGCCTTCAAGCATGGCATCAGCGCCACCCTTCCGAGCTTTGTCCATATCAACATCAGTGCTGATGACCATACCATCGTGTGCTCCATCAGCAACAGCCACTTTCCCAAGAACGCTACTGACCACAGCGGCCATGGTATCGGTCTCCATCAGGTGAGACAACGACTGGAACTCATCTACCCCCAGCGCTACGAATGGCTGTCGGGTCCCAATACGAATCAAACCATTTACACATCAACAATCACCATCCGCCTATGATACTCTCTTGTGTCATTATCGACGACGAGCCTTTAGCAGCAGAGCTGCTGAAGAGTTATGCAGAGAAGACGCCCTTCCTCCAACTAAAGGGTGTCTTCCACAATGCCATTTCGGCCATGCAGATTTTCCGTGAGGAACCCATCGACCTTGTCTTCCTCGACATCCAGATGCCCGAGCTCAGCGGCATCGAGTTAGCAAAGATCATGCCTCGTCAGACAAAGATCATCTTCACCACCGCTTTCTCCCAGTATGCTGTCGAGGGGTTCAAGGTGAAGGCCGTTGACTATCTGCTCAAGCCCATCAGCTACGACAACTTCGTTGCTTCAGCCATGAAGGTTGTTCAACTCAAGATGGAACAGACTCCAGCTTCCAGTCGCGAGCGTTTCTTCTTTGTGAAGAGCGACTATCAGCTATTGCGCATCAACATCGACGAGATTGTCTATATCGAGGGACAGAAAGATTATGTGAGGATTTATCTCGACAACGGGACAAAGGTCATGGCGCTCTTGAACATGAAGACCTTGGAGGACACTCTTCCCCATCCGGAGTTCCTCCGCACCCACCGCTCCTTCATCGTCAACATGAGTAAGGTGAAGAACGTTGTCCGTTTTCGCATCGTCATCGGAGACAAGCTCATCCCCATCTCCGACTCCTACAAAGACCGCGTACAGCAGTATTTAGAGGAGCGGACACTGGGCTAATCTCCCATCGGTCATTAGGCCGCGCGAGGTCGTTTTCTTAGAATAAAAAAGGCCATCTCCAAGCATCACAAGCTCAGAAATGACCTTTCTCTCTTTTGACAACCTATCGATGATTGATTACTGATGATTGATGATTGATTGCTGATCAGACTACCTTACAATCTTCTTTCCGTTCACGATATAGAGTCCCTTCGTAGGATGCTCCACACGCTGACCGCGGAGGTTATAGAACACATTCTTCTCAAAGGTCTGAGGCCTACCCCCGCTCATATCACAGATGGCAGTGGCCTCCGTGCCGAGATAAGAGAGCGTCACATTGTCCCACACCAACCAAGTGTTTCCTGCTGACGGCTCTTCAATCCCTATGGTAAGCGCATTGTTGGCTACTTTCACCTCTACCGAGAGTTTGCCGTAACTGTTGTCAGCAGCCATCTTGTCCCTTTCGGCATCAAAGTTACTCCCCACCGCACTGGCCTTCACCACATCTTTAGAAATAGCGTCACCCGACATTGCATAGAGGTATCCCGTGTTGCTACCTTCGCCGTTGGCCATCTGACAGGTCACGCGGTACGTACCGTTGGGCAGGTTAGCAATAGTCTGAGAGAAACTGAAGTTTGTTGAGTGCCATACCTCCACAGCACCATTGAAACGCTGGTTGCCCCATGTTCCGACCATCGTCCATCCCACGCCGTTGCCAATAAACTCGGGATTGATGACAAACAGCGTAGCATCCTTAGGTTCCATCATCGAAGCCCCCTCAAGATAGTCGTTCTGATAGCGTTCCCTGCTGATGGCGAAGAGTTGGAGACGTCCGCGTGTTTCTATTGTCTTGTTACATGCCATCTCCTCCCCTGTCTGATATCCGTGACTCTCCGTCCACAGTCCGAGCCAGTTGCCGGGATATTTACCATTCTCTACCATCCAAGCACCGTCCTCATAAACAAAGTTCAGTTTCGTCCATTCACAGGCGTATGGCTGGTCATGCGTTCTCATCTGGTCCGGCCTGTCCCATTCCGTCTGAATGAGCAACCCGTCATAGTCAGCATGTCTGAGTGCGAAAGCCTCACCGTCAACCTCCATCATCCACAGCTTGCTCACATCCTCTAAGGGCGATATAGGCTGATCATAGAAGAGCGCCTTGTTACCATTATTCGGAGCGTCGTGAAGTCCTATCAGGAGGTCTGCATCATCAGAGGCAAGCACAAAGTAATGTGTTGCCGCCTTAGCCCTCAGGTCACTGAGAGAGGCAACCAGCTCATACCCTTTGTCTGCCGTTAAGAGGTCATAATACGAATATCTGTTAGCCTTCACCTTGATGTTGAACACATAATCCTTTCCACGGAAGGTCGCCGTCACCATCCGGTCCGTCTCTATCCCCTCCAGTGCGAGCACGTTGCCCGTCTCCCCAGTGTTCCAAACCACCTGAGCAGGGTTGTCCGTCTCAGGGATCACCAGTTTCAATGTCACCGCGCTCCCCTTCAGCACCTCCTTCACTGTATCCTCATACTCAGTACCGTTGACAATCATCCGCTGCTGTGCCTCATCGACGATGAGATGGAAATGCGCTTCGTTGACATATCCCCCCTGGTTAGTATATTGACAAGTATAAGTACGGCTTGTCTGTAGATTAGGGATCACAACGACGCTACTACCCTTCACTCCATTGTCCCAGAGATAGTCGTTTGTCCATCCCGTCGAGTTGCCTTGATAAAGAATCACACCCTTTCCTGCCAGCACATGAGCAGTAGTATCTCGCCTAATGACCCCGTCGATGGTGATCTCCTTCGCACAATTATCCGGCTGACAGTCACCGGCAACGGCGATAGTGAACGACTGCTCACTGATCGTCCCGTTGTCAGCCGTATAGAAAGCACGATAGACATAGCTGTGGTCAGCCTTCACCGTTATCTCCTTCGTCGTCTCCCCCGTGTTCCATCTCCAGTGGCCATTATCTGCCACCCCTTCCGGCAACTGAGGGATGAGTTTTATCTCCTCACCATCAGCCGGAATCGCCTTTGTCGTGCACACCTCATAATTATATTTCAGTCCGCCGAGGTTCGTTTGGTTCACATATCTCACACCCTTATATTCAATGTCACCGCTCAACACCAGGGCAGCCTTGTCAGCCTCTATGAGTGGTCGATAGGCAGTGAGCGTAGAGAATCCGAGATGGTCGAAGCCTCCCGAAGTCTGTCCATAATTACCGCCACCCCAGTCGATGCCGACAGCAGCCGAAGCCTTTTCAGCATATTGCATCTTCACGCCGCGTATTCCCTCATAATATCCGAGGATACGGTCCCAGTACGGCCGGCGCCCACCTATTCCCCCTTCGTTGGGCGCATCCTGCACCCATGCCTGTCCCATTGTTCCTCGACAGTCCGCATAATTATAAGTGATCCATGGCAGCGAGGACCCACTCACCCCACCGAAGTTGAGTGCCGCTACATGCTCTATACCTGCCGCCAAGCGGTCATCCATATATCCGAAGAGGTCATCCCCCTGGTTATATGCCACCTGACAGATATCCACAGCCAGTCCGAGTGCCATGAGCGCATGCCCTTGATCACGTCCGCTCTCCTGCATCTGTCCGAGATACCCCAATGGTCCCCTCTCGTCCGGGAGCACCACAGGCACAAGGTTACCGATGAACTCGTTACAGCCATCGTTAAGAATCTGTGTATAGGAAGAGCGGTCAGCGAAAGTACCCACATGGTCATACTTATAGAAGCTCACCCCCTGATTATAGATATGAACATCATCACAGAGAATACCTATAGACATCAGGCAGAGCGTGTTACAGAGCCCCCAGTTGCTCCAGTAGTGCCCAGGTCGCTCACCCTTGCTGGCATTTGCAGTGTTGCGCCATGTGTCATGTCGGCGTCGGATGAAGTCGAGCGCCACGGGATACCATGTCGTCATCATATACCTCTTGAACTCCTCAAACTCCTCACTTTTCCAACCCTCATAGTCGCGCACCAGTTCTGCGGCCTGAGCCAACTGATAACCATAGATGCCGGACGCCAGCGATTTATTCGTGTCGCCGCTCACATATTTGTTTCCCCTTGCCCAAGCCATGAGGATACGTACGGCAGCATCGGCATTATCCGTTGTCCCACCGATCTTCCATCTCAGCGCATTCTGATAAGCCATCGCTGCGCCGCGCGCAACATTCATATAGTTCTGCCCCGACGCTCCCCCACGGATGATCGTCTCCGTAGGCCATGTCTGTATCGAAGCCTGCGCATACTCATTGCTGCAGAGCTGGTTCCATGCCGTCGTGATGCGCGTGTCACCGTTGGCGAGAGCAGCCTTGATACGTTCAAAATCCTCCTCCGTATGCAGACCACCCGGATGCCTGAATCCCTGAGTGCCGGGCGTAAAGAGCGTTGGCGCCTTCGCCTGATAACCCTTGCTGGCAGCAACCAAGGCCATAGCCGCCTTCAGCGCCTCTACCTTTCTGTCAACGATCTGCTGCGAGAGCTCCTTAGCCTCACAGATTTCCCTTCCGTTCTTGACAGCATCCCTCAGTTCCACGATAGCATTAGGTGCATACTCCTCCACGTTCAGCTGAGCGAGGAAGTCTTCAGCCTCCTTCACCTGAGCCTCCAAGCCCACAAAGTCGCCGGGCGTACCATAGCGGAATTCAGTATCGAGGTCCTCACACTTAGCAGCCATAGCTTTCACCTCATCGGCCCCGAGCACCCTGCTATACATCCTAATGTCCGTCACCATCGTCCCTCTCAGATAGTTATCCGAAGAGAAAGGTGCCTTCCCTATCCAGCAGCAGGACGGTTTCTCCGAAGCATAGTTCACCGTGTTCTTGGGTAAGTCAGTGAGAGTAGCCTTCAGCGCCCCGTCGATATAGAGTTTTCCTATCGTCCCCTCCTGCGTGAACACCACGTGCATCCATCGTCCTTTCTCCGAGGCCGAGCCAACAGAATAGCCTACCTCATTCGCGTAGCCACTCTGCGTGAGCGCTATGCGTTGTTCGTTCAACCTGTAGATGGTGTATCTTCCTGAACTTGCCGAGCAGCTCATGGATGTAGAGAACGCCCATAGGAAGAAACCATTGCCTGCGAGCGACGCATCATCATCCACCCTATAATAAAGAGAGAAAGAATAGTTGTCCAGCGTAGAGAGCATCTCCCCCGTCTTCATCTTCATGTTGAGATAGCCCGAGGCATTTCCGAGGTTGAGCACAGCATATTTTCCCATCTGTTCCACCTTAGCAGCTCCCATCATCGTAGCGTTAATGCCAGAAGGCGAGAGGTCTTCCACCTGCCGGTCCGTCACCTTAGTAAAATCTAAGTGCAACACCAAATTGTCTTCAGCCATGATCATCAGCGGAACAAGGATCATCGCCCATGATAACAAAAGTTTTCTCATCTGATTATTGATTATTGATTTATTTTAAGTTAGCGATGGCAAAGTTATCACATATTCTTTTATCCTCAAAACAATTTCACCCCTTAGTTTGTTCAGATAGATAAGACGAGATAAAAAACAGTCTTATCAGGTGGTTCTCAACCGATTAGACTATCATTTCCCATCATCCAAATTAAAAAAACTGGACTAAAAATTTGGTAGAATCATCACTTTTTTGTTATATTTGCAGCAAAACTACACATCCTATTCCAATCCTCCTTCCTGTAATCCCCCAAGATATGAGACACCTCCTTCTCCTCATCCTCCTCCTCTTGCCATTCCCCCTTTTCGCGTTCTATGACCGTATGGGCGGTGAGAGCGTCACCTGCCTCACGAAAGACCGCCGCCAGCTTATGTGGATAGGTAGCAGCAAAGGAGTATGGTGTTACAACGGCCAACGTTTTTTCCATGTAGAGAAAACACCCTCGTCAGGCGAGGCCACCCTCGTCAACACCCTGTGTGAGACACCCGATGGCCAGATAGTCTATGGCGACTGCTATGGGCTTCACCTCGTCGCCACAAAAAGCCGCACCTCCCACCGCATTCACCCCGAACTCACCCACGTCAATGCCATCGTCAGCCTTCCCATTCGCGAGTCAGCCGACAGCAGCCCCTCCTATCGTGTGGCAGTAGGCTGTCGCCAGGGTCTTTTCCTCCTCAGCAGCGACCTCAGCATCATCGAAAAGAAGATTTTTATCGACGAGCGCAACGTCACCTCCACCGACAACGAGGTCGTTGCCATGGCCACCGATGACACAGGCGGACTATGGGGCGCCAACAGTGCCCACACACTCCTCCATTACGACCCACGCCATCAGCGGGTCAGTCGCCACGTGCTACCCTCCTCAGCGCTCACCAAAGGCATCAACAGTCTCGCCCTCCTTCGCGACACCCTCTACCTCGGCACTGCCAACAAAGGGCTACTGCTCTTCCACATCCCCACCCGTCGTCTCCATCCCTCCCAACAGCTCACCGCCCCCGTCATCAAAAATGTGAGCGTCCACTCAGGTCAGCTCTTCGTCTGCACCGATGGCAGTGGAGCCTACCGCATCGACAGCCAAGGAGTCCATCCCCTCCCCTCCCGCTCCAACACCGTCTATAGCACCTATTACGACCCCCATCTACAGCTCCAGTGGTTCGGCTACTATCAGGAAGGCCTTAGCCACCAGTCCCTTCGCGACCCCCTCTTCACCTACTATTCCATGGACAGCTTCACCACCCAGGGCCTCTTCGTGCGCTCCTTCCATCGCCACGGCCGTCAGATGGCCATAGGCACCCGTGAAGGGTTGTGGTTGATAGACGAAGTCCGCCATCTCGTCCGCCATTTAACACCCCAGGAGATAGGGGGCTCCATCATCCTCAACGTCACCTTCTTCGGCGGACGATACATCTTCTCCAACTACGAGCGGGGGCTCTTCACAGTCCATCCCACCACCTTTGAGCTCCGTCGCCTCCCCCTCCCCTCCCACTGTCAGCAAGCCAACTACAACCGATTGGTCAGCTCTCCCGATGGCCGTTTCCTCTATGCAGCGAGCACCATGGGCGTCCTCGTCTTCGATCGTCAGCTGCACCTTGTAGAGAGTTACGATGCGCGCCACTCCGAGCTACTCAACAGCTACGTCTACGACCTCTTCTTCGATGCCGACGGCAAACTATGGATCAGCACCTCGCGAGGTCTCTGCCTCTTAGACACCGAGACCAAACATCTTCAGAGCAACGGCTTCCCCAAAGGCTTCTTCAACAATGCAGCGCCCCTCACCTTCCATTCCCTCGACCGTCAGCATCTGATAGCCTCCTCCCCAGCCACCCTCTACCACACCGCTATCAACCTCGCCACCTTCGGCCACTATCATCACTTCAATGCCGAAGCCACCGGCCGCGTTGAGTTCCTCACCCCCCTCCCTGTCGCTGGCAGTCTCCATTTCCTCATGGGCACCAACAACGGCCTCTTCCTCTTCGACCGCCATTTCCGCCATTTCCGCCATTTCCCTTTGGATGATGGAAGCCTCTCCCCCGCCTTCACCCGCCATCCGTGTGTCAAGGAAGCCGACGGCTCACTGCTGATGGCCCACACCCAAGGTCTTCTTCAGTTCAGTCCCCAGTCCCTCCGCACACTCTTCAACCGGCGCGACGAGCTTGTCACCTTCGACCGCTACAGCGTCGATCGGCGCGAGCACCTCCGCGACCTCACAGGGAGCGACTCCACCACCCTCCGCCTGCCATGGAACTTCGGTGTTGACGAGCTCACCCTCCATCCCTTCCTCATGGACTACCGTCCCTCCACCGACACCTATTTCGAATGGCAGACCGACGACGACAGCCTCCGCGTCATCCATGGAGGGGCCCCCATCGTCATCAACAGCCTCACCCCCGGCACCCACCGTCTTCTTATCCGCAAGGCCGGCGAGCCCGAGACCACGCTCCTCCTCACCATTGATGCCACCCCCTCCCCCCTCTTCTATATCGAGCTCCTTCTACTTGTCATAGCCCTGACAGCCAGCCATCACCTCATCCGGTGGAGGCAACGCCTGTTAAGACGAAGAAAAGAGCAGACCGAAGCCGAGCGCAACCGTCAGCAGGAGAAACAGCTCTCCATCAAGATGAAAGAACAAGAATACCGCGACCTGAAGCGTCGGGTGCGACGCTATATGGAAGACGAGGAGCCCTATCTCCGCAACAACCTCCGTCTGAGTGAGGTAGCTACCCATCTCGGCACCAACGCCACCACCCTCTCACAGATGTTCAACGACTACATGCACACCAACTTCCTCGACTTCATCAACCACTACCGTTTAGAGCGCTTCAAGCAGATGGCCTCCGACGAGCGCCTCTCCCAGCAGTTCACCGTCCATGCCCTCAGTGAGCAGTGTGGCTTCAAGCGTTCCACCTTCTTCAGTGTGTTCAAAAAAAGTGAGGGCTGCACCCCCACAGAGTGGATGAAGCAGCACTAACATCAAAACACATACCCCCCTTCTTTTTACTTGTCAAACCTCAGCCCCCTCACATGGTCGTTGACGAAGATGTTACCCATGTCCGCCGTCTTATACCATCCCGGCTTCCCTTTCATACCGTCAAAGATAGTGCGGCCATTGATCTTCAACCCTTCAAACCTAATGTTCTTCACCGTCCTCTCAGCGTCATAGCCTAAGATGAGTGACATAGGCGGCTCATGTCCTTCGAGCCCTTCCTGTCCTCCATAACCATTATAACGAATGTTGCGGAAGAGAATATTCTCTACAGCCTTCCCCGGTGCCTTGCAATATTTGGCGTTATACCCCACCTTCACCTGCAGTATAGCCCCCTTGGCGATATTCTCGATGCGGATATTATCAAACACAACATCCTTTACCACGTTGTTGTCACCACAGTTGATGGCCAGACACCCCTGATAATCCAGTTGCGGCTCATACTGCCCCATAATGTCGATGTTCTCATAACACAGTCCCACGATACTATCAGCACCTTCTGCATTTCCGTGAATGCCGATAAAGATAGGATGCGCCACGTCAGCCCACAGCGTTGAGTTCGTCATCCTCACGTTCCTCACACTGCCTGTGAACCCTTTCCTCGTGGCATACGCTGTGGTACAGTCGTCGCTGTTGCGACAGAACACTCTGTCAAACCACACATTGCTTGAAGCAAAGACATTGAGACCGTCGCCCCATCCCGGATGCGAGATACTGCGCACGTTGTGCAGCGTCACCCCATCACTTCCTCCCACAGGACAGGTACAGAGCGTCACCCCATCTATCAGCACCTTTGAGCTGCGATAGACATGCACCCCCTCATAGCCATCGGTAGGCCGGCAGATGCCTCTGCCAATAACACTCACCTCCGTCGCATCTTCTATAGCCAGCGTTCCTTCAATATATGCCCCCTGAGCGAGATACACCGTGGTGTGAGAAGGAATCTTCCATGGCTGCTCATACTTATAGAACCCAGGCGCCACATAAAAAAAGTTCCTTCCCATCCTCTTCGCCTCCTTCTCAGCTGTCGTCCTGTCAACAGCCGGCTTCGCCGTGAAGAGGAGCAGGTTGTCAGTAATGTCCCCATCAAACTCCACACTTACGTTCTCCGGTTGGAAGAGCAGGAACTGCACCGTCGAGTCGTTCAGCACATTGGTGATCACCCCCTTATAATCCGGTCTCACCTTAGCCGTTCTGAATTTCCTGTGCTTGCATACAACCTTCACAAACACATCCCCCGTAAAATCGAAGACCCCATACGAGATTTCACTCACGCGGTGTCCCCCTTCTGCCGTCGGTGCGTTCACCTTTGCCATATACGTGTCAATGCGCGTCCACACCTCCGTATTCCTCGGCATCACCCACACCTCATAGTCCTTCTTCATCGGCGCCCTCTCCGGAGCCTTATATGTGAACACCCGATGCATTCGAGGTGTCTCCTTCGCCTTGTTCTTTCTTTTCCCCGCCAGCACCTCTATGGCCCGCTTTGTATAGGGCATCTCCAGCCCCTTCCTGCCCACATAATGGTCGTAAGGCAACTGATAGATATCCCATAGCTTTCCCCGAGACATTGCCCCCGGCTCCGTCCAGTCAGAGTAGAGTCCCGTGCAGTCCTTCCATGTTTCAAAAGGCACCTCCTCGCCGAGGTTATACCTTGCCGTATATTCAAACCCCTTGAGCACTCTGTTGTCAAGCGCCCCATAGAGATCATCCCCCTGCTCCCATGCCATCTCACACTGCTGTGCCATTGCCTCTAAGCCGAGCTGAGCGTGGGCCTGGTCACGTCCAGTCTCCTGACACTGTCCTGTCTCCGCGATATAGTTAGGCAGCGCCCCGTTATCGTTGGCATGGAGGAAATAATCGATAGATGCACTATAGAGCGCGCTGTCGCCAAGGAAGATGCCACATGCCATGCGTAGCCTGTTGACGATAGCTCCCCAATTGCCATTAGCGTATGGACTGTCAGCCTCAAACTTCTCCATCATCGGCAACATCACCCGCCTCACCATTTCTTCCCACTCGGGCGTCCTGAGCTCCCCCATCAGCGTCATCGCCCTCACGAGATCATAACACTGGATGGCACAGAGCGGTGCATCGTGTCCCTCCATTCCCTTGAGCATACCACTATAAGCATCGACAATCTCCAAGGCTTCTGCCGTCCTGCCCACCTTCGCCAAGCGATGAGCAGCAGCCATATCCCGCTCGCTTCCACCTTTTGTGTGACGATATCTACCGTCTCTGGCGATGATCTCGTAGGGTCCCGCCATCTTATATCTGTCGAGCCTCAGCAGCGCCTCAAGAAGATAATAGTCAGCATAAATAATAGAACAGTCTATCTCTGTCCCCGCCGGCATGTTCCCCACCGAGTGCAGCAGCAATGCCGGTTTTCTATCCCCGGCGAAATATGCCTTTGAGCAGAGCGTAGTGAGAATCCTCTTCGCCACATCGAGATACCCCCTTCCCTGCTCCTGTCCCACGTACTCCGCCAGTTCCACGAGCGCGTCAGCCAGGATAGCCCCGGCACTCGCATCGCGACAAGCCTTCGGGATAGCCGGATCATCAAAGTCCCACCAAGGCACCCCGTCCTTAGGTAGCCGCTCTATCATCTTGTCAGCCACCTTTTGCGCAAAGTCAAGAAAACGCTGTTCCTTCGTATATCTATAGACCATCGTATATCCATACACAGCCCATGCCTGCCCGCGTGCCCACATCGATTCGTCGCCAAATCCCTGATGATTGCAGTTGTGCAGATGAGTTCCCGTGGCTGCATCATAAACCGCCACATGACACACCGAGCCATCCTCCCTAAACTGATTTCTCATGGTCGTCTCCGCGTGTTTCACCGCCATCTCCCTGTACTCCCTCTTCCCCGTGAAGAAGAGCAGTTCAAGATTCATCATGTTGTCAATGATCGTGTTGTGTCCCCCCAGCGTCCCTACGTTGCGCGGCCAGGAGAGGAGCGTTCCCACCCTCGGGTTAAAGAGCGTAGCGAGCGAGTCAGCCGCCGCCATCAGCACCTCCCTGTACTTAGGGTTGCGCGTAGCCTCATACCCCTTGAGATAAGAGCCAATCATGATGAACCCCAGGTCATGGTCATACACAGGGCTATAAGCCAGATACTCCAGCTCATCCGTATAACGGGCAGCCGCCTCATGCTCCCCCGCCATCCAGAGGATACCGGGAAAGAATCCCGCACACCACTCCTCGGGCGTCTTCACCGAGCTTGTCGTCCAGTTCCTGTCATCCGTCCCAATACAACGCGGCGTCATCTGACAGTTGACAGGAGCGAGCGTTCTCAGCGCCCAGGCCACCTGCTCCCTGCAACGCGCAAGCTCATGTTCCACGTCGAGCCCATACACAGGCACAGCCATCAACCAACACAGGCACAAGCCCCACACATTCTTCATTATCATAGTCATAACATCAGATTTTTGTTTCTGCAAAGATACACACATTTTCCTATTCCATCCCCCTCACACCAACAGAATTCATCTCACCCATTGCCATTGGAGAGCAAAAGTAGCCATCCTCCTCATCATCAGGCTACTAACCGTCCTCTCCCTGCAGTCCCGATAAAAGATGCTGGACGCTCTGTCGAGCGAAAGTTTGGTTGTTTCAACCTTTTTTCTTAGCTTTGCAGACAAATCGAAATTATCTTAATCAAAAAAACAACATCGACGTGAAGACAGACATTCAGATTGCAAGAGAGACCCCTCTGCAGCCCATCGGCGAGCTCGCCCGCCGCTACGGCATCGACGAGCAGCAGCTCATCCCCTACGGAAAGTATATAGCCAAACTGCCATTGGATGCCATAGACGAGGAAAGGGTGCAGCAGAGTCATCTCATCCTTATGACGGCGATGTCGCCCACAAAGAGTGGCATCGGTAAGACGACGGTGAGCATCGGACTCTCTATGGCACTCAACCGACTGGGAAAAATAAGTGCGCTGGCGCTGCGCGAACCGAGTATGGGACCATGCTTCGGCATGAAGGGTGGTGCTGCCGGCGGTGGCTATTCACAGGTGTTGCCGATGGAGAAAATCAATCTCCATTTCACTGGCGACTTCCACGCTGTCACCTCCGCCAACAACCTCATCGCCGCACTGGTAGATAATTACATCTTCCGCCATCAGGGTCAGCCCAGCCAGCTGAAGACCGTCTTCTGGCGTCGCGTCCTCGACATGAACGACCGTGCCCTGCGCACCGTCGTCACCGGACTGGGCGACGGCAACGGCGTGGTGCGTGAAAGCGGTTTCGACATCACTCCGGCATCTGAAATCATGGCTATCCTCTGTCTCGCTAACGACATCGATGACCTGCGACGCCGCGTAGAGAACATCCTGTTGGGCATCACCTGCGAGGGCAAACCGTTCTATATGCGAGACCTGGGGGGCGTGGGGGCTGTGATGGTAGTGCTGATGGATGCACTCCAACCTAACCTGGTGCAGACCACGGAGCACACGGCGGCATTTATCCACGGTGGACCCTTCGCCAACATCGCCCACGGATGCAACAGTGTGCTGGCAACGAAGATGGCAATGAGTCACAGCGACTATGTGGTGACGGAGGCGGGCTTTGGCGCTGATCTCGGCGCGGAAAAGTTTCTCGATATCAAATGCCGTAAGGCCAACATCTACCCCTCTCTCACGGTCTTGGTCGTAACGACACGTGGACTGGCAGAGGCGGGCTTCGACAACATGGCACGCCATGTGGAGAACCTGCGCAACATGGGGCAGACGGTGGTGGTGACGCTCAACCGCTTTGCCGACGACACCGACGAACAGGTGGAAGAGGTGGCAGCCTACTGCGAAAAACTCAATGTTGGTTTCGCGCCCAACGAGGCCTTCCTTCGTGGTGGTGAGGGATGCGAGTTGCTCTGTCGCCTCTGCCTCGACACCATCGAGCGTCAACCTTCACAGGCTATAAAGTATGTGTATGAACTGAGCGACAGCATAGAGACAAAGATTGAGAAAGTGGCGACGACTATCTACCGTGCCGGTCAGGTGGTGTTCAGTGCGAAGGCGCGCAAGGCGCTGGAGCGCATCAGCGGCTGGGGCTGGGACCATCTCCCCGTGTGCATCGCCAAGACCCAGTATTCGTTCAGCGACGATGCTACGGCCATAGGTGTGCCCGAGGGATTCACGTTCACAGTGCGCGACGTGGTGGTTGCATCGGGCGCAGAAATGGTGGTTGCCATCTGCGGTGACATTCTCCGCATGCCAGGCCTCCCGCTCCACCCGCAGAGCGAGAAGATTGACCTCGTAGGCGGGGAGATAGAGGGGCTGGCGTGATAGGTTTCTGATGATTGCTGATGACTGATTATTGATTATTGATGATTGATGATTGATTGCTGGTTATTGATGATTGATTGCTGATGATTGATGATTGATGATTGATAAGTATGTCGTACAAGATATCATCGGCGAGCCATATCGCCCTTGCCTACGCTCTGAACAGCCGCAAGGAAAACACCGATGTGTATTTCGTGAAGACTACCCTACCCAATAATACAATTCTCAACAATAACGACCTGGGACTAACACGTTCCCACCATCTCTCATTCACTTTCGCACAGCAACCACAACATCTTCTAC
>JAHAZN010000029.1 GCA_018385335.1 Prevotella sp.
TGACTGGGCAGTCATAGGAGCATTGAACGGGCAGTCACAGATTGCATGAAATGAGGGTCAAAAATGCGATAAAATTCCGATGAAATAGGGGTTCCAAAGCCTTTTCTATTTCACAGAAAACTCATGAAAAAGTGGTCCCAAAAACAGCCTTTTCAGTCATCATCATTACATTTGTTAACACTCCACTTAGCTATGGCTGGGCAGTCATGTGCGCTGAGGTAAAAAGGTTTTACTCCAGATGTTAAGGAGCGTGAAAATACCATGCCACGAGAATCGCGTATTTGCGCCCATAGTGGTCCATGATTGAAAACAACGCCGTATTTCGGGCTTTTGAAAAAGCAAGACGTAAGCAAAAAAATGATTATGCTTACATTTGTAACATGTAAAATGCCGATACCTTATCGCTACTTGCAGTAGTTTGGCCTCCATCACCATGCTGCCGCCCACACCTCCCACAATGGAATATAAACCCCAATCGGCAATTAGACTATTATGCGCCAACAAAACGTAGAGACATCTGTTCAAAAACAAGAGTTGTTATCATCATAACGCGAATCTCTTCTGTCTCAACGCCCTTGCCGTGGCTGTTGTCACTCTTGCCACCTCCTCCTCACTCACTCCGTAGCTCTCAGCCAGACGGCGGAGGATATGCGTAACAAAAGAGGGTTCGTTGCGCTCACCGCGATGAGGAACGGGTGCCATATAAGGAGCATCGGTCTCTAATACGATGCGATGGAGAGGGACAGCGGAGGGAAGTACCTCGGGGAGATGGGATTTCTTAAAGGTCAACACACCGCCTATGCCAAGCACGAAGCGCTCAAACTGCAAGAGTTCGGCAGCCTCGTGGGCATTGCCGGTGAAACAATGGAAGATGCCTCCCACCAACTCCTTGCGATACTCCATGAGGAGCTTCACCATCTCGTTCTGTGCCTTGCGGCAGTGGATGACGAGTGGCAGGCGACACGCTATCGACCACTCCACCTGCTGACGGAAGGCTTCGAGCTGTTCGTCGGCATACTCACGGCTCCAATAGTAATCGAGCCCCACCTCGCCGATAGCGATCATTTCGGGAGACATGAGTTGCTTCATCTCGGCTATCACCTGCTTCCAATCGTCTTTCACCTCCTCGGGATGAAGTCCTATCATGGGATAGGCGAAACCAGGATAACGCTGGGCGACAGCCTTCACGGTGGCGACAGAGGGTAGATGGATGGCCGGCAGCCATAGCTCAGCAGCCCCCGCCTCGCGTGCACGCGCCACCACCTGATCTAAGTCGGCAGCAAACTCCTCACCATCGAGATGAGTATGGGTATCGATGAACTCGGGATTCATCGCTGACGTTTCATTAAGAGGTGAGTATATTGTCGCAGCTGTTCCTTCTTCTCCTCGGGGAGGTGCAGTGCATCGAGACAATGCTGACTCTCCATGAAATAGTCGTTGATGCGCTCTTCACACAGCTGACGTATGCCCAACTGGTTATAGATGGTTGTGACGGCACTGATTTTCTCTTCACGGTCGAAGGTGGAAGCGGAGAGCCACCTGTTGAGTTCTTCACGCTGTTGTCTGTTGGCTCGCTGCTGCGCATTGATGAGCATGTATGTCTTCTTGTTGCATACGATATCTCCTCCTATCGCCTTTCCAAACACCGCAGGGTCGCCATAGACATCGAGTAGGTCGTCCTGCAACTGGAAGGCCAGTCCCAAGGTCTCTCCAAAACGGTAGAGTGTGTCGGCATCCTCTGCAGGTGCATCAGCGAGGATGGCTCCCATCTTTGTAGCACAGGCCAAGAGCACACTTGTCTTGAGACGAATCATCTCAATATATTCGGCTTCGGTCACATCGGTGCGATGCTCAAATTCCATGTCATACTGCTGTCCCTCGCCTATCTGAAGTGCTGTCTCGGTAAAGAGTGTGAGTATCTCCTTCATCTTTTCGGGGGCACACTGCATGATGCGTTGATAAGACAGTACGAGCATGGAGTCGCCGGAGAGGATGGCGGTGTTGGCATCCCACTTACGATGCACCGTGGGCTGACCACGGCGCACATCGGCATTGTCCATCAGGTCGTCGTGGAGCAGGGTGTAGTTGTGATAGGTCTCCAGTCCACAAGCTGTCATCAAGATATCTTCTGGATGCTCCTTATAAAGGTTATAGGCAAGGAGCATAAGTACTGGTCGCAGGCGTTTTCCTCCGATAGAGAGGACATAACGTATGGGGGCGTAGATAGATTGCGGCTGGCGCTCATAGGGCAACGAAGCAATGAAGTCGTTGACCATAGTTAGGAGTTGTGAAGAACTTGTTGTCATATCAAGTGATATATTGGTTGTGTAATGTCTTTGGATTGTCTGTCGGGATGCTTAGGAGAGTTTGAAGACGATGGGGATAGCCACCACGGTGCGGCAGGGCTTGTCGTTTTGCACACCTGCCTTCCATCGGGGCATGAGGCGTAGCACGCGGAGTGCCTCTCTGTCGCAGGCGTCGTTGAGCGACTTCACTATCTTAAAATCGGAGAGACTGCCATCGGCGTTGACGATAAACTGTGCCACCACCTTGCCTTCCACCTTTTTCACCTTTGCCGAGGTAGGATAGCGCAGGTTCTTGGTGAGCCACCTCACCAGTTCGATGGGTCCTCCAGGATACTGCGGAAGGTCTTCCAACACTCTAAACTTCAGCGGATTGTCATCATCCTCCTCTATTTTCTCGTCTTCTTCCTTCTCTGCCTCTGTCTCCATCACCTCTTTCTCTGCCTTCGAAGCCTTATCGTCGTCGGCAGCTTTCTTCTCCTCTTCAGCCTCATCCACCACCCTGATGCGGTCGGCCTGTTCCTGCTGAGGTGTAGCCATCACAAAACGCGGTTCCTCTTCCTGCATCCGCTTGAGATGCAGCTCTTCGACCACCTCGTTGAATGTCTCCTCATCGAATTCATCTTCGACATCTATCATTGGGATGAAAAGCACAGCTATCATCAGCGCTATGGCGATAAAGAAGGAGAGCCACAAGCGTATGCTGCGTCCCCGCTCTAAGTCGGCTTTTCTGCTCTTCTTCTCTTCCATGATGCTAATGAATGTTGCTTAATAAAAATTGCGCTACAAAATTACTGAGATATTTGAAAAAAGCCGTATCTTTGTCGTCAAAATAACAGCAGATGATGAAAAAAGTGGTGTTCTTCGCTCTCTTCCTTGCCCTCACGGCGTCGCTCAAGGCGCAGGAGAGCGAGACAACCTGCAATTTTCTCCGCCTTCCCATGAGTGCGCATGTGTCGTCGCTCGGTGGCGATAATATCAGCATCCCCGACGACGATGCCTCACTCCTCTTCCACAACCCTGCCCTCATCAGCAATGTCACTGACAAGTCGCTCGCTCTCAGTTATATGAACTACATGGAGGGAGTGAACGTGGGCGGTGCTACCTTTGTGAAAGCATGGGGAGAGCGTGCCACATGGGGAGTGCAGGCAATGTATATCGACTATGGTGAGATGAAGCAGACCACTGCTGACAACGTGCAGATAGGCGAGGTGTCGGCCAAAGAGGTGATGGTTGGAGCTACGCTCTCGTATCTCTTGACCGATAGGATAGCCGGTGGTGTGAGCACGAAACTCATCTCGTCGCATATTGCAGGCTACAGTGCCTTGGCTGTGGGTGTTGACCTCGGACTGAACTACTACGACGACGAGACACTGCTCTCCGTAGCGGCTGTGGCACGCAACCTCGGCGGACAGGTGAAAGCCTTTGAAGACGAGTTTGAGAAACTGCCCTTCGACCTCCAACTCGGTGTGTCGAAACAGCTCGTCGGCGCTCCTCTGAGGTTCTCCGCCACCATGACACGCCTCAATTCCTGGGACGACAGATTCATCAATCACCTTGTGGTGGGTGCCGACCTGCTCCTCTCGCAACAGATCTTCCTTGCTGCTGGCTACAACTTCCGCAGGGCCGACGAGATGAAGATTAGCGATGGCGAGGGAGAGAGCAGTCATGGCGCCGCCCTCTCATTAGGTGCCGGATTGCAGCTGGAGCGGTTTAAGTTGCAGGTGGCCTATGCCAACTATCATGTATCTACCGCCTCGCTCCTCTTCAACGTGAGCTATTGCTGGTGAAGGAGGATGCCGACCTAACTGTCTATGACATTATCATACACTATCATATCACAATGAACAAGAAGATTATCGTGGCGATCGACGGACACTCCTCGTGTGGAAAGAGTACGATGGCCAAACAACTGGCCCGCGACTTGGGCTATATCTATGTCGATACCGGAGCTATGTATAGGGCTGTGACACTCTTTGCCATGCGCCTTCAACTGTTTGATGCTGACGGCAGCGTGAAGGCCGACGAGCTGAAGGCAAGGATGGGCGAAGTAGCTGTCACCTTCTCCCTCAATCCCTCTTCAGGACTGCCCGAGGTATGCCTCAACGGAGAGAATGTGGAGCGCACGGTGAGAACCCTCGAGGTGTCGCAACATGTGAGTGCCATCGCTGCCCTACCCTTCGTACGCACCGCCATGGTGGAGCAGCAACAGAAGATGGGTGAGCAGAAAGGTATCGTGATGGACGGACGTGACATCGGTACTACCGTCTTCCCACAAGCCGAACTCAAAATCTTTGTCACAGCATCGGCTGAGGTGAGAGCACAGCGTAGATATGATGAACTGAAGATGAAGGGTATGGAGGCCGACTATGCCGCTATCCTGAAAAACGTTGAAGAGCGAGACTATATCGATTCGCACAGGGAGGTGTCGCCACTGAGGAAAGCTGACGATGCTCTGCTTCTCGACAATAGTGAGATGAGCATAGAGCAACAGAACAAATGGCTGAGAGAGAAAGTGGAGGAGAGATGGAGCAGCTGCAAATAGAGATTGACAGTGGCAGTGGGTTCTGTTTCGGTGTCACCACTGCCATCCGCAAGGCCGAAGAAGAACTGCAGCGGGGCGCTAAACTCTACTGTCTGGGGGACATTGTGCACAACGGGATGGAGTGTGAGCGTCTCAAGAAGATGGGACTTATCACCATTAACCACGAGGAGCTCCTTCAGCTGAGGAACGTGAAGGTGCTGCTGAGAGCACACGGTGAACCGCCAGAGACATATCAGATGGCGAAGGAACGTGGCATAGAACTCATCGATGCTACCTGTCCTGTGGTACTCCAACTGCAACGGCGCATCAGGCAG
This sequence comes from Prevotella sp., assembly GCA_018385335.1. Lineage (GTDB taxonomy): Bacteria > Bacteroidota > Bacteroidia > Bacteroidales > Bacteroidaceae > Prevotella. Next base: position 5,163 of record JAHAZN010000029.1, read on the forward strand.
CAGTATGATGCCTTCCCCGAAGCACAGATTGTCATCTTCGGCAAACCCGGACATGCCGAGGTGCTCGGACTCGTGGGACAGACCGATAGACAGGCTATCGTCATCGACCATTTTGAGGATGTCAAACAACTCGACTTCTCACGCGACATCTACTTCTACTCGCAGACGACAAAATCGCTTGAGGAGTTTCATCGTATCATCGACTTCATCCAGGAGCACATCTCTCCCAACGCTGTCTTCCGCAGCTTCGACACCATCTGCCGTCAGGTCGCCAACCGCATGCCCAACATCTCTGCCTTTGCCTCACGCCATGACCTCGTGCTCTTCGTCTGTGGGAGGAAGAGCAGCAACGGACGAGTACTCTTCGACGAGTGTCTGCGCGTCAATGAGAACAGTCACCTCATCGAAGGACCGGAGGAAATAGAAAACCGATGGCTCCACGGTGTGAAGACCATCGGTATCTGTGGAGCTACGAGTACTCCAAAATGGCTGATGGAACGTTGTCTGCAACATCTACAGCCAACAACTCCCGGCGGTAGCTGTGACCCTAAAGCTACAGCGCCTTGAGAACCTACAGCGCCTTGAAATAGTCGGTCAGGAGTTCACCTGCCGCCACAAAGGAGGTTTTCTCTCCATTCAACACCTGTTGCTCCGCCAGCGTCAGTCTGTCGCGGATGATGGGGTTGTGATAGAAATGGTGGCGCAACTGCTCATTGATTGTCTCATACATCCAGTATTTCGACTGCTCATTGCGGCGATATTCAAAGTAACCATTTCCCTTGACAAAAGAGACATACTCGTAAATCATATCCCATATCTCCTTGATACCCAAGCCATAGAATCCGCTATAGCACAACACTTTGGGCTCCCATCCGCTCTCATGAGGAGGGAAGAAATGGAGGGCGTTGCGGAAACTCGTTGCAGCGAGGTGGCAGCGATCTACATTGTCACCATCGCACTTGTTGATGATGATGCCATCGCTGATTTCCATGATACCACGCTTGATGCCTTGCAGCTCATCGCCCGTGCCTGCCAGTTGGATAAGCAGGAAGAAATCGACCATAGAGTGGCAGGCTGTCTCGCTCTGTCCCACGCCCACTGTCTCAACGAAGATCTTGTCGAAACCTGCCGCCTCACAGAGGATGATGCTCTCTCTCGTCTTCCTTGCCACACCGCCAAGTGAGCCTGCTGATGGACTGGGACGGATGAAGGAGTCGGGATGTTGCGACAACTTCTCCATGCGTGTCTTGTCGCCAAGGATACTACCCTTGGAGCGTTCGCTACTGGGATCGATGGCGAGGACTGCCAGACGGCCGCCATAGGTATTGAGCACGTGCATACCAAACTCGTCGATCGAGGTTGACTTACCCGCACCGGGCACACCACTGATGCCCACACGAATAGAGCGACCACTCAGGGGCAGGCATTTCTCTATCACCTCCTGCGCCATACTCTGATGGTCGGGGTTGACACTCTCTACGAGGGTGACTGCCTGACTGAGCACCGTCACATCGCCCTTGCTGATGCCTTCGACCATCTCTCCTACTGAGAGTTGACGGCGACGGACACGCTGACGACGCAGATAGGGATTGATAATGGAGGGTTGTGCCACTCCATCATTCACTGTCAGACCTTTATAGGCCTCGCTGTTCTCCGGATGTTCCATGTGATATCGTTTTTCTTGTTATTCAGTCTTTCATCTTCACCTCTATCGTCACCTTCGGCATCGCCGGGTCATTGGTAATCATCAGCACACGGGGACGGGTGCGCAGTCCCTTCAGTTCATCGCGATAGCCCGTAATCTTCATCTTCACCGTCTCTCCGGGTGCCACCTCGCGCTTGGCGAGCGTTACCCTCAGTCCTGGTGTGAAGAGTTGCAGCGAAGAGATTTTCAGTGCTGTGCGACCTCTGTTGCTCAGCGTCACCTCGCCTGTCATCTTCTTTTTCTTTCCGAAGGTCATCTCCAACCGGTCGGTGGAGAGGGAGAGCTGTGGGGCATACTGTCGCTGTTCGATATCCATCCCTGCAAAACTCGGCAGGAGCACCGTAGATACCGACACTTCATTGTCGCTACTCACCTTCTCACCAGGGACATTGGCGAGATAGACAGCCGTCTGTAGCAGTCCGAAATCGCGCAGTTTAGATGAGTTGAGGGTGACGGTGATGCGCCCTGTCTTCCCTGGGGAGAGCGTCTCCGGCACTACTGTCGATGTGAGATAAGGAGGGAGGTGCATCAGGTTGGGATGGAGGATCTTGGTGCCTGCATTCACTATCTTTATCTCCTGCTTTGGCTGCTCTCCTTTATTCACATCATCAAACTCCAAGTCGCGTTTATCGACCCTCAGGTCACCAATCTCGTAGGGATAGTCCTTGGCATAGTCAACATAGTCGGCGAGCACCACACCTCGCATCTTCAGCCAGACAGGTTTGTCGGAGTGGTTGGTGCGCACTCCCACCATCTTCTCGAAATGTCCGAGTTGGCGGGCATCATAGGTGAGGGACACCGTGAAGGTGTTGCCCGCTCCGATTTCTCCTTTGGGATAGTCGGCCTTGGTGCAGCCGCAACTGGTCTCTATATCTGTGATGCGCAACTTCCTGTTACCCTTGTTGCGCAACTCGAAGCGAGCTGTCACGGGCATCTCATACCCCACCTTTCCACAGTCTATCTCTCCCTTGATCACCACCAGTTTTTGGGCAATGGCCATCATAGGGAGACAGCATAGCGTTATCATTGTGATTGTTTTCTTCATCTTATTATTTTTTAGGTATCGTTATTGCTTACTTACTTCACTTCAACGGTGATGCCCTTAGCCTGAGCTCTGAACTCAGGACTGTAGGCGCACTCTACCGTGCAGGTACCCATCTGGTAGTTTCCTATCCTATCGATATAATACTCCGTTTCCAAGACCATTGTCCCCTTGGGCAGATGATCGATGTAATAGAGGGTGGCCTGGTCGGTGTGAGTGACATAGCATCCGTAGCGGGCACTGCTCAGCTGACTCATGGGCTCCATGCAGGCAGCCCTCTTGTCTTTGACCTGTACGAAGTCGAGGTCGCGACGACTCTTGATGACTAAGCGCACCTTGACATGCTGCCCCATGGCATAAGGTCCTTTCTCGATGATGGTACGCTCAACACTAAGGTCGCTACCTGCTGTTTCTATCTCATCCACCTGCTGCAGACGCTGTCCATAGACGGCTCCCCATGAGGTGCCGGTGGTTGACTTGGTGATGTCTAATCTGCGAGGAGCAGCATGCAGTTTCTCGCTCACCTTCACATAACCCACGCCCGCAGTGGATGTGGGCACGGGCAATGCCTTACCATCTACCGTCAACGCCAACTGAACATTACGGGTAGCGAGGGGGGGCTCGTCGGAGAGCAACGCATGGATGGCATTCACACTGTTGATGGGTGTATCCCATTGTTGAGTGCGTTTCTCCTGCAACAGCCATCTCTTCATTCCTTTGAGCGTGACAGTATCCCGGGGAGTGATGAGCTGCATAGCCTCGATGACAGCCACCTGGGTGGGGATGCGATAGCTGGAAAGGGTGCGTCCTGCCTTATGGCTGTCGTAGTAGAGTCCCATCTCGGGCGTACCCACAAGGTATTCCTTCATGCTCCTGATGTAGTCGGAGGCTACCTGAGGTGCGCCAAAACGGTGGAAGATGATGGCAGTGAGTGCCTTCTCATAGATATCCTGTCCAGCTGCATGCTTTTTCAACAGAGGCAGCAGATAGTCGATATCTTTCTTCACCTTTCCCGACACACCATCGGTGAGTGTATGCAGATACATCCATATGAGGGTGAGTCGGTCGGGCGCACCCACCTTTTCTCCGCGCCGCTGTTGCTCTTTGATACGACTCACCTCCTCGGCTGCCATACGGTCGAGAGAGGTCATGGCTTTGCTGAGGATGCGGTCGGCAGTATTGGCTGTTGAGCGCGACATGGTGGTCGTGCCATCGGTCGCCGTCATTTGCTTTAAGCGGAGTAATGTCTGTGTCACCTGAGTGGTAATCATCCTGTTGCCGGGCAGCTGAGGCATCCATGAGAAGGCGCCATCGGCTGTCTGACGCTTCGCGAGCTGTTCTACCAGCGAGGCACATCTCACGTTGATACTGTTCTCATCGAAGAACTCACCCAAGCGACGGCGCTGCTCCTGCTCCTGTTCAGCCTCAACGACCCATGGGGTCTCAGCCAGCAGGATGCTCTTCAACTCCTCGTTCTTCTCCAAGGCAGCGGCGAGTGTCGTCGCTGTTCCCTCCTCCATGCGCCAGCGCTCGAACATCTGTCGGGCTCCAGGCTGTTTGCTCAGCAGATGGCGGGCCAGAGCGAGGGAATAGTAGGCACCGCTGAGACATACGCTGCAATGGTCGGCAGGATCGGCGACAGCAGGCAATGCCATCAGAGCTAACCACTGCGGGTTATCGGTATATTCCATGGTGAGCAGGGTGGGCGTAGTACCTTTAGGGAAGAGCGTGTTGAGTGTCACCTGCTTGGTTGACGGGCCATCGAAAGTGAGTGGGAGGCTCGCTGTCACCAGTTCTCTGTTGGGAAGGACAGGCAGGTAATGCTGTTCGCCATCGCTCCCCGACTTACCGCTCACTCTCACTCGACAGATGAGTAGCGGCAATGCCGTATCTGCCTGCCAGTTGAAGGTCAGCACCTCGGTAGTGCCACCTTTTATCTTCTGTTTCCTCTTCTGTTTGTAGATCACCTTCTCCGTATCGGGGTCAATGAGTTCCATGAGGGCTGTCACCTCTTCGCTCTCCCCCCCCTGAAGGGTCACCCTTGATTTCAGCACCAGCTGATCGCCCTGTCGCACGAAACGTGGCATATTGGGTTGCACCATCACTGTCTTTTGAGCTTCTGCGAGCGCTGTGACAAGTGCGACATCCATCCCTTTGGTGTGGGCGGCACCGAGGAATCGCCATGAGGTGAGCGTTTCGGGCAGAGAGAAGCTGATGATCACCCTACCCTGTTCATCGGCGAGCAAGGAGGGATAGAAGAAGGCGGTCTCGCTGAAGTTCTCCCTTGTCACCACCTCCTGCAGAGGTTCGTCAGCAGACTCCTCTTCAGCAGACTCATGACGGTCGCTCTTTCCTGTGGCGGTTGCCATCGACGTCGCGGCAACGGGTTCAAGGGTATCATACATCACATTCTTCGACATCATCTTACCTGCTCTTAGCATCTTATGAGGGGCATGAACAATCTCTTCAATAAAAGCATCGAAGAACAGGTCATTGAAATAGCTCACTTCCAACAGATGGTAGCGCAGGGGAGTCCAGCTGAGGCGCCCGTAGCCCGAAGCGCTCATCAATGGCGATGCAGCCCACTGGGTATAGGCCAGATGTCTCGGGAACCATGTATCTACTTGCCATTGGTGAGGATGCAACATATCGAGGGAGTGGTCGTAGAGCGTGGCCATCATCTGCGCCTGGGCAGGTTGGCCATTGGGCATGGTAAGTTGCAGACTCCACTCTTCCTTAGTGCCAGGGGTGAGTCGGTTGCGGAAGGTGGTCCAATGGGTGTGCAGACGACGAAGAGGTTGAGGCTTGGCTATCCGCTTCGACCATCGGTGGAGCTTTCCGTTCTTCATCCATGCACAGGCAAAGGTCACTCCATCACCATCAACCTCACGATAGGAAAGAGGGAGGGTGACGATGGTATCGCTGAGCAACATCGTTCCGCGTGAGAGTAGGCTGTCTGCCGTCACTATGCTATACACCACATAGACATCTTTATCAGAAGTACCCACCTGCAGCAGCACATCGCTCCCATCTCGAGGGAACTCGTCGGAAGAGCAGTAGAACCACTCCGGTGTTGTCTCAACAGGACGCTTGTCGTGGAGAGAGAAGGTGACAAAGTCGCAACGAAGGGTATCGCCCTGGCTATAAGCCACCAAACGATGCTTTCCAGATGCGAGGGATAATGGGAATGGACAGAGGCTGTCGGCGGGGACGGTACAAGCGGGAAGGCTATCGATGGAATAGGTGACCATGCCCGGCACTTTTGTGCCTGCCGCATTAAGAAGCGTGAAACGGATATTTTTCAGAGAGTCGCTCAGCATCTGTGGCTGCAGATTGGTGGTGAGCATGGCTCTACTACTGCCAAGGGGGATGTGCATATCAGCCTTCTGCTGCTCTCCATTGACATCGGTCACCTGCATCTCCACATCGAAGGAGAAGAGGTATGAACGCTTGGTCAAGGGCACAGGGGTATCGGTGTAGGATGAGGGGAGGGTGAGTGGCACTTCCATCATCACATAGCCATCGCCATCGGTCACACCTTCACCCGAATAGACAGAGGTCTCGAGAGGATAAAGGGTGGAGCGGGATGACCAACGTGAGATGCCGTTTCTCCACCACAGGGGGATGCGGCACGTCACGTCATAATTCACTACAGCTCCTTGTACGGGGATGCCTGAGAAGGTGAGGGCCTTGGCTCTGATGAGCAGGGTATCACCTGCATGATAGCGCTCGTCAACCTCGGGGAACTCTATCCTAAACGTAGGACGTTTATAGTGTTCCACACGCAGGGTCTTACTCTTTGTCGCTCCATGTCCATCATTTGTTGCTGTCGCCATGAGTCGGAAAGAACCGTCAAGGGTGGTCTTGGGAAGGAGGAAGTCGGCAGAGAAGGTTCCATAGTCATCGGTAGTAAGCGTCTTCTCGCTCACCATTTTGTTATTGGCATCGTAGAGTGACACCTTTACCTTCTTCCCCTGAAGCACTTGCTGACAATCATCGGAGGGATGAGTGATCGAGAGCCATCCTCCCATCTTCACCGACTGTCCCGGACGGTAGATGGAGCGGTCGGTGAAGAGATGTAGGCGGGTGGTAGCTGTCTTATTACTTGTCTGACGGGCATAGCCATAACCTATAGCACTGCAAGGATGTGCCTTATCATCCTTGGTAAAGGGATAGATGGTATAACGATAATTTTCACGTGGCATGGTGAAGAGCACTTCTCCCTTATCGTCGCATGTGAGCGTCCATTTCTGGCGGTCGTTGCCACGGTAGTTGCGCCCCACAATCTTCAGTTGTGCGCCAGCGACAGGTTGTCCGTCAGTGGCCCTGACCGCCACCAGTCGCCTTCTGCTGTTACCCTCATCGAAGTGGAGCACATCGATATCAGTGACATGATAGAGGGTGCGCCACACCTCCGTGCCGGGCATCGTCTTCACCTCTATGAGATAGAGACCGAGGGGGAGTGAGGGCAGGAGAATAGAGTCGCGTTCTATCTGCCAGGGTTCAAGCACTTTGGGGGTGATACTCAGTGAAGAGAGGGGACGTGAGGAGAGGAGCGGACGCATCTTCTTGTAGTCCTCCTCCACCTCGGGATTAAGGTCTGTCTCTCCTGTGGTATTCACCTTATAGATGTTGAGCGTGACACGCTCCAGATGACGAAGTTGTGGGAAGAGGAGATGCTGAGTGGTGTTGGGTGTGGAACACTTGTTGCTAAGTGTCGCCTCATACATCGGCGAGGTCAGTTCTTTCTCGGCATTGCGCAATTCGCCTGCTCGCTGCCATGAGCCCCATCTGCTGAGTGCATAATGGATGTAAGCAATCTTATCGTTGACACTCACATCGCTGCATTCGGTCATCAACAGATAACGTTCTACCGCCACCTCGCCGGCAACGTCAAGGTCGCCGAAGATATGGAGGAGTGAGTCTAACTGCACACGGTAGTGCGACTTGTCAAGTCGGTGCTCACCCCATTTTCTATTTTTCATCACCCATTTGAGGGCTGCAAGACAGGTGGCGCGCCTATTCCCCACCTTGTTGTAATATCGGAAGAGCGTCTCAAAATCCTCAACAGCGAAACCTATCACATGAAGCATGTCGTGCTGAAAGACAGCAGCATTTCTCCCCTCCTCTACCCAGGGGGCATAACGCTCATCCTCCTCCTCTGCGAGCGCCTCGGGCTTCAACATCGCCTTCTGTCGATAATAGGCGGCTCGCGCTGTAGCACTGTCACCGAGATAATTGGGATAACGGGTATAGAGTTTGTAGAGCGCAGCATCATAGACAGCTCTCAGTACGGCATCACCCACCAACCGTTCCTTCTGTTCCATCGCACTCACAGCGGGTAGCAATGAGTCGGGAGAGAGTGAGCCCAACACTCCCACCCGTGCTAGTTGGGCTTTCATCAGATGACCATAGGCACTTTCTCGTTCTGCCTTTTCAACAATCTGCTGCAACAGCTCCAGCTCTGTCTGAGGGAGATCTCTCTCTGTGGCTGTCTTCACCTGTTTCCAAAGTGATGGAAAACTCTGAGCCATCAGATGATGAGGTGTTAGAAACACTATAACAATAAGGAACAATAGTTTTTTCATACTCATAGAATTGGTATTGCAAAGCAAGTGCAAATAGAGAGCAGAATCACCAAGCTTGCTTGAGTGTTATGCCGAGATGCAGCTTTGGTTATGCAAAGATAGTGAAAAATACTGAGTAAGCGAGAAAACTGATGATGATTATTGATATTCAACACAAAAGCTTATCAGACAATAATGCTCCCACAAACGACATGTGATATGTACTGAAAAAAAATAAGCTATCCTCACGGACGGCTTATTCTTTTAGGAAAATGATAAATATAGATTAAAATTACTAGTTGTCGGAAGCAAAGATAGTCAAATTTGCATTTCAAACCAAACATTTATTGGATTATTCTGCATTTTTTTATATCTTTTCACGCTTACGTAAGGACATTAAGACTTAATTGTATGTTATATGACGTCATAAGCCCATTTTTTGACATACCAAACACAATTTATATCCACTTATTCATTTTATCTCAAATCGACCATTAGACTATTATGCGCTAACAAACTTTGGAATAAATCCGACCATTTGACTTTGTCTTCCTCCTCGCGACTCTGCCATTCAAGTAAACTTGATGGCTCTCGCTGCTCGTTCGGTTCTCGCCATGGCATAGCTCAAGCGAGCTTAGCTCTGCTCATTTGGCTT
>JAHAZN010000033.1 GCA_018385335.1 Prevotella sp.
GCAAAAACGCAAGTTTACTTGGTTTTTTTGCCGAGATGCCGCTTATCTTATTCAAAGATAATGCAAATCGAGAGCATAAACGCAAGTTTATTTGTATTTTTTGCACGTAGTGCTCCTAAACATATTAAAAGATATGTCGAATCGCAAACGATTACGAATAAAATTGAGAAGAAAACAAAATTTTGCTTGTTGCTTTGAGAGAATAATTTTACCTTTGCATCGTTATACCATAATGAAAACACTTTTTTAAAAACAACTGGACACTTATGGGTAAGCTGATGAGACATGAGGGCGTGGTAGCGTCGGTTGATGATGAAAAGGTGAGGGTGCGTATAGTGCAGACCTCAGCTTGCGCATCCTGTAAAGTAGCTCATCACTGCAATGCTTCTGAGAAAACAGAAAAAATCATAGAGGTTCCTCTTTCGCATGATATGAAGGTTGAGGAGGGGCAGACTGTTGTTGTTACCGCTGATATGAAGGTGGTAAGATGGTCACTCGCCTGGGCTTTCGGTCTCCCCGTTGTTCTTATGATTGTGGCACTTATCCTCACCTCGTTGCTGGGTGGTGATGAACTGATGGCAGCGATGATGGCGGTGGGAGCATTGGCCGTCTATTACATTTTTTTATGGTGTATGAGACCGTTGCTTAACAGACAGTTAGTATTCGCAATAGAGAAAAGAAAAATTAACTAATACAAATCAAAAAAGATGACAAACATTATTTTGGTAGCAGTGCTTGCATTGGGATGTATAGGTTTTGTGGCAGCAGCCATCCTCTATGTCTGTTCGCGCAAGTTTGCTGTGAAGGAAGATCCGAGGCTTGCCCAAGTGTCAGCGGTGTTGCCTCAGGCCAACTGCGGTGGCTGTGGTTTCCCAGGATGTGGAGGACTTGCCGATGCTTTGGTGAAAGCCGCTGATGCGGGAAGCATCGAAGGACTTAGCTGTCCTGTGGGAGGCAAGGAAGTGATGGAACGCGTAGCCGACCTTTTGGGAATGGCTGTAGCTAACACAGAGCCCAAGGTTGCTGTCGTGAGATGTAACGGCAGTTGTGAGAACCGTCCAAAGACCGCTGTTTATTCAGGATTAAGAACATGTAGCGCCATGCATGCCTGTGGAGCAGGAGAGACCCTCTGCGGTTTCGGTTGTTTAGGGTGTGGCGACTGTGTGAAAGCCTGTGCCTTTGGTGCTATCACTATCAACGAGGAGACAGGTGTTGCTGAGGTAGATGAAGAGAAATGTACCTCCTGTGGCGCTTGTGTCAAGGCCTGTCCACGTCAGCTCATCGAACTGAGAAAGAAGGGTATTAAAGGTCGTAGGGTGTATGTAGCATGCGCCAACAAAGACAAAGGACCCGCAGCCATGAAAGCATGTAAGGCCGCATGTATCGGATGTGGTAAGTGTGAGAAAGAGTGTCCCTTTGGTGCTATCACACTGTCCAACAACCTCTCATATATCGACGATAGCAAGTGCCGTTTGTGCAGGAAGTGTGAGAAGGTGTGTCCTACCAAGTCTATCGTGGCAGTCAACTTCCCTGCACCTAAAGTAGAACCAAAAGAACAGGAGGCTTAAATATATGAAAATTAGAACTTTCCGTATAGGAGGAATACATCCCGAAGAAAATAAACTCACACATGAGGTGCCTACCCAGGTAGCTCCTCTACCCAAGCAGGCCATCTTTCCCCTTTCACAGCATATAGGTGCACCCGCCAAACCTGTTGTGGCTAAAGGTGATAAAGTGAAAGTGGGAACAGTGCTGGCTGAGGCTGGCGGTTTTGTATCGGCACCCATCCACTCTTCTGTGTCGGGTACAGTGGCTAAGATCGACACATCATTCGATGCTACAGGCTATCGCAAACCAGTCATCATAATCAATGTAGAGGGAGATGAGTGGGAAGAGAGTATCGATAGGAACGAGACGCTTGAGACCGTAGAAGCACATCCCGAACTCACACCCGAAGAGATTGTAGAACGCATAAAGAACGCAGGTGTTACGGGTATGGGAGGTGCCGGATTCCCTACCTTTATCAAACTCTGTCCTCCACCTACAGCCAAGGCTGAGTGTGTCATCATCAATGCCGTGGAGTGTGAACCCTATATCACCTCCGACTACCGACTGATGATGGAGCATGCTGATGAGATTCTCGAAGGACTTAAACTGCTGATGAAGGCAGCCAAGGTAGATAAGGGATACATCGGTATTGAGACCAACAAACCAAAGGCTATTCAACTGCTCACGGAGAAGACTGCACAACTGCCACAGATAGAGGTGGTACCACTCAAGCAGCGTTATCCTCAGGGCGGTGAGAAGCAGTTGGTGGATGCCGTGATAAGAAGACAGGTGCCCGCACCACCCGCTATCCCCGTTAATGTGGGTGCTATCGTACAGAATGTTGGTACTGCCTTCGCCGTATATCAGGCTGTGATGAAAAACAAGCCACTTTTTGAACGCTATACCACGGTGACGGGAAAACAGTTGTCTCAACCAGGCAACTTCCTTGTGCGCATGGGTACACCGATGAAGGACCTCCTCGCACTGTGTGGAGGTATCCCAGAGGGAGAACACAAACTCCTTGCCGGTGGACCAATGATGGGTAAAGCCCTCAATACCGACGAGGTGCCTGTTTGTAAGGGAACCAACAGCGTAACACTTATCAGTGGAGAAGAGGCGGTGAGAAAAGATCCCGACCCCTGCATACGCTGTGCCAAATGTGTGGGCGCATGTCCTATGGGACTTGAACCTTATCTCCTCGCTACCCTTTCGGCAAAGAAAAACTGGGAGCGTGCAGAGAGAGAGGATATTGTATCCTGCATAGAGTGTGGCTCGTGTCAGTTTACCTGTCCTTCGCATCGCCCCATCCTCGACAATATTCGTTTGGGTAAATCCACAGTGATGGGAATCATCCGCGCACGTAATGCCAAATAAGCGGTGTTAAGCCACAAAAGAGAGAAATAATTATCACTAAGACAAAAGAAAAATATCCTTCCAAGATATGGCAAAATTTATCGTTTCATTATCGCCACATGCCCACGGAACAGACAGCGTGGAGCGTAATATGTATGGCGTACTGATAGCACTCCTTCCCGCCCTGCTGGTGTCGTTCTATTTCTTCGGCATCGGTTCGGCTATCGTGTGTGCGACAAGTGTGTTGGCCTGCGTGTTCTTCGAATGGGCCATCAACCGTTTTATATTAAAGAACCCACGTAACGTGGTGGCCGACGGCTCTGCCGTGCTCACCGGTGTACTGTTGGGATTCAACCTGCCCTCCAACCTCCCTGTATGGATCATCATCATCGGTGCACTCGTTGCTATCGGTGTGGGTAAGATGACCTTCGGAGGATTGGGATGCAACCTCTTCAATCCAGCCCTTGTAGGCCGCTGCTTCCTGTTGGTGAGCTTCCCCGCGCAGATGACCTCATGGCCTATAGCAGGTCAGCTCACCTCTTATCTCGATGCCGAGACAGGAGCCACCCCCCTCTCTGTGATGAAGTGGGCTATCAAGAGCAACGACCCTTCGGTGCTCCAACAACTGCCTGATGCTTGGCATCTGCTCGTCGGTCATACCGCCGATGGCGCAGGTACGATAGGCGAGGTGTGTGCACTGGCACTTCTCCTCGGATTGGTATATATGCTATGGAAGAAGATTATTACATGGCACATCCCCGTGAGTATCATCGCTACCGTGATAGTGCTCAGCGGACTCTGTCATCTTGCCAACCCCATCTATGCCGACCCACTCAGTGTTATCTTTAGTGGTGGACTGATGCTTGGCGCCATCTTTATGGCCACTGACTATGTCACCTCACCCATGAGCGCCAAAGGACAGCTCGTTTATGGTGTAGGCATCGGACTGCTTACCGTGGTGATACGCAACTGGGGAGCTTATCCCGAAGGCATGTCGTTTGCTATCCTTATCATGAACGCCATGACACCACTCATCAACACATATATTAAACCTAAAAGATTTGGGGAGGTAGTAAAGAAATGAAGAAGTTAGAATCATCACTCATCAACATGCTATTGGTGTTGGTGTCGGTAGCCGTTATCAGTGGAGCCCTCCTCGCATGGGTGAATCATGTTACAGCTGAGCCAGTGAGAGTGCAGGAAGAGCTGACGCTGGCGAATGGTATTAAGAAGGTGATGGGTACAGAACTGCTCACTGTAGTGAGCGACGATACCCTCAAGGCTACCTTCGACAATAAAGAGTTCTCGTTTGTGGTACATAAGACTAACGATGCCAACGGACAGTTTATCGGTGCTGCCATAGAGAGTACAACCCTCGGATTTGGTGGCGACATGAAGATTCTCGTAGGCTTTGATAAGAAAGGCGAACTGACAGGCTATACCGTGTTACAGCACGCTGAGACTCCTGGGCTGGGAGCTAAGGCTGATACCTGGTTCCAGGAAGGTGGCAAGGGTTGTATCGTTGGACGTCAACTTGATGTCAATGCTCCTCTTACGGTAAACAAAGATGGTGGCGATGTGGATGCTATCACCGCGTCAACCATAACCTCACGTGCCTTCCTCAAAGCCATCAACAACGCCTATGCGGTGTATGCCCGTCAGGATGCTGCTCCTAAGAAAGAAGTAGATGCTCATACAGGAGCTACTAAAAAACACGAGTAATCACACTCAACAATCGACAACAAATCAATAAGACAGTCATGAATTATCTCAATATCATCAAAAACGGAGTGGTGAAGGAAAACCCAACCTTCGTCCTTCTCCTTGGTATGTGTCCTACCTTGGCCACTACCACCTCAGCTACCAATGGCATGTCGATGGGACTGGCTACCATGTTTGTGCTCATCTGTTCCAATGTGGTGGTGTCACTCATCAAGAACCTCACCCCCGACAAGGTGCGCATCCCCGTCTTTGTCGTGGTTATAGCCTCCTTTGTTACTCTGCTTCAGATGTGTCTCAAGGCTTATCTGCCAGAGATAAATAAGTCGCTTGGCATTTTCATCCCACTTATTGTGGTCAATTGTGTCATCCTCGGACGTGCAGAGGCCTTCGCATGCAAGAACAATGCGCTCAGCAGTCTGTTCGACGGCATCGGTATTGGTCTGGGATTTACAGTAGGACTCACCCTTCTCGGTGCCGTGCGCGAATTACTTGGCGGTGGAGCACTCTTTGGTGTCGTCCTTCTTCCTGAGACCACCAACATTCTGCTCTTTATCCTGCCTCCAGGCGCATTCATCACACTGGGTTATCTTATCGCTTTTGTCAACCGTTTTAAGAAATCATGATTATGGAATTCCTTTTGATATTTATCTCGGCAATATTTGTCAACAACATTGTTCTCTCACAGTTTCTTGGCATCTGTCCCTTTCTTGGTGTATCCAAAAAGGTAAGCACCTCGCTCGGCATGAGCGCTGCGGTGGCTTTTGTGCTCACCCTCGCCACTATCGTTACCTATATCCTTCAGAAGAGCGTCCTTGAGGCGTTCCATCTTGAGTATCTACAGACGATAGCCTTCATCCTTGTGATAGCCTCATTGGTACAGATGGTTGAGATAGTGATGAAGAAGGTGTCTCCAGCACTTTATCAAGCCCTTGGCATCTTCCTCCCTCTTATCACCACCAACTGTGCCGTACTTGGTGTGGCTATCTTAGTGATACAGAAAGATTATACGTTGCTCGAGAGCGTGGTTTATGCTCTGTCATCGGCCATCGGATTCGGCTTATCACTGACCGTGTTTGCTGGACTGAGAGAGCAGTTGGAGATGGTCAACGTACCTAATGGTGTGAAGGGAACGGCCATCGTGCTCATCACCGCTGGATTGCTGAGCCTTGCATTTATGGGCTTCTCTGGTGTTGATGGTGGATTGAGAGCACTTTTTATCAACTAATAACATACTGATTTATGAAACAAACAATTCTCGTGACTGGTGGTACTGGCTTCATTGGCTCACACACCACCGTCGAACTGCAGAATGCAGGCTATGAGGTCGTCATTATCGACAATCTTTCTAACTCACAGGCTAATGTTGTTGATGGTATTGAGAAGATTACAGGCATTCGTCCAGCTTTCGAACAGGTTGACTGTTGTGACAAAGATGCTCTCGATGCTGTCTTCACCAAGTATCCTAACATCAGCGGTATTATCCATTTTGCTGCCAGCAAGGCTGTAGGCGAGAGTGTTGAAAAACCCCTGCTTTACTATCGCAATAATATTGTGAGTCTCGTCAATCTGTTGGAACTCATGCCTAAATACAATGTGAAGGGTATTATCTTCTCAAGCAGTTGTACGGTCTATGGACAGCCCGATCCTGAGCATCTCCCCGTGAGCGAGGATGCACCGATCAAACCGGCAGAGAGTCCTTACGGCAACACAAAACAGATCAATGAGGAGATTATCCGTGACACGATCAACAGCGGTATGCCTATCAAGGCCATTCTCCTTCGCTATTTCAATCCCATTGGTTCACATCCCACAGCAATCATCGGTGAGATGCCAAATGGTGTACCGATGAACCTCATCCCTTATGTGACACAGACAGCCATAGGTATAAGAGAGGAACTTAAGGTGTTTGGAAATGACTATGACACCCCCGACGGAACATGTATCCGTGATTATATCTATGTTGTTGATCTCGCTAAGGCGCATGTGAAGGCTATGACCAGGGTTCTTGATACCGACAATGCTGCACTCGAAGTGTTCAATGTTGGTACAGGAAAGGGCGTGAGTACCAAGGAGATTGTCGATGCTTTTGAAAGCGCCACTGGCGTGAAACTCCGTTGGACTTATGCTCCACGTCGTGCAGGTGATATCGAGAAGGTATGGGCTGACCCAAAGAAAGCTAATGAAGTGCTTGGATGGAAGGCTGAGACCTCACTCGAAGACACGCTGAAATCGGCTTGGAAATGGCAGGTGAAACTGCGTGAAGAGGGTATTCAATAATATCTAATCAAGGATATACACATAGGAGGGTGGTTCGGTGAACTGAACCACCCTCTGTCATTCCATTAGTTCAAAGAAATCTTCACTACATAATGGAGAAATAAGGTATGGAATAACTGTCATAGGTCTCCTAAAACCGCCAAGGGAGAAACTGTTATCTGAGTTTCTTCAGCTTTTTCTTGTGACTTTGCTCTAAAATAGTTACTTTTGTCATTGTATTGATAAAATGAAGATACGTAGATATATGACTATGCATAAAAGAGAAGAAGAAATGGCGGCCTTCGCACGATTGCTTGACGTGCTGGACGAGCTGAGGGAGAAATGCCCATGGGATAAGAAACAGACCAACGAGAGCTTAAGGCCCAACACTATAGAGGAAACTTATGAGCTCTGTGGAGCACTCGTAGATAACGACCAACCAAATATCTGTAAGGAACTTGGTGATGTGTTGCTACATGTGTGCTTCTATGCACGAATAGCTAAAGAATCTGGCCACTTTGATATTGCAGATGTATGTAATATGTTGGTTGATAAACTGATTTATCGTCACCCTCATGTCTATCACCCTTCACAGATCGGGGCTGCCCATCCACAACCCTTACCTTATGGACAGGAGGATGCAGTAGCTCCGGTTGCACAGACTTCGCAGCAGGTGATAGAGAACTGGGAACAGCTCAAACTCAAAGAGAAAGATGGTAACAAAAGAGTGCTCTCTGGCGTGCCAGAAGCCTTACCTTCAATGATAAAGGCATATCGCATTCAAGACAAGGCGAGAAATGTTGGATTTGACTGGGAGAAGAGGGAAGATGTGTGGAAAAAGGTGAGAGAAGAACTGGATGAACTCGAAGCAGAATTCAATCAGGGTTCAAAAGAGACGCAGACCGAAGAGCTGGGCGATTTCCTGTTTAGCGTGATCAATGCAGCACGTCTCTATCATCTCAATCCAGACAATGCCCTCGAACATACCAATAGGAAGTTTATCAAGAGATTCAACTATGTAGAGGAGCAGAGCATAGAGCAGGGTAGAAATATAAAAGACTTGACACTCAAGGAAATGGATGAACTCTGGGAGAAAGCTAAGGGTGTCCTTTCCTTACTGATTTTTCCACTTGTCATGGTCATCTCTTTAGTCGCCTGCAACAGCGGAAAGCAGAAGGTGCCTTTTGAATATCAGGAGAATGAGAATGAGAAAGCTGCCGCCGATTCTACTGTGTTTGGACTCTGTGGTGAGGCATCGGCGATGAACACCCTCCAACTAATAGCTGACAATGGGGATACACTCAACCTTAGTCTCCTTGATGCCAAGGAAAACAATATGGTGTTTGGTGGATATGCCTGTGGCGACCGCCTGGCAGTAATCCCAAATGCCAACAGGAGTGAGGCACGTATCGTCATCAATGAGTCAACGCTCATGGGCGACTGGGGCATGCCTAATCCTCTTGATGGAAGTTCCGAGGTGGGCATAAGTATCAGAGAGGGAGGAATCGTAGAGGGTATAGAACAGACGACACTCACCTATAAGTCGTGGAGGATAAAAAATGGTCAACTCGAACTCGTGACAATGAGAGAGGGTGGGGGTGAACTGGAAGAAACGAATATCTATAGTTTCGAGAAGCTCGACGACGATTCGCTTATCATCTCTAATGCAGAAGATAGGTTTGAGTATGCGCGAATCATCAAAGGGAAAGAAGAAGCATCTAATCAAGAAGAAGGACTGTGACGGCATTTAGAGTATATATCCTGGGATGCGGAAGTGCGATGCCTACACTCAGACATAACGCATCGGCACAGGTGGTGGATATTAACGACAAACTGTTCCTCGTCGATTGCGGTGAGGGGACACAGACGCAGTTGAGGAGGGTTAAAGTACACTTCGCCCGCATCAATCATATATTCATCTCACATCTCCATGGTGACCACTGTCTCGGTTTGCCAGGTATGATCTCCACTTTTGGGATGCTTGGGCGCACTGCTCCCTTGCATCTCTATGCACCAGAAGCGTTACATCAACCGCTGCTGATGATGCTCGAATGTTGTGGACATGGGTTAGATTATGAACTGGTGTTCCATCCTGTAGATACTAAACGGCAACAGGTGATCTACGAAGATAAGGGTCTTACCATAGAGACCATCCCTCTACAGCATCGCATGCCATGCTGCGGCTACCTCTTCAGAGAGAAACCACACCTCCCACATATTCGTAGGGATCGTATGGATGCATTGGGCATCTCTATGAGTCAGGCGATGAGAATCAAGAATGGGGAAGATGGGGTGATGCCCGACGGAACTGTTGTCCCTCATCAGCAGCTTGTACTACCTGCACAGCAACCGAGGGCATACGCTTATTGCAGCGATACCAAATACATACCTACACTTCACCATTGCTTGGAAAACGTGACTACCATCTATCACGAAAGCACCTATGCCAGCGAACATCAGAGGGAGGCTGAGAAATATATGCACTCCACTGCGCTGCAGGCAGCTATGGTGGCAAGGGATGCGAAGGTAAAACAGCTCGTGATAGGCCATTTCTCCTCTCGCTACGAGAATGAAAAGTTGTTGCTTGACGAGGCTAAACAGGTCTTCCCTAACACAATACTCGCTGACGAGCGAGCTATCATCGAGGTGTGAGTATCGCGTTACTAACTTTTTGCATACACATAACCTTGGAAAATTCCGACGATTTCTCGCCATGAGCATAGCTCAAGAAAGCCGGGCTCTGTTCATTTTGTTTAACGAAATCGTGTTCACACGCACCAAACTGCGTTGTTTGCAGGATGCCATGTGAGTTGCAGACTGCCGTGGATAAAAGGCATCTTACTCTGTGAACTACATCATAATATTATGTATGTATATAAGCTATTCTATTTGATTTGTATCAAGATGAACGAGAAATGCTGTTTAAAAACACATTTTTTTTTCAGAAAAGTTTGCTGTTATCAGAAAA
>JAHAZN010000038.1 GCA_018385335.1 Prevotella sp.
ATGTCTCTAAATGCTGTTCTGGTTAGAATTTCTTCAAACTGTTTTCGTCTATTTCGAGGTGCTACAATAAAGAATCGACAATAGAAATCCTGTAGGTCACAGAATTTTCCTAAGGAATTTTGAAAATTCCAATGCCCACAATCCTGGCTGAATCTTGAAGATTTCATTTGATACTTGTACAATCCTGCGAATAGTCTCGTTAGGAGTTTTTGTGGCCCATAGCCTTGTATCTACTAAATGATATAGTTCACCAAGAGTGGCATATCCACCTTGTTCTCGTAAAGCGTCAATCACCTGTTGTTCTTGAGTGATTTTTTTTGCCATATAGGAATGTATCAAATTATCTTGTAAACACATGTTTCGCATAGCAAATGTATGCAAATTATTTGTGACTACCAAAAAAATGACCAATAAAACATTGTTTTGTGGGATTTTTATAGATGGGTGGATTTGGGCAATAAGCAAAAACAAATAAACTACATATCTATCAGCGCATGAAACCTGGAATGGATGAAAGGGGGATCTAAGCTCTGTTGGCTAAAAAAATCAAAAAGGAGTGATTATTTCGGATTTTTATTACTACCTTTGCCATGCCTATTATGAGTTTTGTTGTCTTTTAGTTTTCCAACGCTAAGATAAGTGAACTTTCAGATGTGGCAAACGCTTCATACAAATATTATTTAATAAACTATGAATAAGAAAAATCTTTTTGTGAAAATGTCGATGGCCGCACTTCTCGGACTATCGATCGCCTCGTGCAACAATGCTTCGAGCAAGATGGACGAGCAGCCGGCTGAGACGGCAAAGGAAGTGAAGGGGATGAAGATTGCCTTTGTAGAAGTGGATTCGCTCATGTCGCAGTACACCTTCTGCAAGGAGTATTCGCTCATCCTTCAGAAGAAGAGCAACAATGCCCGCAACACTCTTAACCAAAAGGGACAGCAGTTGCAGGCTGCCGCTGCCAACTTCGAGAAGAAGTTGCAGAATAATGCATTCACCTCGCGCGAGGAAGCTGCACGTGTGCAGGCTGCTATCCAAAGACAGCAGCAAGACTTGCAGGAGTTGCAGGCAAGACTGGGTAACGAGCTCGATGCTGAGACAGCTAAGTATAATGTTGCTTTGAGAGATTCCCTCCAGCATTTCCTCAAGGACTATAACAAGTCGAAGAAGTATGACCTTATCTTATCGAAGGCAGGAGACAATATCCTCTATGCTGAGAAACGTCATGATATCACTCAGGATGTGATCAACGGTCTGAACAAACGTTATAAGTCAACCCTGAAGAAATCGGCAGAGAAATAATCAATATCAATCAAACAATACAGCGTGTAACCCAGCTGGGTTACACGCTGTATTGTTTGATGTGACTACCCATTATATTGTAATCTCGCCTCTTATGCTTCTTGACATATAGTTGTGCACTTCCTCGGGGTCATCGAAGCATGATTGTAAATACATCAACTTAGTGACGGCGCTCTCTACGGTACTGTCGAAGCCGCTGATCACTCCCGCTGATTTTAGTTGGTAGCCTGTGTCATAACGGCTCATCTCAACACTTCCTGCCATACACTGACTGATATTTACTACTACCTTGCCGCCTCGTGATGCTTCTTTAAGCGCATGGATGAGCCATGGTTTTTGGGGTGCATTGCCGCTACCATAAGTGCGCATAACGATAGACTTGAGGTTGGGCGTGGCGATGATGTGACGCACAAGATCCTCGCGGATACCGGGAAACAGCGTGAAGACAATTACGTTGTTGTCCATCTTGAAATGGGGTGTCATCGGCTTATTGTAGTTTGGCTGAAGGATGCGCCCCTCGTGATAGGTGATGTTTACCCCTGCTTCTGCAAGGTGAAGATAGTTGAAGCTCTCAAAGGCATTAAACTCCTCTGCACTCTGCTTCGTGGTGCGATTGCCCCTCAGTAGATGACCGTTGAAATAGATGCCCACCTCGGGTACCATCGCCCTGCCGTCATGATGCTTGGCTGCCGCCATCTCAATGCTCGTGATGAGGTTCTCCTTACCATCGGTCCTAAACTGGCCGATGGGTAGCTGACTTCCGGTGAGTATCACTGGCTTTGTGAGATTCTCCAGCATATAACTAAGTGCTGATGCTGTGTAAGCCATCGTGTCGGTACCATGAAGAATGACAAAACCATCGTAGTTGTTGTAGTTGTCGGTGATGATATGAACAAGGTTGGTCCATAGATCCGGCGACATGTCACTACTGTCGATGGGCGGATTAAACTGATAGGTAGAGATGCTCACAGGCAACTGCTCCAGCTCGGGAACATTGCGCAGTAAGTGCTCAAAATTGAGCGGTTCAAGAGCACCAGTAGCTGGATTGCGGCTCATGCCAATGGTTCCTCCTGTGTAGATGAGGAGCACATGTCTGTCGTACGTCATCGTTTACGTTGAATTTTTGATGCAAAATTAGCTAAAACTTTCCATAAATCAGAAAAAAACAATTATATTTGCATCATGCTTTCGTTCACTACTGACGATACTGCATCGCTAAGACAGAAAAATACAAAGAATTATCACAATTAATAAAACAAAACAATGAAACAGTTCAACGACGAGAATTTCCTGCTTGACACCAGCGTGGCTCAGGAATTGTTCCACGAGCATGCAGCCAAGATGCCCATTATCGACTACCACTGTCACCTTATCCCCGCCATGGTGGCTGGTGATCATCGCTTTAAGAGTATCACCGAATTGTGGCTTGGTGGCGACCACTATAAGTGGAGAGCCATGCGTACCAATGGTGTAGATGAGCGTTTCTGCACAGGTAAGGATACTAGCGACTGGGAGAAGTTTGAGAAATGGGCTGAGACCGTGCCCTATACCTTCCGCAATCCACTTTATCACTGGACACATCTGGAGCTCAAGACTGCTTTCGGCATCGAGAAACAGCTCAGTCCTAAGACGGCACGTGAGATCTTTGACGAGTGTAATGAGAAACTCAAGCAGCCCGAGTTCTCTGCCCGCGGGCTGATGCGTCACTACAACGTGGAGTGTGTATGTACCACCGATGATCCCGTTGATGACCTGCGTTACCACAAGCAGTATGCCGCAGAGAAGAGTGCTGCCGACCCCATCATGATTCCTGCGTGGCGTCCTGACAAGGCCATGAATATCGAGAAGCCTGAGTTTGCTGATTATGTAAACCAGCTGAGTGACGTCTCTGGTGTGAGTATCACCACCTTCAAGGATATGGTGGATGCCCTTCAGAAGCGCCACGATTTCTTTGCTGAGAACGGATGTAAGTTGAGTGACCATGGTATTGAGGAGTTCTATGACGAGGAATATTCCGATGCACAGATAGAGACTATCTTTGCTAAGGCCATGAGCGGTCAGGGGCTCTCTGAGCATGAGGTGAGACAGTATAAGAACTGCTTCCTTACACGTATGGCTGAGATGGATGCTGAGGCCGACTGGACACAGCAGTTCCACTATGGCGCTATTCGCGATAACAATACGAAGATGTATAACCTCCTTGGTCCTGACACTGGCTTCGACTCTATCGGTGAGTTTACCACTGCTAAGGCCATGAGCCGTTTCCTCAACAAGCTCAATATGGAGGATAAGCTTACACGCACTATCCTCTATACCCTTAATCCCTGTGCCAACGAGGTGATAGCTACCATGTTGGGTAATTTCCAGGGTGGATGTCCCGGTAAGATACAGTTTGGTTCCGGATGGTGGTTCAACGATCAGCTTGATGGTATGACCCGTCAGATGAATGCTCTCTCGGTATTGGGTCTGCTCAGCCGTTTTGTTGGTATGCTTACCGACTCACGTTCTTTCTTGAGCTACCCTCGTCATGAGTATTTCCGTCGTCTGCTCTGTAATATCCTGGGCAATGACGTGGAGAAGGGATTGCTTCCTTATGACAAGGAGGTGCTCTCACGTATGGTGGAGGATATCTCTTATAACAATGCCAAGAACTACTTCAAGTTCTATTAAGCAGATAATTATCGCAAGGTTTATTATTGGTGTAAAGGGGCAGCGTGATGCTGCCCCTTTACTTATGGTGATAAGAACAAACAAGGGGATGAGAGAGCTCATCCCCTTGTGATGGGTACACACTTCCTTGTGGTATTATAGTGTTATCTTATTGCTGACGCAACGTAGCTATCGTCTCTTTCAAGGCAGCAATCTTCTCTTGACTGTCGCTCTGCTTCTTACGTTCCATAGCTACCACTGCCTCAGGGGCATGGGCAACAAACTTCTCATTGCTCAGTTTGCGCTCTATTGAAGCCAAGAACTGCTCAAGATGTGCGAGCTGAGCTTCAGCCTTAGCAATCTCTCCTTCTACATCAATGAGATGACCTAAGGGCACGGCATACTCGTCGGTGCCTACCATGTAGGATGAGGAACCTGCCGACTTGGTGTCCACGATATTTATTTCGCTCACACCCGCCATCTTCTTCACAATGCAGTCGTAGGCAGAATAACGGTTAGCACCGATAGCTTGGAGAACGAGCGGCTCGCGGGGAGCAATGTTCTTCTGGTTGCGCACGGTGCGCACACCACTCACAATCTGCTTCACGCTCTCTATCGATGCAAGCAGTTCGAGGTCGGCCTCAGAGGGCACATCGAGCTGCAGATTGTCACGCATGATGGAGGCACCCTCAGCGCGGTCGGCGATGTGCTGCCACAGCTCCTCAGTGATGAAGGGCATGAAGGGATGCAACATCTTGAGGAGGACCTCAAAGAAATTGAGCGTTGACTGATAAGTGATGCTGTCGATAGGCGAACCATAGGCAGGTTTCACCATCTCGAGATACCAAGCGGAGAACTCGTCCCAGAAGAGGCGGTAGATAGCCATCAGTGCCTCACTGATACGATACTGAGCAAAGAGACGGCTCACCTCAGTGTTTACCTGACGCAGTTTGGCATCAAACCATTTGGTAGCAATAGCAGATGCCTCGTCCTGATTGGCAGAGTTATCTACCTGCCAGCCTTTCACCAGTCGGAAGGCATTCCATATCTTATTGTTGAAGTTACGACCCTGTTCACAGAGACTCTCGTCGAAGAGAATGTCGTTGCCTGCAGGTGCACAGAGCATCATACCCATACGCACACCATCAGCTCCATAGCGCTCAATGAGGTCAATGGGGTCGGGAGAGTTACCCAAACTCTTTGACATCTTGCGGCCAAGTTTATCGCGAACGATACCCGTGAAGTAAACGTTGCGGAAAGGTACCTTGTGCATATACTCCTCACCAGCCATAATCATACGTGCCACCCAGAAGAAGATGATGTCGGGCGCCGTGACAAGGTCAGCTGTGGGATAATAGTAGGAAATCTCCTCGTTGCCGGGATTATTGATACCATCGAAGAGGGAGATGGGCCACAGCCATGAGGAGAACCATGTGTCAAGGGCATCATCATCCTGGCGAAGGTCGTCGGCTTCTAACTCACTGTTCCCGCTCTGTTCGCGGGCTAAGAGGAGAGCCTCTTCTGCTGTCTCGGCAACGACATACTGCTCTTCTCCATAGTAGTAGGCGGGGATGCGGTGACCCCACCACAACTGTCGCGAGATGCACCAGTCCTGAATGTTTTCCAACCAATTGCGGTAGGTGCTCTTGTATTTGGCCGGGTGGAAGACAATCTCGCCTTCCATTACAGGCTTGAGTGCGATGTCAGCAAAGTGGCGCATCTTCAGGAACCACTGCAGAGAGAGGCGGGGCTCTATCACGGTGTCAGGATTGCGCTCAGAATAACCCACCTTGTTGGTATAGTCTTCTACGCGTTCCATCAATCCTGCTGCTTCGAGGTCAACAACAATCTGCTTTCGACACTCGAAACGATCCATACCTACATACAGAGGAGATTCGGCAGAGATAGTGGCATCGGCATTGAAAATGTCGATAGAAGGCAGGTGATGTGTCTTGCCCAACTGATGGTCATTGGCATCGTGGGCAGGAGTAACTTTCAAACATCCAGTACCAAACTCGATATCCACATAACGGTCTTCTATCACAGGGATGACGCGGTCAACGAGGGGGACGATGACCTTCATGCCGCGGAGCCACTGATTCTTAGGGTCCTTGGGGTTGATGCACATGGCTGTGTCACCCATGATGGTCTCAGGACGTGTGGTAGCCACCACAGCGTAGTAGCCACGCTCATCTTTATGGATGATATTGCCTTCCGCTGCCTCGCTGATGGTAGATGTGTCGCTCTCTGGAGCAAGATAGTACTTGAGATGGTAGAGTTTCGACTGCTCCTCATGATAAACCACCTCCTCATTGCTCAAGGCTGTCTGGGCTTTAGGATCCCAGTTCACCATTCTCAGGTCACGATAGATATATCCTTTGCGATAGAGATCGACAAACACTTTAATGACGCTTTGAGAGCGAGGCTCATCCATGGTGAAAGCCGTGCGATCCCAATCGCATGAAGCACCGAGGCGGCGCAACTGCTTAAGGATGATGCCACCATGCTCATGTGTCCAATCCCACGCATGATTGAGGAACTCATCGCGCGACAGGTCATGTTTCTTGATGCCCTGTGACGCAAGACGTTTGACAACCTTAGCCTCAGTAGCGATAGAGGCATGGTCGGTACCAGGCACCCAGCACGCATTCTTACCCTCCATGCGGGCACGCCTTACCAAAATATCCTGAATAGTGTTGTTGAGCATGTGTCCCATGTGGAGCACACCTGTAACATTGGGGGGAGGGATGACTACTGTATAGGGCTGGCGGCCGTCAGGACGGCTGCTAAAGAGTTGATGGTCAACCCAGTATTGATACCATTTCGATTCTACCTGTTGTGGTTCGTATTTACTTGCTATCTCCATTGGTGTATATAAAAACAATGATTCTGTTTGAATGTTACATGGCAAAGGCATTGAAGCCACCATCGACAACGGCTACTGTTCCGGTGACAAACTTCGCTGCATCGCTCATGAGGTAATGGATGGTGCCGCAGAGCTCCTCTGGATCGCCCATGCGGCCGAAGGGGGTCTGGCGGATAACATCTTGACCACGCTGGGTGTAACTGCCGTCGGGGTTGGTCAGAAGTGCGCGGTTTTGCTCGGTGATGAAGAAGCCTGGAGCAATGGCGTTGACACGGATACCCTCACCAAACTTCTTAGCACACTCTGTTGCCATATAGGCTGTGAAGTTGCTGATGCCTGCCTTGGCCGCTGCATAGCCACAGACGCGTGTCATGGGGCGGAAAGCTGCCATGCTGGAGAAGTTGATGATAGAACCCTTGCCCTGAGCTACCATAGGTTTGAGGAAAATCTGGGTGGGGATGACCGTACCTGTGAGGTTGAGGTTGAGAACACGCTCAAACTGTGCGGTGTCGAGATCGAAGAAGGTCTGGTCGGGGGTGATTGTAGCACCCTTCATGTTGCCTCCGGCAGCATTGAGGAGGGTGTCGATATGTCCATACTTGGCCATGATGGCATCGCAGTTAGCCTGGAGGATAGTGGCATCCATCACGTCGGTCTTCATAAACTCACAGCAACCGCCGAGCGCACTGATCTCGTCAGCGATCTCTTTGCCCACATCCTCTTTGCGGCCGAGAATGATGACTTTGGCTCCTTCGAGTGCCAGATATTTGGCTATCGCGCGTCCTAAAACGCCCGTACCGCCAGTGATGACGGTGACATTGTCTTTGATATTAAACAGATTCTGCATATTTGCTATTCTTATTAATGTTAAGTCTGTTGATTGTTATTCTTCAGGAAAACCTGGCTGATGATAAGGGATGCCCAACTCCCTATCGACAGTGGCGAGGATACCCTGTACCTGTCCCATGGCAAACATACGACCCAGGAATGAATAGCCGGCGTTATAGCCACGCTCTTCATCACCGAGCATCGTCATGCCATGATCGACACGCATGGGAAGACCGGGATTGGTCTGCTCGAAGATACGTGCCAGCTCGATGATGTCTGCACGACCTCCTAGATGGCTTGCCTCGGTGAAGTCGCCATTGGGGAAAATATGGCATGAACGGAGATGAACAAAATGGCTGCGTGACGCATATTTGCGGGCAAGATCAACTACGTTGTTGTGTGCTCCAGCTGAGAGTGAGCCAGCACAGAAGGTGAGACCATTATGAGGATTGTCAACGGCATTGAGGAACCAGTTGATGTCCTCGTCAGAGGTGACGATACGAGGCAGGCCGAGAATGGGAAAGGGAGGATCGTCGGGGTGCACACACATATTCATACCATATTCCTCACAGGTAGGCATGATGGCCGAGAGGAAATACTTCATGTTCTCGCGGAGCTGCTCCTTGTCGATACCGTTATAGAGTGAAAGGAGCTGACGGAAGAGCTCCACGGGGTGCTCATCATCTTCCTTGATGTTACCACTCACAAATCCCTGTGTCTTCACGATGATGTTCTCCACCAAACGATGGTCGTCTTCTGGAGTCATCGTCTCTTTCAGCTGAGCCACCTCTTTCAATACCTCTTCGCTCCAGTCTTTCTCAGCACCGCTACGCTTAAGGATATGGATGTCGAAATAAGCAAACTGGGCATGGGAGAAATAGAGATTGGTTGTGCCGTTGGGGTTGGGGTGGGAGAGGTCGGTACGTGCCCAGTCGAGTACGGGCATAAAATTGTAGCAGATAGTATAAATTCCCTCAAGAGAGAGATTTTTTAGGCTCTCCTTATAGTTTTCTATCAGCTGATCACGGTCAGGACCGCCATACTTGATGCTCTCGCTTACGGGCAGACTCTCCACTACAGACCATCGCAAACCATACTGCTCTATGTATTCGCGCAAGTCTCTGATGCGCTCACGTGACCATACTTCACCATTAGGAATGTCATGAAGGGCAGTGACGATGCCCTCGACACCTATTTCTTTTAGCATTGGCAATGTAATTTTATCGGTTTTGCCAAACCATCTCCATGTTCTTTCCATAACTTCTTGTTATAGTGTTGAGTATTGAAATATATATGTCGTTGTAGATATGTCTCTCGTATATGTAGGGATAGCCTATGTCCTTTGCTTATTAGTAGCTACGTGCAATAATGACACGGTATTTTGAAGGTTTGCCGCTCACCATATCAGTGCCCGGTGTCTGCTCATAGGCGAAGGGCACACATCGGATAGTGGCTTGAGTCTCTTCCTTGATACGTGCCTCTGTCTCTGCTGTTCCATCCCAGTGGCAGAGGAAGAATCCTCCCTCTTTCACACGCTCCTTAAACTCTTCGTAGTCTTCACACTCATAAACGCGGGCATCGCGGTAGCTGCGTGCTTTCTCGAAGATGTTCTTCTGGATGTCTTCAAGCAGCTGCTCCACATAGGCAACGATACCATCGAGTGCTACTGTCTCTTTCTCCAATGTATCGCGACGCATCACCTCCACGGTGCCATTCTCCAGGTCACGTCCACCCATGACAAGGCGTACGGGGACACCCTTCAGCTCATAATCGGCAAACTTAAATCCAGGACGTTTGTTGTCTGCATCATCGTATTTTACAATGATACCAGCCTTGCGCAATCCCTCAATGACGGGAGCGAGTCGCTCGCTGATGGCAGCCAGTTGCTCAGCACCCTTGGTGATGGGGATGATAACCACCTGGATAGGAGCAAGACGTGGAGGAAGGACGAGACCATTGTCGTCGGAATGGGTCATGATGAGTGCACCGATAAGACGTGTTGATACGCCCCATGAGGTGGCCCATACATATTCGGGCTTGTTCTCCTTGTTAAGATAAGTCACATCGAAGGCCTTGGCAAAGTTCTGACCAAGGAAATGGCTGGTGCCACTCTGGAGGGCCTTGCCATCCTGCATCATCGCCTCAATGGTGTAAGTGTCGAGGGCGCCAGCAAAACGCTCAGTCTCGCTCTTTACACCCTGAAGCACAGGAACAGCCATCCATTGCTCAGCAAACTCAGCATACACCTTAAGCATGAGCTTAGCTTCGGCTTCAGCTTCCTCGCGTGTGGCATGGGCGGTATGTCCCTCCTGCCACAGGAACTCACTGGTGCGCAGGAATGGACGCGTACGCATCTCCCAACGCATCACATTACACCACTGGTTGCACATCAGAGGCAGGTCACGCCAAGAGTGAATCCAGTTCTTATAAGTGTTCCAGATGATGGTTTCAGAGGTGGGGCGAACGATGAGTTCCTCCTCGAGACGTGCAGAAGGGTCAACCTCCACACCGCTCTTGTCTTCTTTGGCACGCAGGCGGTAGTGGGTAACTACGGCACACTCTTTGGCAAATCCCTCTACATGCTCAGCCTCACGGGAGAGGAAGGACTTGGGTATGAGAAGGGGAAAATAGGCGTTCTGAACACCAGTAGCTTTGAACATGCTGTCCAACTGCTGCTGCATCTTTTCCCATATCGCATAGCCATAAGGTTTGATGACCATACAACCGCGTACGGCTGACTGTTCTGCCAAATCGGCTTTTACCACCAAGTCATTAAACCATTGACTGTAATTTTCTGCTCGTTTTGTTAGTTCTTTTAGTTCTTTTGCCATAATGCAATCAATTATTATCAAAAATTTGCTTGCAAAAGTACAAAAAAAACTTTGAACAGGTGAAACATTTAAATAAATAGATTATCTTTGCACATCGAAAAAAGTGTTTAATTAATTTTTGAGACAAAATGAAAAAGATTAAGGTATTTTCTTTAGTGCTTTGTTTGGGTATCATCCTGACAGGTTGTAACAACACCCAGAAGGGTGCCGCTATTGGTACTGGTGGTGGCGCATTGCTCGGTGCTATTGTAGGTAAACTGGCTGGTAACACCGCTGTAGGTGCCGCTGTAGGTGCCGCCGTAGGTGCTGGTGCTGGTGCTATCATCGGCAAGAAGATGGATAAGGCTAAGGCTCAGGCAGAGGCTGTGAAGAACGCTCAAGTGCAGACTGTGACCGATGCCAATGGTTTGCAGGCTGTTAAGGTTACCTTCGATTCTGGTATCCTTTTCTCTACCGGTTCTGCTACTCTTGCTGCTTCTGCTAAGAGCTCACTGCAGCAGTTCTCTGACGTGTTGAAGAGCAACACTGGTTGTGATGTGGCTATTCAGGGCTATACCGACAATCAGGGCTGGAAGAACTCTACTGCTGAGCAGAGCATCCAGAAGAACAAGGACCTTTCTTATAGCAGAGCTTCTTCTGTTTCTACATACTTGAAGAGCCTTGGTGTATCAGCTGCACAGATTAAGAGCGTTAACGGCTATGGTCAGGATAATCCCGTAGCTGACAACTCTACTGCAGCAGGTCAGGCTCAGAACCGCCGTGTAGAGATTTATCTCTATGCCAGCGAGGCCATGATCAAGCAGGCTGAGGCTGAGGCAGGAAGATAAGCATCGTATAGCAATAATGATTATCCTTAACAAACTTAGGTTGATCGTAAAATGGATGGTGGTAGCCTTTTTTGGCACCACCATTCTTGCTGTTGTAGCCTATCGTTTCCTTCCTGTTTATGTTACTCCACTGATGATCATCCGCCTTGTTGAGCAGATGAAGGAGGGTAAGGAACTGAGGCTACATCATCATTGGGTGCAGTATCAGGAGATTTCTGAGTATCTTCCAATGGCTGTAATTGCCAGTGAGGACCAGCGGTTTATGGAACATCACGGCTTCGACTTTAAGGCCATAGAATATGCGGCTAAGAGAAACAAGACGCAGAAGAATAAACGGCGTCTGGGGGGCAGTACTATCAGTCAGCAGACAGCTAAAAATGTTTTCCTCTGGCCAGACAGAACCTGGGTGAGGAAAGGCCTAGAGGCCTATTTCACCGTGCTCATAGAGATGATGTGGACCAAGGAACGCATCATGGAGGTGTATCTCAACTCCATAGAGATGGGTGATGGTATTTATGGTGCTGACGCCGTGGCAGAGTGGCATTTTTCCACCACGGCGAAGGAATTGGCCAAGGGACAGTGTGCTCTCATCGCTGCCTCGCTGCCTAATCCGCGTAAGTATGACTCCGCCCATCCCTCGCGTTATATGCTAAGACGTAAGGCGAAAATCATACGTGAGATGAACTATTTATCAAACATATCATCACAGCAAAAAAGCGGCAACTGAAACAACAGTTGCCGCTTTTTTGCTATGACCTTTCCCTGTCGGAAGGTCATCGGAGGAGAACTTTACAATCCTCTTCCGTGACAGTTCTTAAATTTCTTTCCACTGCCGCAGGGACAGGGATCGTTGCGCCCAGGAAGACGGTCTTTTACAATTGGTGCCTGAGGACGGCGTTCGCGGGTGTCTTGAGCAGCGGCAGCAGCCTGTCTTGGATCGGTGAGCTGCTGTTCCTCAAGGTTCTGCTTCGACTCAGTATATTGCTGACGGGGAGTCTGTGGCTCGGGAGCAGCCTCGCGGATAGGAGCTTGCTGCTGAAGTTCTGGAATAGCGCAACGCATGAGAATAGACACGATACGGTTATTCATGTTATTCACCATATTGTCAAAGAGTTTCACGCTCTCCAACTTGAAGATGAGCAAGGGGTCTTTCTGCTCATATGATGCATTCTGAACACTATGTTTCAACTCGTCGAGCTCACGAAGGTTCTCTTTCCAGCAGTCGTCGATGATATGCAGAAGGAGTACCTTCTCAAATGCTTTCACCACACTCTTACACTCTGTTTCATAAGCCTCTTTCAGATTGCAGGGGATGTTGTACATTCGCTTGCCATCGGTGAGAGGTACCATGATACGTTCATAAACGTTTCCCTGGTTCTCATAGACCTGACTGATGACAGGCCATGCGGTGGTGCGGACACGCTCGGTCTTACGGTTGAAAGCCTCCATCACTGTTTGGAATGTCTTCTCTTCCAGTTGTTCACGATGACCGCTCATAAACTCTTCATTGCTGAAAGGCACCTCCATGGCAAAGAGATGGAGGAACTCCTCCTCGCAACCCTCATAGTCGTTGGTCTCGATAATGTTGACCACACGGTCCCAAAGGATATTGGCTATGTCCATACCGATGCGCTCACCCATGAGGGCATGGCGGCGTTTCTCGTAGATGACGGTACGTTGTTTGTTCATCACATCATCATATTCGAGCAGGCGTTTACGTATTCCGAAGTTGTTCTCCTCTACCTTCTTCTGAGCTTTCTCGATGCTGCGTGATACAATGCGGCTCTCTATCATCTCATCCTCAGCGAAGCCGATACGATCCATGATGGTTGCCACACGCTCAGAACCGAAGAGTCGCATGAGTTTATCTTCAAGCGAGACGAAGAACACCGAAGAACCTGGGTCACCCTGACGACCGGCACGACCACGGAGCTGGCGGTCAACGCGGCGGCTCTCATGTCTTTCAGTACCGATGATAGCCAAACCACCGGCTGTCTTCACCTCATCGCTCAGTTTGATGTCGGTACCACGACCCGCCATGTTGGTTGCGATGGTGACAGCACCCAGTCCCTGTGTGCTCTGACCTGCAAGAGCTACGATGTCTGCCTCCTTCTGATGGAGCTTGGCGTTGAGCACCTGATGAGGAATTTTCTTCATGTCGAGCATCTTAGAGAGGAGTTCCGAGATCTCTACCGATGTCGTACCGACAAGTGTTGGGCGTCCCATCTCTCTCATCTTGACAATCTCTGCGATCACGGCAGCATACTTGGCACGGGCTGTCTTGTACACACGGTCGTTCATGTCGTTACGCTGTACTGGACGATTGGTAGGAATCTCAACTACGTCAAGTTTGTAGATATCCCAGAACTCGCCTGCCTCGGTGGTCGCCGTACCTGTCATACCCGAGAGTTTGTGGTACATACGGAAGTAGTTCTGAAGGGTGATGGTAGCAAAGGTCTGAGTAGCCGCTTCCACCTTTACATGCTCTTTGGCTTCTACAGCCTGATGGAGTCCGTCACTCCATCGTCTTCCCTCCATGATACGTCCTGTCTGCTCATCCACAATCTTCACCTGACCGTCGATTACCACATATTCGTCATCTTTGTTGAACATGGTATAAGCCTTGAGGAGCTGCTGCAAGGTATGTACACGCTCGCTCTGTACGGCATAGTGATTAAGCATCGCATCCTTCTTTTCTAACCGCTCCTCTTCGGTGAGTCCTGTCTCTGCTGCTAAGGCAGACAGCTCTGAGGCAATATCGGGCAATACGAAGAGCGCCTTGTCGCCCACCTGTTTGGCCAACCATTCTGTTCCTTTGTCTGTGAGGTCGCAGGAGTTGAGTTTCTCGTCAACAACGAAATAGAGCGGTTCTACAGCCTCAGGCATACGACGGTTGTTATTCTCCATATACACCTCTTCGGTCTTGAGCAATCCCGTCTTGATACCTTCTTCTGAGAGGAACTTGATAAGCGGTTTGTTCTTTGGCAGTGCTTTGTGAGAGCGGAAGAGCGAGAGGAATCCCTCTTCGATAAGATGGTTGTCTTTGCGTTCGCGACCTTCAGCAATCTTCTGTTTGGCATCAGCCAGATACTGGGTAGCCAACTTACGTTGCACATCAACGATGCGCTCTACAAGTGGCTGATACTCTTCAAACATCTGTTCTTCTCCCTTGGGAACAGGACCAGAGATGATGAGTGGGGTACGTGCGTCATCGATAAGTACAGAGTCCACCTCATCGACGATGGCATAGTTATGTGCGCGTTGCACCAGATCGTCGGGTGATACAGCCATGTTGTCGCGCAGGTAGTCGAAACCAAACTCATTGTTTGTTCCGAAGGTGATATCGGCACGGTAAGCCTTGCGACGAGCATCAGAGTTGGGCTGATGCTTGTCGATACAGTCAACCGATAATCCATGGAACATATAGAGTGGTCCCATCCATTCAGAGTCACGTTTAGCCAGGTAATCGTTCACCGTCACCACATGTACACCATTGCCTGTGAGGGCATTGAGGAACACGGGAAGGGTAGCCACGAGGGTCTTACCTTCACCAGTAGCCATCTCGGCAATCTTTCCCTGATGGAGTACAACACCACCGAAGAGCTGCACATCATAGTGAACCATCTCCCAGCGTAGGTCATTTCCACCTGCAGTCCAATGGTTGTGATATAGTGCCTTGTCGCCGTCGATGGTGATAAAGTCGTTCTTGGGGTTGGCAGCCAGTTCTCTGTCAAAATCGGTAGCAGTGACCACTGTATCCTCGTTGGTAGCGAAGCGACGTGCTGTCTCTTTTACGATAGCGAAGACCTGAGGCATTGCCTCGTCGAGTGCCTTCTCATAGCGTTCGAGCACCTCCTTCTCAAGTTTGTCTATCTGTGCGAAGATACCCTCGCGCTCGTCGATAGGAGTGTCTTCGATAGTAGATTTCAGTTGAGTGATCTTTTCGCAGAGGTCAGCAGCCGACTGCTGGATGGTGGTGCGCAACTGAGCGGTACGCTCACGGAGAGCATCATTGCTCAGTGCCTCTATCTCAGGGGAGACAGCCTTCACCTTCTCTACCAGCGGCTGGATGAGTTTCATGTCTCTCGACGACTTGTCGCCGAAGATTGATCTTAGAAGTGAGTTGAGATTCATTGTTATGTCGTTATTGTTATTTTATTACTATTAATGTACGTGCGTACATATATTTATTGTATTTATTAGTTTTGATGTTGTCTGAGATGTTCCTTTTAGAAGAGCGGTTCTTCCTTACATCCGTTAGGTGCTCTGATGCGCAGACATTTGGTGAGTGTAGGAGCGATACGTACTACGCTTACCGGCGACGCCACCCGTTCCGGACGAATATCTGGTCCGTAGATGATTAGTGGGAAGGCAATGAATGACAGTCGTGACGTGTGCTGTTCCTGCGTATCTTCATTGACGAGGTTCCATCCCGGTGCAACCTCGATAATGATATCACCGTTGTGAGTGGGATGAAATCCGTTGCGTATTTTCATCGTCTGCTCCTGCATCTCATTAAGCAACTGCTGAGCCGAGTAAACATTGGTGATGCCGGATAGTTGAGAGAGGAACTCACGTGAGCGCTGCATTGCCTCGGTGAGCACTACCTTCTTCTGCTCAAGCAACTGATGGTTGAGGAAGAGTTGAGCACCAAAGGTGGCCTCTACATAATTGCCCATGCCCCAGAGGGCACCGAGATACATGTTGAGAAGGTTAGCCGTGCGTGTGATGGAGAGAGTGCCTCCGGGCACACCATAGGCAGAATAGTCGGTACACTCTTCCTGACAGTGTCCTGTGCTCGTAAGTAGGAAGAGGGTGTTGCCCGCCCCCACACGCTGCTCTATCTCACTGATAAGGTGTGCGATGGTACGGTCAAGACGCACATAAGTGTCTTGAATCTCCATGCGGCATGCCGATGAGGAGCGTCCCATGAAATTGCCGGCAAAATAGGTAATGCTGAGCAGGTCGGGGATAGCATCCACACCCATACCCGTGGCAGGGATACACTGTAATGATGCCTCGGTAATATGCTCGTTGATGAGTCCACTGGTCTTAAAATCGCGGAACCTGCTCATTCCTGTAAACGTATGTCGGAAGGGTTTCTGCATGCCTCCGCTGAGGAAATAGCTGAAATTGGCTGTGAGCGGGTTGATAGCCTCCCACGTCAGCTTGTCTGCAGATGCCGCGGGGGAGAGTACGCTGTTGATGGCACTTATCCATGTACTACCCGCACTCTTGTAATAGGAGCTGGTAGTCCATCGTCCCGTCGCATCGTCAATCCATAAGGCACCATTAGCAGCATGTCCTGCTGACAGTATGGCTGCATCTGCCGAGGGAGCGATGGCATAAACCACAGCCTTTCCATCAGTAGAAACCTTTAGCTCATCGCCCAACGTAGATACACAGAGGTTGGAGGGTGATAACTGTCGGGGTATCGTAGGCTCTCCGTCGATACATGTCATGGGACGCAGTGTCTTGCGGTTGAACCAACGTTCGCCAGTGATACCATTATAATAAGGCGTTGTGCCCGAATGAATAGCAGCCACTGCCGAGGCGCGGTCCACAGGAGAGAAGGGATAGGAGACATTGGTGTAAACCATCCCCTCCTTTAACATCTTCTTCAGACCATCTTCACCATAGAGAGGACTGAAGGCTTCGAGATAGTCGGAACGCAGCTGATCAACGGTGAGCAAGACAACGAGCTTGGGCACCTGACGGCCCGACTGAGCCGTGGTCTCATGCGTAGCCAGAAATGCGGCTAAAAGGAGAAGGGAAAGGTGCTTAGGATTCATCGTGAATACTTTATTAAGTTGAACAAAGAGCCCTGCAGTCCTAATATTCGGCTGTAGAGAGAGAGTTGATGACGATGCACATAACAGCGCAACAGCAGACAGATACCTATCAGCAACACACCCTCTGCATAATCCTGTATGAACCATCCCAGGAAGAAGAGTATGAGCATACAAAGCTCAATATCCCAAAACCTTGTAGCATTATTGCGATAGAGGGCACGAAGAAACAGGAGAGGTAGGGGATGGAAGAGCAGGCACTGGAGATTGGTGCTTGTCGTGGGATGCTGCGAGAAGAGTAGTAGCCAGAGCAACAGACCAACTATAGAGATGAGTGTGAAGAGAAGTATATCTACAGCGACAAAGCAACGCTGACGACGTTCTTCCATAATACTCAACGCTGTTATCAGTGAGAGTAGCAACAATCCAAAGAGGGTAGGAGTGAACCATGCTGCAGACGTATGAGCCACAGAGGTAGCGGGAAGTAACTGATAAGTGGCCGATACCAATCGACGCTGCCCCTGCGTGTCGCTGATCTGCGCCTCCGAGAAATCGTTCATCAGTTGTAATGGTAGAAACTGACATGCTTCATAGGTGGAGGGGATGTCAGCTAGTGCGCCCAGACAGAGATCATTGGTCATCGTAGCCCATCTGTAAGACGAGGTGAGCTCATGAAGCAACGCACGTGTGGAAGGGTAGGGGGCATCGATATGGGTGTATTGCACTGTGCCGTCAATACATCGCCCTATGATATCGCGGGCCTTTGTGGTGCAGTTGGCCGATAGAAAATTATAGCGATACACACGGAGTGATTCGTGTTCATAGTTGTCGATAAGCGAACGGTAGAGCGTCTGTTTCTCCAGGGTAGAGAGGTTGAGTATCTGTTCTGTGACACTGCGCCCCTCACGCTTGTATTCGTTAATGAAAACAGAGAAGGGAAGTACTCCCAACTCATAATCGGTGAGTCCAAGGAGAAAACGTGGAATGAAATAGGGTTGCTTAAAATTGAATACACCATAGTTGAACACCCAATCGCTCCCATGCCGCCAGTCGCGACAGCGAATGGCAGTATGTCCGAAGAGCGTATAGGCCTCTTCGGAAGAAGGAGAACAGGTGAGAAGACTCACCTGAAAGGAGTCGGCTGGTATGTCAGTAGATGAACTATTCTGCGCCCTCATACTCATGCTGAGCGGTATGAAAAACAGCAGAAAGCTACACCTTATTATTATCGATAATTGTTTCACATTGCAAAATTACGCTCTTTTTCTTATTTTTCGGTGTATAATCTCGTTTTTTTTCAATAATTTTGCACCCCGAAAGCAATTATCAGTGAAGAATCTAGCGATTGACATAGGCAATACCTGCGCCAAACTTGTTGCCTTTGAGGGCGATGAACCCATTGAAGAATGGCGTGTGGATGAGGGTGAATGGGGCAAAGTCAAGGAGTTTTGTCACCGTCATCACTTCCGTCGTGGAATCTATTCTACTGTAGTGCGACTGACTGCTGAGATGAAGGAGGCGATAGAAGGAATTGCTTTTCCTATGATGCAGTTTATACCAGGAGTAACTCCCGTGCCTATTGCCAACGACTATGATGACCCAACAAAGGTGGGAGCAGACAGACTGGCTGCTGCTGTGGGCGCATGGACAAAGGCTGGCGGGAGAGAGGTGTTAGTGATAGACGTAGGTACCTGTGTTACCTATGATTTTGTCACTGCAGACGGACACTATCGGGGAGGAAATATCTCCCCCGGACCAACCATCCGACTCAAGTCGCTCCATCATTTCACCGATGCTCTGCCGTTGCTATCGAGAAAGGGTGAGACCCCAGAACTCGGTCACAACACCGAAACTGCTATCAGGGCAGGCGTGATGAGAGGACTCGTTTATGAGATAGAAGGATATGTGCGTGAGTATTTGCTAAAATATCCTCAACTTTTTATTTATTTAACAGGTGGTGTCGATATTGATTTGCACATCTCAGAAAAAAAACGCATTTTTGCAGACCGTTTTATTGTTCCTGAGGGCCTGAACAGGGTGCTCAACTATCAAGTAGAAATAAAATAATCGATGAAGAAAACAATAATATGCTCCATGATTGCAGCTGCACTCGGAGGAGTAGCAATGGCACAGAGTGGTACTAACTCTCCCTATAGTCAATATGGATTGGGAGTATTGGCCGACCAGAGTCAAGGCTTTAACAGAGCGATGTGTGGCGTGGGGCAAGGACTGAGATACTCTAATCAGGTAAACTATCTTAATCCAGCTTCTTATTCATCTGTTGACTCACTCACGATGCTTGTTGATGTGGGGATGTCAGGACAGGTGACCAATTTCAAGGAAGGTGGCAAGAGAATCAATGCCAACAATGCTGATTTTGAATATGTGACGGCTGCTTTTAGAATGTTTCCCGGCATTGGCATGAGTGTGGGTGTACTACCTTTCACCAATGTAGGCTATAACTATTCTTATTCAGAGCCGATAGCTGGCACACGAACCTCAACAACCAATACGTTTCATGGAAGCGGTGGATTGAGACAGGCTTATCTTGGTGTGGGATGGCAGGTGCTGCCCCAACTCTCTGTTGGTATGAACATGAGTTATCTATGGGGTACCTACGATAAATACATCTCTATCTCCAATAGCGATAATTATGTCAACACCGTGACGCGCAACTATTCTACGACGGTCAATAGCTACAGAATAGATTTCGGTGCGCAGTGGCAGCAACTGTTGCAGGCGGGCGATGTGCTGACTTTAGGAGCTACTTACACCCCTGGACATCAGCTCGGAGCAGATGCCAACATGACCCTCACATCGTTGGATAAAACCTCTGGTGAGTCGAAATCATCGACCCTCACCGTAGGCGATGCCTTTGCTCTGCCTACCATGGTAGGAGTGGGCATAGCTTGGCAACATGGTAGTAAACTGACGCTAGGATTAGACTATTCATTGCAGCAATGGGGCAAGATAGATATGCCCGAAATGGCAGGCAATGAGAATGCATATATCAAGAAGAGTGGTCTGCTTTGCGACCGTCATCGTATCGTGGTGGGAGGACAGTGGATACCCAATCCCGTGAGCCGCCGCTACTATAATAGGATTAACTACCGTTTCGGTGTGTCCTATGCAACACCCTATGTCAAGGTGAACGGTATTGATGGACCAAAGGAATATACCGTGAGTGCAGGATTTGGTTTCCCTATTGTCAATGGATGGAACAACAGATCGATGCTTAACATCAGCGGTCAGTGGGTTCGCTCATCTGCCAAGGAACTTATCACAGAAAACACCTTCCGTATCAATATCGGACTGACCTTTAATGAAAGGTGGTTTATGAAGTGGAAGGTGAAATAATCTATGCATATGGAAATGACGGGCCGTAAACCCCTTTTCGCTGCCCTTGTGGCAATGCTCTTCACTATGGCGTGCACCGAGACGCATGAACATATCGCACCTCCTATCTATGACAAAGACTCGGTGTCGATGATGACGAGTTATGGCGTGAATACGCTCATCTCCGACTCGGGGGTGATCAAATATAAAATTGTGGCTGAGAGATGGGATGTGAATACCGTGAAACAACCTACGAGATGGACCTTTATCAAGGGTATCTTTCTTGAACAGTTTGATGAGGGTTATCATGTGCAGCTCTATGTACAGGCCGACACCGCATGGTACTACGACCAAAAGAAATTATGGGAACTGCGAGGAAGGGTGAGAGTGAGGAATATGGAGGGACTTGTCTTTAAGAGCGAAGAACTCTATTGGGATGGGTTCAAACACGAACTCTACTCCTATAAATACTCCAGGGTGATTACGCCTGAGCGTACTCTCGAAGGAACATATTTTCGTAGCGACGAGCGCATGACGCGCTATGAGGTGTCGAATTCAAAGGGCTCGTTTGAGAAGGAAGATATGGAGAATGAGACCACGACTACGGCGGCTGATACAGCTAGTCAGACCAATGATTCCCTTCCATCTATGCCCATGCAGAGGAGTGTGCCCCTGCCAAGACCCGCCCAACAACGTTAACGCTCATCACTATGCTTAATCTCATCATAGGACTATTGATAACCATGGTGTTCTCCGCCTTTTTCTCAGGGATGGAGATAGCTTTTGTGTCAAGTAACAGGATGCTGGTAGAGATGGAGCGCGACAAGAAGAAACTCTCCCAAAGAGTGCTCAGTCGTTTCTATCGTCATCCCAATAATTTTGTCAGCACCATGCTCGTGGGCAATAATATCTCCCTCGTTATTTATGGTATCCTTTTCGCCAAAATCTTTGACCAGACCATTTTCGCACCCCTTGAGGAAGGACAGCGTGTGCTGGCAGATACCCTGCTCTCCACGCTCGTAGTCCTCTTCACAGGCGAGTTTCTGCCCAAAACCATCTTCAAGAGTGCTCCTAACTCGCTCCTCTCGTTTTTTGCTCTTCCAGCCTTTGCTTGTTATGTGCTGCTCTATCCTATCTCACGCTTTGCCACTCAGTTGTCTAAGCTGCTGCTCAGCTGTATAGGTATCCGGATGGATAGGGAACAGGGAGATAAGGAGTTTTCGAAGGTTGATCTTGATTATCTCGTTCAGACAAGTATCGAAAATGCTGGCGATGATAAGGAAATAGATGAGGAGGTGAAGATTTTCCATAATGCCCTCGACTTCTCCGACACCAAGGTGAAAGACTGTATGGTGCCGCGCACAGAGATTGAAGCCATAGATATTAACAACTGCAATGACGAGATGCTTGTCAACCAGTTTATCAACAGCGGTTTTTCAAAGATTATCGTGTATGACGAGGATATCGACCATGTCGTGGGGTATATCCATTCTTCTGAACTCTTTAGAAATCCTCAACATGCCAAAGAACATATCCAACGCATCCCGTATGTGCCGGAGACCATGACAGCAAAGAAACTCATGCACATCCTGCTGCAGCAGAAGAAATCGCTGGCCATCGTCGTCGATGAGTTTGGTGGTACCAGCGGACTGGTTTCGCTCGAAGATATCGTGGAAGAGATTTTCGGAGAGATAGAAGATGAACACGACAGTACCAACTATATCGCTACTCAAACGGAGGAAGGTGAGTATGTGCTCTCTGCTAGACTAGAGATAGAAAAGGTGAATGAGCTGTTCTCACTTGACCTGCCTGAGAGCGATGCATATATGACAGTGGGCGGACTGATACTTCACGAGTATCAGAGCTTCCCCAAACTCAACGAGGTGGTGAAGATAGGTAAGTATGAGTTCAAAATCATCAAAAATACAATGACAAAGATAGAAATAGTGAAGCTCAACGTGAAGGAGTGAAAGATTTTTCTTTCAAAAATAGCAGTGTTTGACTTATTTTTTGTAATTTTGTCCGCATTATGTATAGTGGGAGGCTAAAAAACCGCTGAAAACAACGGCTGAACACCCGTGATAATGCACGCAGATAGTCGTAGAATCTCCCGAGGAGAACATTAAAAACGATGCGAATGGGAGCATAAAAAAGAAACAAATATTCAAAATTAAAAAATAAAACAAAGTAATGGCAGCATTAGGATCAATCAGAAAAAGAGGAGTCACGTTGATTATCATCATCGGACTTGGCCTCTTTGCATTCATCGCCGAAGAGATGTTCCGTTCTTGTGAAGCTACAAGCAACGAAAGACGTCAGCAGGTAGGCGAAGTGTTAGGAGAGAAAATCTCCGTACAGGAGTTTCAAAGTCTGGTAGATGAATACCAGGAAGTTATCAAGATTACTCAGGGTCGTGATAACTTTACCGATGAGGAGCTCAACAGTTTGAAGGATCAGGTGTGGAACCAGTATGTTTCCAACACCATCATTCAGAAGGAAGCTGAGGAACTCGGTCTTACCGTGACCGATGAGGAGTTGCAGAACATCCTCAGAGAAGGTACCAACCCCATGTTGGCGCAGACTCCTTTTGTTAACCAGCAGACAGGCCGCTTCGATGCTTCTATGCTCACTAAATTCCTCGCTGAGTACAAGAAACTCAATGGAGCTGAGAACCCACAGATGGCAGAGCAGTATCAGAGAATCTATACCTACTGGCAGTTTATTGAGAAGACACTCCGTCAGCAGACACTTGCTATGAAGTATCAGTCGCTGATGGCCAACTGTCTGCTCACCAATCCTGCATCAGTGCAGATGGCTATCGACGGACAGAATATTGAGAGTAGCATTCTCCTTGCTTCTGCACCCTATGCTTCTGTCAACGATAACGAAGTTAAGGTTGAAGATAGTGATCTCAAGAGCAAATATGACGAGCAGAAAGCCCGCTTCGAGCAGTATGTGGAGAGCCGTGATATCAAATATGTTGATTTCCAGGTGTTGCCTTCAAAGGCCGATCGTGATGCGCTCATGGGTCGTATGAAGGAGGCTGCTAACGGTCTGCAGAATGGCGAGGATGTAGCTACTGTAGTAAGAAAGGGGCAGTCGCTGATTCCTTACACCGGTGTGGCTGTTACCCGCAA
This sequence comes from Prevotella sp., assembly GCA_018385335.1. GTDB lineage: Bacteria > Bacteroidota > Bacteroidia > Bacteroidales > Bacteroidaceae > Prevotella. The sequence goes on from JAHAZN010000038.1 coordinate 23,566, forward strand.
TGCTCTGCCCCGCGATATCGCTGCAAGAATCGACTCAATGGCAGTGGGCCAGACCTCACAGCCTTTCGAAACTGTTAGCGACAATACCCTCAATGTGGTGAAGTTTATTTCTAAGACTCAGCTCCCCGATTCTGTTGAATATCGACAGATCAACGTAGGTGGTCAGACTGTAGAAGAGGCTAATAAGAGAGCAGATAGTATCTATAATGCACTTGTAGCAGGTGCTGATTTCGAAGTGCTGGCTAAGAAATATGGTCAGACAGGACAGAAGCAATGGCTCACCTCTAACATGTATGAGCAGTCCACTTCTTTCGATAGTGATACCAAGAACTATCTCGAGGTGCTCTCAACCACAGCCGAAGGTACTATTAAGAATGTTAACTTTGCTCAAGGCAATGCCATTGTTCAGGTGACTAGTCGTCGTGCAATGGTTGACAAATATTTGCTTGCAGTAGTGAAGCATACTATCGACTTCTCAAAGGCTACCTACTCAGCAGCTTATAACAAGTTCAGTCAGTTTGTCAGCGAGAGTCAGACACTTGAGGCTTTGGAGAAGAACGCCGCAAAGTATGGCTACCAGGTGTTAGAGCGCAAGGATATGTTCAACTCTGAGCATTTCGTTGCCGGTATTCGTGGTACAAGAGATGCTCTGAAGTGGGTGTTTGAGGCTAAGGAAGGCAATCTCTCTCCTCTCTATGAGTGTGGTAATAACGATCACCTCATGGTCGTAGCAATTACAAAGATTCATCCTGTTGGTCTCCGTGCATTCGACGACGTGAAGGATATACTGAAGAGTGAGGTGATGAAAGATAAGAAGTTTGCTAAGCTCAGCGAGAAGTATGGTGCTGTGAAGAGTATCGCTGATGCCAAGGCCAAGGGTATGCAGATTGACACTGTTAATCAGATTACTTTCAGTGCTCCTGCCTTCATCCAGGCTACTGGTTCCAGCGAGCCAGCGCTCAGTGGTGCAGTTGTGGCTACCAAGCAGGGCAAGTTCAGCGCTCACCTCGTAAAGGGTAGTGCAGGTGCCTATCTCTTCGAAGTGCTGAAGCAGGCAGAGCGTCCTAATGCTTTGAAGAACGTTAAGTCAACTGAGGCTCAGCTCCAGCAGCAGGCTATGCAGGTGGTGATGAGTCGTTTCATGAATGAACTCTATACCAAGGCTAAGGTGGTTGACCACCGTTATCTCTTCTTCTAAGGAGTGATGATATACCCATTATATATATAGGTATAGCAAATATATAGAATGTGCTCCACACATCTTGATGATTCAAGGGTAGTGGAGCACATTTCTTTTACCTATAAAACTCCTTTTTTTCATGCTATTATGCTATGAAAACACTAAATTCTCGGAAAATATCATCTTTTTTAGAAAAAACATGGAGAAAAGTTTGGTGGTAACACATAAAAGTAGTACCTTTGCATCGCAATTAAGAAATGAGGCTCCTTAGCTCAACTGAATAGAGCATCTGACTACGGATCAGAAGGTTGCAGGTTTGAATCCTGCAGGAGTCACAAAGAAGCGAGAAGGATCATCTTTCTCGCTTTTTTGTTATTGGCAGTAATGCCTCTTGTTGAGAGGGGAGAGGGGATGGGAGAAGACTTTGCTTCTCCTGTATTATTCCTTCAGCAGTCGTTCAATAAACTCATTCAGATCTTCGTCGAGGTCCTGCATCATGTCTGGGTCAATAATCACCGTGTCGGTATCAACAAGATAAAGTTCAGCGATAGGTTCCTTGTCTTCATCTTCGAGAGTGAAGGAGAAGGGTTGAAGTATTGACATCTTTTCCACCACCTCATGTTTCTTCTCTAAGCATCGGCGTAACGTTGAGGATATAGAGTCAAAGAAATCATCATCATTGTTTCCTATCCACTGTTCCACCACACAGCGTGTTATCTCTTTGTCTTCATCGTCAAATGCCACCAGTTCACCCGTCTCTTGATTGGCACGGAGATGGATGTCTGTGAGCAGTGTTGCCTCTACAGATGAAGGAAACTTGTCGGCTACTTTGTCGATAGCACGCTCGATTTGTTGAATGGATTGCTCTGTTGCTTTCATGTTGATAGATTATTTAGTTGATGCAAAGATAATGCAAATCGAGAGCAAAAAAGCAAGTTTACTTGGTTTTTTTGCCGAGATGCCGCTTATCTTATTCAAAGATAATGCAAATCGAGAGCAAAAACGCAAGTTTATTTGTATTTTTTGCACGT
>JAHAZN010000039.1 GCA_018385335.1 Prevotella sp.
AACCTTCATCAGATAATGTGAGGCGTTTGATATTGGCCATCGGCAAAGAAGAAATGAGTGTTAAGGGTATGATGGAAGCGGTTGGGTTGAAGAACCGTCCTAACTTTTTGGATTACTCGCTTACACCAGCAATAATCGAAGGGTTTGTGGGTATGAAGTATCCTGCCAATCCCCATCATCCCCGTCAACGTTATTTGCTGACGTTAAAAGGATTGATGTTGTTGGACGGAAATAATTGTTAAGAATCATTGTCTCTGCTTTAGGTAAGAGTCCCTTAAGTGCAATCCAAAGTGCAAATAATGCACTTTGAAAGAATTGGCCACAAGGAAAGCGAAATACCATTTGTCCGACACTATCCAAAAAATTTTGTATGCTTCGGACAAATGGTCTAACAAAAGCAGGCATCTCCATTTGGAAACACCTGCTTATTCTATTACGTATGCGCGTGAGGACTATTTGCTCAGCGACCGTTTGAGCCTATTGTCTGGATAATGTTTGGCATGGGCATAACTCATGGCACGGTAAGCCCAATGGAGATAGTCTTCATCCTTATCTCTCCACGGCATATCGTTTAATTTGTTCTCGCGATGCAGTTCACGATTATGCTCTTCGAGCGACTTGTGACGTGCGCCCGTCTCGTGAATATCATCGCCACGTTCAAGTCCCCATTTCTCGTTGACGGCAGCATACTGACTAACGAATAGCTATCTATTAAGGAAGATAGCTATCTACCCTCATCAGTCATTAGCGTTATGATAACAATAGTTGCACATAACAGTCTGATGACTGATGAGACATAAAATAACTATTTTGTTATAAAAAACCATCATTTACTTGCTGTTTTGACACAAAAAGACTACCTTTGCAACACTTTCTGCAAGTGCATCTTGCGCAACCTGCAACAAAATCATACAGCAATTATCAAAATTCTTAAGAACCATGGCAAGCAATAAGACCAAGCGTTTTCTCCTGAGCGAGAATGACATTCCCACCCAGTGGTATAACATTCAGGCAGAGATGCCCAACAAACCCATCCCCGCCGTCAATCCACAAACCAAGGAGCCCCTGAAGGCAGAAGACCTCTATCCTGTGTTCTGCGAAGAGTGTAGCCGTCAGGAGTTTGACCAACAGAACAAATGGATTCCCATCCCCGAGGCTGTACGCGAACAATATAAGTGTTACCGTTCCACTCCCCTGGTGAGGGCCTACGGTTTGGAGAAAGCCCTCGGCACACCTGCTCATATCTACTTCAAGAACGAATCGGTGAGCCCTGTGGGCAGTCATAAACTCAACTCTGCCCTCGCCCAGGCCTACTACTGCAAACAGGAGGGTGTGACAAATATGACCACCGAGACGGGCGCAGGACAATGGGGAACGGCACTCTCCTATGCCGCACAGGCCTTTGGCATAGAGGCAGCTGTCTATCAGGTGAAGATAAGCTATGAACAGAAGCCCTATCGCCGCTCACTCATGCAGACTTTCGGTGCTCAGGTCACCCCATCGCCCTCAATGTCAACCCGAGCAGGAAAAGATATACTTACCAAAGAGCCCAACAACCAAGGTTCACTCGGTACTGCCATCTCCGAAGCTATCGAACTGGCACGCATGACTCCTCATTGCAAGTATGTGTTGGGCTCGGTGCTTAGCCATGTCACCCTCCATCAGACAGTCATTGGACTTGAGGCGGAGAAACAGATGGAAATGGCTGGTGAATATCCCGATGTGGTGATTGCATGTTTCGGAGGAGGTTCTAATTTCGGTGGTATCTCCTTCCCCTTCCTGCGTCACAACCTGAGTGGAGAGCGACACACAAGATTTATCGCTGCTGAACCTGCGGCATGTCCTAAGCTCACCAAGGGAGAGTTTCGTCTCGACTATGGCGATGTGGCTGGCTATACTCCGCTGCTGCCTATGTACACCTTGGGACACGACTTCATGCCTGCCAACATCCATGCAGGCGGTCTGCGCTATCATGGTGCAGGAACCATCGTGAGCCAACTGCTCAAAGATGGACTGATAGAGGCTGTTGATATCACGCAGCCCGACTCCTTTGCCGCCGGTGTGCTCTTTGCCCGCACCGAGGGCATTGTGCCCGCACCAGAGTCATGTCATGCCATAGCAGCCACCATCAATGAGGCCAACCGCTGCAAGGAGACAGGCGAGGAGAAAGTCATCCTCTTCAATCTCTCCGGTCACGGACTCATCGACATGACAGCCTACGACAACTACCTTGCAGGCAACTTGGGATAAATATCTGAAATTATTAGGCTCATAACCAAAAAAGATGAGCGAAAAGATTTCTCATATAAAAAAAATACTTATCTTTGCAGGGGTTTGGCTGTGTTCTACTTCGGTTAAGCACACCACTGACCTTTCTAGTACCAATAATAATAGTAACCAATAACAATAATGATTATGCAAAGTACAAACATCCCCCAAGTTAAACTCGGTATTATTGCCGTGAGCCGCGACTGTTTCCCCATCGCCCTCTCTACACAACGCCGAGAGAACATCGTCAAAGCCTACAAAGGTGACCTCTTCAATTGTCAGACAACTGTAGAGAATGAGAAGGATATGCTCAAGGCAGTGGCTGAGGTAAAAGAAGCTGGATGCAATGCCCTCGTGGTATTCCTCGGCAACTTTGGCCCTGAGACCCCTGAGACCCTTATCGCCAAGAATTTTGATGGTCCTTGCATGTTCGTTGCCGCAGCTGAAGGCGACGGTGATATGATCAACGGCCGTGGCGATGCTTACTGCGGTATGCTCAACTGCTCTTACAACCTCGGTATGCGTCACCTGAAGGGTTATATTCCTGAATATCCTGTAGGTACTGCAGAAGAAGTGGCTCAGATGATGGCTGAGTTCGTGCCCATCGCACGCGTTATCATCGGTCTGAAGGGTCTGAAGATCATCACCTTCGGTCCACGTCCTCAGGACTTCTTTGCCTGCAACGCTCCTATCAAGGGACTCTATGAACTGGGTGTTGAAGTGGAGGAGAACTCTGAGCTCGACCTCCTCGTGGCTTACAAGAAGCACGAGAATGACCCACGCATCGATGCTGTATGCGAAGATATGGCGAAAGAGATGGGCGAAGGTTGCTATTATCCCAAGCTCAGCCGTCGTATGGCTCAGTTTGAGCTCACCCTGTTAGACTGGGCTGAGGAGCACAAAGGTTCACGTCAGTATGTGGCATTCGCCGACAAGTGCTGGCCTGCTTTCCCAAGCCAGTTTGGCTTTGAGCCCTGCTATGTAAACAGCCGCCTTGTGAGCCGTGGTATCCCCGTGGCCTGTGAGGTAGATATCTATGGTGCCCTCTCTGAGTATATTGGTATGTGTGCCAGCGACGACACTGTTACACTGCTCGACATCAACAACTCTGTGCCTAAGTATATCTACGATGAGGATATCATCGGCCGCTATGGCTACAAGCTCACCGACACCTTCATGGGCTTCCACTGCGGTAACACTCCTCAGTGTAAGATGTGCTCTAACCGCAAGATCAAGTACCAGCTCATCCAGAACCGTCTGTTGGAGAACGGTGGTGAGCCCGACTTCACTCGCGGAACACTCGAGGGTGACATTGCTGCCAGCGACATCACATTCTATCGTCTGCAGTGTGACTCTCAGGGTCGTCTGCGCTCATACATCGCCGAGGGTGAGGTGCTTGACGTGCCTACACGTTCTTTCGGTGGCATAGGAATCTTCGCCATCCCTGAGATGGGACGTTTCTATCGTCACGTGCTTATCCAGAAAGGCTATCCTCACCATGGTGCTGTGGCCTTCTCACACATCGGAAAGACACTCTTTGAAGTGTTCAAGTATCTCGGAATCGAGGACATCGCTTACAACCAACCAAAGACGTTGCCCTATCCCACAGAGAATCCTTGGGCATAATGAAGTATCACACATACGAGGGGGTTCGCTCCCTCGTATTTTTTTTCAATCTATCAAAGCCCTCACAGGGCACAATCATTCACGCATATCATGAGATTCATTTTCCTTACTGCCGTCACTCTCGTCATCGTGGGTTGTTCCACCTCTCAACCTACGGTTGCTCCCATCGTTACCGAGGCGCCCAAGACAACGGAGTCAGCTCCCCTCGAGCCCCTTCCACAGGTAACACCTCATCCCGATGTCATCACCATCGCTGAAGCCATCGCCCTGCTCAACGACCCTTCTGCCGTTGCTTCCACCGCCAAACATCATGGTTATAAGATGCTCAGCAACTATGGTGTCTATCGACTCGACAACTACTCCTCTATGCTTTACAAAAACTGTAAGCCTGCCAAACTTATGGGAAACAATGTATATGAAGACATGCCTCTCCCACTACGCAAGGGGACATCGAGTTATGTGGCTATTAAGGATGATGTGACCATTGGTGTCTTTAATGCCAAGGCTTACACCAACCTCACCGAACAGCTTTTAGCAGCAGGATTCCGCCTGGTGAGCGAGGGTCATGAAACAGAATACACCAATGGTACCCACACCGCCTACTGCTATGCCTCGCGCAAAACTATTCGCATAGAGAAGTAGGTGAGCAGGTGATATCAGAAAAGAGAGAATTTATTGATAACAGTGCTTTTCATTCATACTCCGACAGCTCGATGGAAAGCTCTTCCCAGCGTTCCATATCGACCTGCAACTTCTGCTGCAGGTCGGTGTATTCGCTGACCAAGGTCATATTAGAAGCATGCTCAGGCTTACATAAGGTCTCGTCAAGTTCGGCAAGACGCTGCTCCTTCTGAGCGATAAGCTGCTCCACCTCCTTCACAGCCTTCTCAAGCCGACTCTTCTTGCGCTGCTGTTCCTTGCGTTCCTGATAAGAGAGCACAGGAGTTTCTGCCTTACTATCATTCTGTTTTTCCAACTTCAGAGGAGCCGACTTCATGGAAGCGTCAATATCCTTCTCACTGCTTTTCTTTAGATTGGACAACACATCAGAGAGTGAGAGAAAAGAGTTGATATCTCCAAGATGTTCCTTCACCTTCCCTCCACCAAACTCATAGACCTTGGTCACGAGACCATCCAGGAAATCACGGTCGTGACTCACTATGATGGCAGTGCCATCGAATGCTTTGATGGCAGCTTTGAGCACATCCTTTGATGGCATATCAAGATGATTGGTAGGCTCGTCGAGCACGAGAAGGTTAACAGGTTCCAAGAGCAGTCGTATCATCGCCAGCCTACTGCGTTCTCCTCCACTCAACACCTTCACCTTCTTGTCAGATGCCTCTCCACCAAACATAAATGCGCCCAATATCGACTTTATCTGCAGTCGGACGTCGCCGGTGGCCACCCTGTCGATGGTATCGAAGACCGTGAGTTCGCCATCGAGCATCTGCGCTTGATTCTGAGCGAAATAACCTATCTGCACCTGATGACCTATTTTGAGTGTACCACCAAAAGGTATTTCCCCCATGATACACTTCACGAGTGTTGACTTTCCCTCTCCATTACGTCCAACAAAAGCCACTTTCTCTCCCCTTTTGATGGTGAGGTTGACGTGACTGAAGACGGTATGTGCACCATAGGTTTTCTCCACCTCATCACAGATGACGGGATAGTCGCCACTGCGCAGACAGGGAGGAAACTTAAGATGCATGGCGGAGCGGTCAACCTCATCAATCTCTATGGGTACAATCTTCTCCAATTGTTTGATTCGACTCTGCACCTGTACGGCCTTGGTGGGCTTATATCTGAAACGCTCTATGAAGTCTTTAATATCAGCAATCTCCTTCTGCTGGTTCTCATAGGCACGCAACTGCTGTTCTCTACGCTCTGCACGCAGTTGCACATACTCGTCGTACCCCACTTTATAATCGATGATACGTCCACAGGATATTTCCAGTGTGCGGTTGCATACATGATTGATGAAAGTGCGGTCATGACTAACGAGGACCACAGCCTTAGCCTGCTGTGAAAGGAAGCGTTCGAGCCAGATGATACTCTCTATATCAAGATGGTTGGTGGGCTCGTCGAGCAGGAGGACATCGGGATGCTTCAAGAGCATCTTTGCCAGTTCGATACGCATTCGCCATCCGCCACTAAACTCGCTTGTAGGACGGTCGAAATCGGTAGGTAGGAAGCCCAATCCAGTGAGTGTTCGTTCTATCTCAGCCTCATAGTTGTCAGCCCCGAGCATTAGATAGCGTTCATGCTCAGTAGTGAATTGTTTCACGAGTTCAAGATAATCATCGCTCTCATAGTCGGTACGTTCAGCCATTTCCATACTGAGTTGCTCCACTTTCTCCTTGAGAGCAAGGGTTTGAGCAAAAGCCTTCCTGGCCTCTTCCTTCACCGTGGTATGGTCTTGCAGCACCATCACCTGTGGCAGATAGGCAATCTCAGTATCATTGGAGACAGCCACCGCGCCCGATGTGGGCGACTGAAGTCCACAGAGCGCTTTAAGGAGGGTGGATTTGCCAGCACCATTCTTACCGACAAGTGCGATACGGTCACCATCGTTGACCACAAAGGAGGCATTGGAAAAAAGGGGTTTAGCACTAAACTCTATTGATAATCCTTCTACTGAAATCATTGTGTCTTAAATTCTCATTACGTTTTTTACTCCTTTCACCTGACTGAGTTTTCTGATAAGCGATTCAAGTCGTGAGGTGTCATCGAGCATCACTACGAGGTTGCCACTGAAGAGTCCGTCGTTGCTGTCGATACTGATACTCCTGAGCACCAGTCGCTCATCCTTACTGATAATACTGGTGAGGTTGTTGACGATGCCGATATCATCATTGCCTACCACCCGTAGCGTGATGGGGTACTTTGATCCCCCTTTGCCGCTCCATTTGGCTTTGACGATACGGTAGCCGAAGCGCTTGCGGAGCTCGGCGGCGTTGGGGCAGTCGGAACGGTGAATCTTGATACCTCCAGAAACGGTGACAAAGCCAAAGACCTCGTCGCCATAGATAGGATGGCAGCACTTGGCCAACTGATAATCGATGCCCTTCAGATTGCGGTCTATCACAAGCACATCTTCCTGTGCGGCAGGCATAATGGCGGCAGGCGAGAAATTGTATTCATCGGCACTGCGCAGAGGAACATCCTGTGCAGGATTAAGTTCACGTTTCTGTATCTCAAGGTATTTCTCGATCACATCGTTCACCTCAAGTTCTCCATCTGCAAGACGTCGGTAGAAATCGCTCGTCTCCTTGAACCCCAGTTTCTTCACGAGCTTGGCCATCACCGACTCTTCGAGTTCTATCTTGCGGTTTTTGAACTTTCGTTCTATCATCTCTTTGGCAAAGAGTCCCTCTTTCATCTGGGTTTCCTTGAGTGCCAAGCGTATCTTAGCCTTGGCTCTGGAGGTCTTCACGATGTTGAGCCATTCCTGCTTTGGTTTCTGTGAGGCCGAGGTGATGATATCTACCTGGTCACCACTGCGCAAAGTTTCGCGGAAGGTAACGGCACGTCCGTTGATGCGTGCACCTGTACAGGCATTGCCTATCTTGGAGTGGATGTGATAAGCGAAATCGAGTACCGTAGCTCCTTTGGGAAACTTGAAGAGGTCGCCCTTGGGCGTGAAGACAAACACCTCATCTTCATAGAGGTCCATACGCAGCTGATCCATCATCTGCAGGTCATCGCTCGTTTCGAGGATATGACGGATGGCGGTGAGCCATTCGTCGAGACCGCTCTCACCCTTTATGCCTTTATATCGCCAGTGGGCAGCCACCCCACGCTCAGCAATCTCATCCATTCTTTCGGTGCGTATCTGCACCTCTACCCATTTCTGTTCGGGTCCGAGGACGGTGATATGCAAACTCTCATACCCATTGGATTTGGGTACTGACAGCCAGTCACGCAGTCGTTTGGGGTTAGGCTGATACATATCGGTGACGATGCTATAGGCCTGCCAGCACTGCATCTTCTCCTGCTCGATGGGCGAATTGATGATGATGCGTATGGCGAAAAGGTCGTAGATACCCTCGAAACCACACTGCTGTTTCTTCATCTTCTGCCAGATGGAGTGAATGCTCTTTGTGCGTCCCTTGATATGGAAATCAAGACCTGCAGCTCTCAGTTTCTCGCTCACCGGCGCGATGAAGCTCTCGATATATCTGTCACGCACCTGTTTGGTGGCATTAAGTTTCTGTTTGATAAGATAATAGGGTTCGGGCTCAATGTATTTGAGTGAGAGGTCTTCCAGTTCACTCTTCAGCTGATAGAGTCCGAGTTTATGCGCCAATGGTGCATAGAGATAGGCAGCCTCTTCGGCCACCCTGCGTTTCTCCACCTCTTGATGGTTGTCACGCAACTGACGCATGAGGTTCACTCTGTCGGCTATCATAATGAGCACGACACGCATATCCTCGGCAAAGGAGAGTAGAAGATTTCGGAAATTCTCTGTCTCCACTACGGGAGTCTTGGCATAGAGCGTGGCCACCCTGGATAGCCCATGGATAATTCGTGCCACCGACTCACCATATCTCTCCTTCACCTTATCGACAGTGAGTGCTCCTTGCTCAAAGATGGGATAGAGAAGAATGGCTATCACGGCATCACGCTTGAGTCCTATTTCTTCAACAACAATCTTTGCCGTCTGAAAGCTCAAGAGTGTGGGATGCAGGCCAAAGATATTGCGTTCGATGACACTACTGTCTGTCCCCAACAGGTCCTCACGCATGAGCCTCTCGTCGTCGGGCAAGAGGTAGGGAGCTGTAGAAGACTTCAGCTCGGCATAGATGCTGAGTAACTGCCGGCGCTCGGCTGCAGTGAATGCTAACGGCTTGTTCTCTGTCATTGTCTGTCAAAATAAGGTGATACTTTCTATAAAGTGATTGCAAAGTTAGTAATTTTTGGACTATTCTCTTGGGGAATCGGGGAAAAGTTGTAAATTTGTGCAGTTTAATCAGAAAAAATCAAGATTATGTTAACACAACAAGATTTAGAGCAGCTTGCCCAAAAAGGGATAAGCGAGCAACAACTCAATCATCAGCTTAAACAGTTTGAAACAGGCTTCCCTTTCCTTAAGATAGAAGCAGCTGCCGCCGTGGGCAGAGGCATCAAGAGCATCGATGCCGATGAGATGAAACACTATGTAGAAGTGTGGACCGACTACAAGAAGGGAGAGGGACGGAGGATTGTGAAGTTTGTGCCTGCTTCGGGTGCTGCCAGCCGTATGTTCAAAGACCTTTTCGCTTTTCTCGACGCCGACTATGACACACCTACCAAGGATTTTGAGAAGACGTTCTTCGAGAAGATTCACCTCTTTGCTTTCTTTGAAGCATTAGACCATGTTTGCGAGAGCAACGAGGGAATGGGCATAGACCAGCTCATCGCCGCCGGACAATACAAGAAGGTGGTGGCCAACCTGCTGTTGGGCAAAGGATTGAACTATGGTCAGCTTCCCAAGGGTCTGCTGCTCTTCCACAGTTATCCAGAAGGACCGCGCACCCCATTGGAGGAGCACCTCGTGGAGGGTGCACTCTATGCTGCGAGCAACGGCAAGGCGGTGGTACATTTCACGGTGAGCAAAGAGCACAGAGAACTCTTCGAATCCAAGGTTGACGAGGTGCTGCCCCGCTATAGCGAGCGATATGGCATCGACTACGACATCAGTTTCTCTGAGCAGCAGCCTTCTACCGACACCGTGGCTGCCAACGCCGACAACACCCCATTCCGCGATGAGCAGGGCAAACTGCTCTTCCGTCCGGGAGGTCATGGGGCGCTCATCAACAATCTCGATGCTATCGAGGCTGACATCATCTTTGTGAAGAACATCGACAATGTGGTGCCCGACCGTCTGAAGGCCGACACCGTTGACTATAAACAGGTGATTGCGGGCGTGCTCGTTGAACTGCAGCAGAAGGCTTTCAACTATCTGAAAATGCTGGATGCAGGATGCTGTAATCACGACCGATTGGAGGAGATGATACACTTTGTGCAGCACGACCTCTGCTGCCGCAACAATGACATCAAGAACCTGGAAGATGCCGACCTCGTGAGCTATCTGAGAAAAAAGCTCAACCGCCCCATGCGTGTGTGCGGTGTGGTGAAGAACGTGGGCGAACCAGGCGGAGGCCCCTTCCTCACCTACAATGCTGATGGCACAGTGAGTTTGCAGATTCTTGAGAGCAGTCAGATAGACAAAGCCAACGAAGACTACATGAAGATGTTCACAACAGGCACCCACTTCAACCCCGTTGACCTGGTGTGTGCAGTGCGCGACTACCAAGGCCAACCCTTCCATCTGCCCGACTATGTCGATCCCACCACGGGCTTCATCTCACTAAAGAGCAAGAGTGGCAAAGATCTTAAGGCATTGGAACTGCCGGGATTGTGGAATGGAGCGATGAGCGATTGGAGCACCATCTTCGTTGAGGTTCCTCTCTCCACCTTTAATCCAGTCAAAACTGTCAATGATTTGCTAAGAGATGAGCATCAATAAATCCACTTTTTGGAATAAGCATATAGGACATTTCATCAGTGCTGCACTGCTCTGCATGGGGCTCTCCATCACCACGGGAGCACATGCACAGCAGCTGCAGGCAGAGGTGACACACTACTCCACCGACGATGGTCTGTGCAGTAATGCTGTTTCAGACATCATCCAAGACGGCAACGGCTACCTTTGGATAGCCACCTGGAACGGTCTGTCGAGGTTCGATGGTTTCAACTTCTTCAATTACACCACGGGCCGACTCAGCGGCAACCCACTACTTCACAACCGTATCATGGATCTCACGGCTGATTTTCAACAGAATATCTGGTTGAGGATGTATGACGGAAGGGTGTTTGTGCTCAATCGCAATGAAGACCGCATCATCAATGCCTTTGAGGGGATAGCAGGCAATGCCAACTTCCGCACCACCTGCAAGCTGAAGCTCACCGAAAAGGGATATATACTGGCGTCGATTGATGGTGTGGGTATCTACCGGATGAAACTCACAAACAAAGGGATGAGCTACCAACTCATCAGCACCTCACAACTCACGCCCAACGTCATGGTCGAGGGTTATCAGGATGATATCTGGGTGGGCACCGACAAGGGATTTCATCGGCTGGACGCCAACGATGAACTCCTGTCGTCGAAGGCGGTGTTCGCTGAGGAGAATATCACCTGCGCCTATTCTAACGGCTATCATATCTACGGAGGAACATCTTCCGGACGCATCGTATATTTTGCTTACGGCCAGGAGCCTATCGTCATCAAGGAGGTAGGACAGCCTATAGCTGCAGTATATGTCGATAGCCACAAAATGGTATGGTTTGCCACAAAGAATCCCGGAATATGCCGTCTCGACCCTCACACGGGTGAGATAAAGCAGTTTAATCAGTGGGTACCCGTGCCAGAGTATGACGTGCACGGCTCACGTATAGAAGAGGTAGATGGTGTGCTTTGGGCAACGATGAGCCACGGAGGATTTGGCTACTACAACAGGGAGAGGGATGAGATGGAGTATTTCCACAATGACCCAGCCAACCCATGGAACCTATCCAACACCGTGGCAGCATGGCTCGTTCTTCCAGGTGGTGTCATCTGGGAATCCACGAGTAAGAAGGGCTTGGAGAAACTGATGCTTCAAAACAATACTATCTCGCGCCGACTGCCTTTCGCTGCTCCCAACACCGAAGAAGCCGGCCCCACGCTCTCCACCTACAACGACATCAGAGCTCTTTACAGCGACAGCAAACGTCAGCAGATGCTCATCGCCAACAAGAATGGCCAGCTGATCATCTCCAACGGAAAGGATGCGCAGTATCTCATTGACCGCGACAATGAGGGAAAACCTCTCGGACGTATCTATGGCATCAACGCCGACCGACAGGGCAACTATTGGATAGCTACCAAGGGTAACGGCATCATCAAACTGTCGCTTGCAGGCAACAGACAGGTGTTTACCCACTATTCCACCGAGAGCGGACAGGTGGCACTCAACAATGCCAATGCCTACTGCAGCATCGAAGACAACAAGGGCAACATCTGGATTGGTACCTATGGCGGTGGTGTGAATATCTTGACAAGGCAGGGTGGAAAATTAACCATGCTGCACAAGGACAACCATCTCCACGCTTATCCCCAACAGGCTTATGGCAAGGTGCGCACATTGGCCACCGATAAAGATGGAACGATATGGGTGGGAACGACAGACGGCATCCTGCTCATGAGCATCGATGGTGAACGGGTCAACCTGATGCGACTTGACGAGGTCATGTCGAAGGAAAGGCCTATCAACTGTAACGATATTGTCTGTCTGACACGCTCGCCCGAGGGGGAGATGTGGATAGGTACCAACGGCGGCGGATTGAGTCGGTGTCTGGGCAAAGATGATGATGGACTGATGGCATTTGAAAACATCGGCAGCCAGCAAGGCCTACCCTCCGAGGAGATAAAGAGCATCACCTTCGACAAGAGTGCGAACCTCTGGATATCCACCGACCATATCATCAGTTCTTATAACCCCACAAAGCACATCCTCAGCTCGTTCTCTATGCTCGATGGTGTGGACAATACTATCTGCGAGGAGAATGCAGCCATCACGCTGAACAACGGACAGCTACTCTTCGGCACCATCAATGGTTACTATGTAGTGGACCAAAAGAAACTGGCATCGAAGAGTGCTATTGCGCTCAAATTGCGCATCACCGACTTCTTCTACGATGGCAAGTTGATGACCCCTCGCACCGACAGCACCTTTACACAGTATGTGCCCTCCCTCAAAGAGGTGGTGTTACCAGAGCGGGGAGTGCCTATCGCCTTCCGTTTCGCCTCACTCAACTATCAGTTGCAACACCGCGTCCACTACCAATATATGATGGAGGGCTACGACAGGGAATGGCAAGACGCCGGTAAAGACCGAATGGCTGAATATGAGACGTTGCCTTCGGGTACTTACCGCTTCAAGGTGAGGGCCTTCCTGCTGGCCTCCCCCGACCAGTATGACGTGAAAGAGATGACAGTGGTGGTACCTGCACCCTTCCTGCTCTCAAAGAACAGCATCTGGCTCTATATGGCGCTCCTGGCGGCGCTCATGATAGGTGGCATCTACTATCGACAGAAGAAGTTCGCCCTGCGACAGATGAGCATTGATGAAGCTGAAAAGACACAGGAAGAAGATGCATAAGAAAGAAAAAGGATAGGAATAGTTGGTGGGAACATTTTTTCTCACTAACTTTGCAACGAAATAAGGGACGTATCGGTTAGATCGGGATACTCATCACTTAAAGAACCGAAAACTGAGACAATCCTCTTGTCAATGGCGGGCCACGCCAAGAGTAGAATGTTTGCTCGTGGTAGCTATCATGCCGGTGGATTACAACGACGGGGGAATCTCTAATCTTGACAACAAGGAGTTTTCATCACAATCACGATACGTCCCGCTTTTTATCCTTCAAGATAGGCATTCCGCCCATCTCAACTTAAACATAACGAATAACAGAAAGAGACTTTTATGTTCAGTGGTATCATCGAAGATTTTGCTATAGTGAAAAAGATTGTTGCCGACAGAGACAACATCGACCTCACACTGAGTTGCTCATTTGTCAACGAGCTGAAGATTGACCAGAGCGTGGCGCATAATGGCGTTTGCCTCACCGTGGTTGATATCGCCAACGGTTGCTACACGGTGACTGCCATGAAGGAGACCCTTGACAGGAGCAACCTCGGATTGCTGAAGGAAGGCGACAAGGTGAACGTGGAGCGCTCGATGCTCATGAACGGACGCCTCGACGGCCACATCGTGCAAGGACATGTTGACACCACAGCGCGATGCACAGCCATGGAAGATGCCAACGGCAGCACTTATTTCACCTTCGAGCATGCGACCGCCCCCGAGATGACACGTCGGGGATATTTCACCGTTGACAAGGGGAGTGTGACGGTCAATGGCGTGTCGCTCACCGTCTGCAACCCTACCGCCCACTCTTTCCAGGTGGCTATCATCCCCTATACAATGGAGCACACCAACTTCTGCGACATCAAAGTAGGAACGGTGGTCAACCTCGAGTTTGATATCATCGGAAAGTATGTGGCAAGAATGCAGGAGCTGAAGGACTGACCTCTACCGTTGATGCTTGCAGAGGCCTCATCATGCTTAGGGCATCAGAAGGGAAGTCCTACGGCAAAGTGGAAGGTGAAGTCGCGGCTCAAGCGGGGATGGGTGAAGGGATAGTGTTCGCTGGCACGCTCATACGCAGGGTCGATGCCTTTCATTCCCATATCAAAGCGGAGAATGAAATAGTCGAAGTTGAAGCGAAAACCCATTCCATAGCCCACAGCTATCTGTTCGAGGAAGGTGTCATAAGCAAACTGTCCGCCTGGCTGGTCCTCGTAGTTGCGCAGGGTCCACACGTTGCCGGCATCTATAAAGAGTGCACCGTCGATCTTCCAAAAGAGGTGTGCACGATATTCGAGATTGACATCCAACTTCATATCACCAGTCTGGTTGATAAAGTCGATATTGCCATCTTTGCCTCTAAACTTTCCCGGACCGAGATTTCTCACACTCCATCCCCTCACACTATTCGCACCTCCCGAGAAATAGCGTTTTTCGAAAGGAAGAATATTGCTGTTGCCATAAGGATAGGCGAGTCCGAAACCGAGATGAAAGACTAACGTATTGTTGTAGTCTATCCTGAAGTTTCTCACATAATCGAAATCTACCTTGGCATATTGGGCAAAGGCGATGTTGAACACTTTCTTCTGTCCCAGTTCATTGCACTCCATGTGTGCAACACTCGAATAGAGTGAAAGCAGGTTGCCGGCTGTCTCTATATTACTCTTCACGGCATACACACCATTGTTGTAGCTGTAGCCGAAGCCCAACTTCATGATAAAGAGGTCTTCATAGTTATAGCGCAGGATGGCATTACGGTTGGTGTTGTCGTCGAGGTAGTCGCTACGGAACTTTGCAGATATCCATGGCATGAAGACATAGTTGAGCTGGAGCATATCCACCTGGTAACGGTCGTGGTGGTTGGCATTGTTCCATTTGTATCGCCATGCGAGTGAGAGCACGCGGCGGTGATACTCGGGTCGGTTCTGCAGGTCATAGAGCATGGACACCTCTGACGTGGCATTCACCCTGCGCTGGAAGTTTCTTGTAAGGAAGGGCATGATGAATCGCGGGAAACTGAGTTTCGTCTCCACGCTATACTCCTCAAAATTGTTGTTTTTATATCCCTCCAATCCTCTGATGGCTTCGAAGGCGCCACGCACCTCCATGCTCAGCACCTCACTGCCTCTGAACAGGTTGCAGTTTTCATAAGTCAGCGAGGCAGCTGCGCCCAGGTCGCCAGCGGTATTCGTTCCTTCGGGCTGAAAACTGATGGTGCTCGGCTTGTTCGTACTAACAAGAATCTGGCAGTCGAGCTCATGTTCGCCAGTCGTCATCCCACTGTCCCCCACCTCCTTAAAAGTGACATTGGTGTATTTCACTGCCTGCAGTCGGCCAAACCGGCGGTAGGTATCAAGCAGGTCGTTGTACGCATACCGGGTATTGGGGCGAATCGATGAGTTTGTTCGGAGCACTGCAGGGCGAAGATGGATGATGCTATCGGTCTCATCGCCACTCAGGAAATTGAGTTTTCTCACCTTATAACAGGGATGGAGCGCCACCTGCTGTGTGCGTCGGTCAACAAAATGATGGAGCACGAGGCGGATATCCACAAGGGGCTGCCCCACCACGGTATCAACATCAAAGGTGATCTCTTCTTTATTAAAGCGGTAGTAGCCGTTGTTCACCAATATCGATGTGATTCGCTTGCGCTCCTCATCGAGCTGCGTGATGCTGAATTTATCTCCGCTCTTCAGTCCTCGTCCCACGGGGTCGTCGAGCTTGAGCATCTGGGCGATGATGCTGTCCTGCACTTCGTATTCCACATTGCGCAAACGGTAGCGCCTACCAGGATGGAGCACATATTCCACATTCTTTTTCCTCCCCTTTCTGCCCTTTACTGATGTCTTTGTCTCCACGCCAGCTCTCACATACCCCATGTTCACAAGCGCAGTCTTCAGGTTGTTGCACGACTGCTGTGTGAGCAGTGTGTCGAAGATCACGGGGGCTTCGCCCATCGCCATGAGTGTTCGATTGATCGATCGCGAACTGTCTCTTCCTGCCAGGGAATAGATGGCGAGTGGTATTTTCAGCGCAGAAAACCATCGCTGATTGGCCTGCTGACGCACATAGCCGTTGAGCTGACTGATGTTTATATCCCCCACTATCGTGTCGCTGCTGATACCCACACGCTGCAGCAGGCTGTGGTCAGCCGGCACAAACTTTAGTGGCGAACAGCTCACTAAGAGGAGCAGCATGGTTACGACTATCGCGGGGAACGTACGCATCTTGTAAGGACTGAATTGTTGTGTTTTAAAAAAAAGTCTTGCAGTGGGAGAGAAGTCTCCTCATTGGTTTGCAAAGGTAAGAAAAAATATGTAATTTTGCGGGACGTAAAACAGAAAATCTTGCTAAGCATGCTGAGCAAAAATCTTATCAAAACCATCCGAAGTCTGAATCAGAAGAAGTATCGCCT
>JAHAZN010000042.1 GCA_018385335.1 Prevotella sp.
ACACATTACTTATTTTATATAAAAGAACAATTATGGGATTTTTAACTAACGACAAACTGGTGATTGTAGGCGCCGGTGGCGCTATCGGTTCTACGATGGTGCAGACAGCTTTGACAATGAAGCTCACTCCTAATGTATGTCTCTATGATGTTTATGCTCCTGGTATGGAGGGAGTGATGGAAGAAATGTTCCATTGCGGTTACGACAGCGTTAACCTCACCGCCACTACCGATGTTGCTGAAGCTTTCAAAGATGCTAAGTACATCATCTCTTCTGGTGGTGCACCCCGCAAGGCTGGCATGACACGTGAAGACCTGTTGGCTGGCAACTGTAAGATTGCAGAGGAGCTTGGTCAGAACATCAAGAAATACTGTCCTGATGTGAAGCACGTGGTAGTAATCTTCAACCCCGCTGACCTCACCGGTTTGGTTACTCTTCTCTATTCAGGATTAAAGCCTTCTCAGGTCACCACGCTTGCAGCGCTCGACTCTACCCGTCTGCGCAGCGAACTGAGCAAGAAGTTTGGTGTGAAGAGTGATGAGATTACTGGTTGCCGCACCTTTGGTGGCCACGGAGAGCAGATGGCTGTTTTCGGAAGCAAGGTGAAAATCCAGGGCAAGCCTCTCAGCGAGATTATCGGCACGCCGGCACTGCCACAGGAGGAGTGGGAGAAGCTCCGCACCGATGTGGTTCAGGGTGGTGCCAAGATCATTCAGCTGCGTGGCCGCAGCTCATGGCAGAGTCCTGCCTACTGCTCAGTGGAGATGATTCGTGCCGTCATGGGTGGCGAAGCATTCCAGTGGCCTGCAGGTACCTATGTAAAGAACGAGAAATATCAGAACATCATGATGGCTATGGACACCACGCTCTCTACCGACGGCTGCACCTATAAGATGCCCGAGGGCACTGCCGAGGAAATGGCAGCACTTGATGCCAGCTATGCTCACCTCTGCAAGATGCGCGATGAGTTGGTGACACTCAACATCGTGCCTCCCGTGAGCGAATGGAACAAAATCAATCCTAACCTCTGATAGTCAGAATCCGCGGCCTCGCGCCGCATACTGACTCACGTGGGATTTCGCCCGTTAACGAGGGTGGGAAGGCAATCAGAACGGTTGCCGCCCCACCCTTTCTCATGCTTATCGGCTCAGCCGTGCGAGAAACCTCTCTCTCTCCACCACAAATCTCAGATGTTCGCCCTCGCCTATCAAGGTGTCTCCCTGGCGGGCCTCCACATGGAAGAAGAGTTTTCTGCCCTCCACCTTCTCCAACACGGCCGTTGCCGTCACCTCGGCTCCTATGGGTGTGGGGGCGAGATGGGTGGAGGCTATCTGTCCTCCCACCGTTGTCGACCCTTCAGGCAGCTCATCAGCCACCGCCATCATCGCCGCATTCTCCATCAAGGCCATCATCGCCGGCGTTGCCAGCACCGGCATATCACCCGATCCAAGGGCCATGGCTGTCCTCTCTTCGGTCACAACGAGGGTGCTCGTGTGCTTCAATCCCTGTTTCATCATGTTGACAAATGATTATTTTGGTTTAAATTCATACAAAAGTACAATAATCTAAGAAAAAACGCACATTTTCCAAGGAATTTTTAAGGCATAATAATTATTTTTGCAGCAGAAAAAAATCACTTTAATCCCTACTCTCTCATGCAGCAATCTATTTCCTCCTGCCTGTTTTCCGGTCTGAAGTTTCTCCTCTCATTGTCGGCATTCTTCGCCTTTGCTCCTCTGTCGGCTCAGGTGACCACATCGGGTCTCGACGGACGGGTGATGACGGGCACGGAACTGGCCATCGGTGCCACCATCACCCTCACGCATGAGCCCACGGGCAACGTCCTCCATGCTGTCACCAACGAGGAGGGTGAATATCATCTCTCGGGTCTCCGTCCCGGTGGTCCTTACACGGTCACGGTCTCCTATCTCGGTCATCTGTCGAAGCGTTTTGACAACGTCCGCCTCATGGTGGGCAAGCGCACCCTGCTCAGCTGCGAGTTGGAGGATGACCGTCAGCAGTTGCATGAGGTGGTCGTCGCCGGCCACCGCAACAGCAAGCTGCATATCGACCATGCCGGTGCCACCACCGACATCGGCAGTGCCGCCATCAGTCAGATGCCCACCGTGAGCCGCAGCCTCAACGACCTGTTGCGTCTCACGCCTCAGAGTGTCTTCATCGGCAACGGCATCGCCATTGGCGGGGGCAACTACCGGCAGTCGCATATCTCTGTCGACGGCGCCGCCTTCAACAACTCCTTCGGCATCGGCAGCAACCTGCCCGGCAACGGCTCGCCCATCTCCTTCGATGCCCTCGACCAGATGACCATCTCCTCCTCGCCCTTCGATGTGAGGCTCAGCGGATTCACCGGTGGAGCAGTGAATGTGGTGACGAAGAGTGGCAGCAACCAGCTGCAGGGGAGTGCCTATACCTACACGACAAACATCCATCTCAAAGGTAACAAGGTGGGCGACGAGGAGATGCTGCGCAATGCGTCACACTCCACCACCTGGGGACTGACCCTCGGCGGACCTATCATCAAGAACAAGCTCTTCTTCTTCGTCAACGGCGAGTATGACAACAACGTGACGGCCGGCCCTTCGGCCGTAGCACGCCATGCGGAGAGCGACCCCTGGCAGGTCTCCACGGGCAACACCCATCGTCCCCTGGCCTCAGAACTCAACACCTTGGTGGGCTTCCTCAACGAGCGTTACGGCTATCATCCGGGCGCCTATCAGGGCTACTCCCTGGACACGCCGGGCCATAAGGTCTTTGCGCAGCTCGACTGGCTCATCAACAGCAACAACAGCCTCAACATCCGCCTCTCGCGCTCACGGACGAAGGCGTCCAATGCGCCGAGCTCATCCACCACTCCCTTCCGCGACTATCTCATCTATCCCGGCAATCCCTCCGAAGGTCTCTCTTCGGGTCGCGACCTGTCGGGACGCACTGCCAACACGGGCATGTATTTCGAGTCGTCGCGCTTCACCCAGGTCTATGACTACACAGTTGCCACTGCCGAATGGGACAGCCGATGGGGCGGACTGACCAACCTCTTTCGCCTCACCTATGCCTATCAGGATGAGCCCCGCGAGTATGTGGGTGGCACGTTCCCCACGGTAGATATCCTTAAGGATGGTGCCCTTTGGGCATCCTTTGGCCCCGACCCCTTCACTGCGGGTAACCTGCGCCGCGTAAAGACCTTTGTGGCTGTTGATGAACTGCAGTATTCGTGGAAGAACCACCAACTCATGGCAGGCATCCAATATGAGACCAATGAAGCTACCAACGGCTTTGGCGCTGCCTCAAACGGTTATTATGTCTATTCATCTGTTGATGACTTCTACAACAACAGCAAGCCTGCTGCCTATGGCGTCACCTTCCCCATGAATGGCAGCGGACAGTTTCTCTCGAAGATGAAATACAACCAGTGGTCGCTCTATGTGCAGGATGTCATCAGCCTCTCCCAACGCTTCCGCATGACGGCAGGACTGAGGTTGGAGGTGCCGGTCTATCCCTCGCTGAAGAACAACTACAACGCGGAGTTTGCAAAGATAAAATACCGCAACAACGACGGCAGTGAACAGAGCTACTCCACCGACCAGCTGCCCGACAACCAGGTGAGCCTCTCACCGCGCATAGGCTTCAACTGGGATGTGCTGGGCAACCGGCAACTCATCCTGCGTGGTGGAACGGGCTATTTCGTGGGCCGGATGCCTTTCGTGTGGTTAGTGTCGGCTGTGGGTAACTCGGGATGCGGACAATATACCTATTACTATAACAAGCCTGCCGAGGCGCAATATGGCGAACCCAACTTCCATCCTTCCGTGGGCGAACAGCTGCGCGACCTCAACATCGATGCGCAGGTATCAGCACCATCATCGCCCACCATCCTCGACAAAGACCTCAAACTCAACGCCGCATGGAAGACGTCGCTGGCTGCCGACATCCAACTGCCCTGGGGCATCGAGGGAACAGTGGAAGTGCTCTACTCGCGTGAGTTCAACCCCGCCATTGTCACCAACCTGAGCCGCTACTGGGATGGCGACTATGTGCAACTCAGTGAGGGCGACTTCCGCAAGCGATATAAGCAGCAGGGTAGCAACGCCTACTTTCTCACCAACGCGGGCAACAAAGCCTACTACTTCTCTCTCACCACATCGCTGAAGAAATCCTTCGCCTTCGGTCTCGACCTGGCAGCCTCCTACACCTACTCCCACGCACGTAGCTACAGCGCCGGCAGCGGCGACCAGGTGAGCTCGGCTTACTACAACGACCGCTACTCCATCGACGGCAACAACGACAAAGAGACGGGCTACTCCACCTTCATCGCTCCCCACCGACTGCTGCTCTCAGCCACCTTCCAACGCGACTACGGCAAGCATTTTGGCACCCTCGTCTCGCTCATCTACGAGGGGAGCAACCAGGGTTACTGCGGCGGCTATGGGGCCACACGCTACTCCTACTCCCTCACCACCAACGTCGTGGGCGACTATGGGTCGAGCAACCTCATCCGTATTCCCGCCTCACGCGCAGAGCTCAACAACTGGGCGTTCACCGACTACAACTACACGGGCACCGACAACACCACACACACCTATACGGCGCAGCAACAGCGTGACGACTTCTGGGCATATATCCTTCAGGACGACTATCTCAAGAAGCACAAAGGGGAGTATGCGGAGCGCGGGGGAGCCACCATGCCGTGGCACCATCAGCTCGACCTGAAGCTCATGCAGAACTTCTATCTGCAGACGGGCAAGCACCGCAATACGCTCCAGCTCGGTGTCGATATCAGGAACGTGCCTAACCTCTTAAACAGCTCCTGGGGGCTCTATAAGACGGTGAACAACTCTTCCCTGCTGAAGTGCACTCCCAGCAGCGACCCCTCGCAGCCGGCAACATTCCAGTTTCAGCGCAACGGCAAAGAGGCACTCACAACAACGTATTCCGACTTCACCGATTACCATTCCACCTACTCTATTCTCTTCTCTGTGCGCTATCTCTTCAACTGAACAAACAAAAGAAACGATTTATGGCATTGATAAAATCTATTAAAGGTCTCACCCCCCGTTGGGGCAAAGACTGCTATTTTAGCGAGAACGCCACCATTGTTGGCGAAGTGACCATGGGCGATGAGTGTTCCATCTGGTTCAACGCCGTGGTGCGTGGCGACGTAGCACCCATCACCATCGGTCATCGCACCAACGTGCAGGATGGTTCGTGCATCCATGTCACCAACACCACCGGTCCTACAGTCATAGGCAATGATGTGACCATCGGTCACAATGCCACCGTCCATGCCTGCACCATCCGCGATGGGGCGCTCATAGGCATGGGGGCTACGCTGCTCGACCATTGTGACATTGGCGAGGGTGCGGTGATTGCCGCCGGTGCCTTAGTGCTACAAAACACCCAGGTGGGTGCGCATGAGCTGTGGGGCGGCGTGCCGGCGAAGTTCATCAAGCACACGAAGCCCCGCCAAGCGGAGAGTTTCGCCGACCATTACGTGGAATATGCCAAATGGTATCGCGAGGAAGAATAGTTTTATTTTCCTCTGAATAAACAGAAAGTACTGATTTATATCGGGTTGCATCACTTCGTAAACACCGGACGCACGGGCAACCCCGTGTATCTGCTGGCATTGGTATGGATGCGGGCCGACTTGTCTATGATGGTTGAAAGGGCCTTCGTGCTATTCTGCGTGCTGGCCGATGATGACCAGTAGTAACCCGTCGTTGTCTGTGTCGGCGTCGCACTATCATAATAACCTACCTGTTTGATTTTCAGCGTGTTATTAGTCTTTTTACTGGTCAACGTGATGATTCCCCCTGAAACCGCGCAAGAGCACACCCTGAATAGTTCCTCCCACTCCTCCGCCGTGGGTGTACGCCATGCCCCACCCCACTGATAGGTGGCGGCATCGTAGCACGGGTCGGCCGTCCAGCAATACCCTATGGGCAGCTGCTTCGGGGCGATGCCGTCGGCGAAGCTGTTGCAATACTGCGTGTACGCCGCACTGCCATAACTACCCGTGTCGTTGTTCACGCCCCACATCACTATGCTCCCCCTGAGTTCGGCGATATGCCCATCGACGATTATCTGTTCATCCTCAGCACCGAGGTTAAAGCTCGCCCACATGACCGAGGTCCCCATATCCACCGCCACATCGTAGGGCACCTTGATGGCCGTCTCGTTCATCGTATAGCAGTGACCCGCCTCGGTCATGATGGGGCTCAGCAACTTCCACTTGTCGGTCGCGAACCGATAGAGCTTGCCGTCGTAGACATATTTGATGCAGATATCGAGCAGTCCCCCAGCCTTGAAGAGATAGCGGTATTCATCCCTCCCCCCGGTGGTCTCCTTGAGATAAGGTGTAAACCCCTCATCGCCAAGAAAATAGTCGTACCTCACTGCCCCCTGTGGCAGAGAGAACTTGAGCATGGCCGAGGCATGGGCAAAGGTGAGACCGACATGCTGCCCTTCCACCTTCACCTCGCCATACTCCGCCCCCTCGATGTTGCTTGCCACCAAGAGGTCGTTGTCGGTGAACGAACTGCTTTGATCCTTGGGCAAGGTGTTGATGAAGGTGGCGACATAGGCTTTGAGGTCGTCGGCATCGGTGGCCCCTGAGAGCCCCTCGTCGTAGGGGTAATAAGCCAGATAGCGTGTCCCTTTGCCGAGGATGTCTGCCATCGGCGAATTGGAGCTGTTGCCCTGTGCCTCCCCCTCCTTGTAGATCGACCACACGGTAGCCCCCGCGTTGTCGAACCCCGAGCAATAGACCTTCACGTTGGCGGCCTTTACCGCCCCCTCCTCATCCACGACAAAGAGGCCGAAGACGTCGCCCGTCTGAAAAGCCGTCTGTTCGCCCCCGGCGCCGCCATAGACCACCCTCGTTGCTGGCTGTTCCCCTTCACTGCCTGCCGCGGTGGTGGCGGCAGTGGTGGTGTGATAGCCACCCTCCGTCATCGCGCCTACGGTCACTGTGAGGCGAGCCTCCTGCGATGTGTTCTCCGTAGCTTGCCGCTCGTCAGCACAGCCGAGGAGGAGCATGAGGAAGGCGAAGAGGGAGAAAGTCCTTATCATTCTTTTCATTATCTTTTTGCTGTTAGAAGAAAACGTGTAATTTTATTCACCTGCATATTCATTGGTTCCGGTTCTCATTGGGCGAATAGACGGGTCGCACGAGCATCCCCGTATATCGGCTGCCGTCCACCTTGATGTTCTGTTGCGTATCGGTGAAATAGGCATAGGAGATACACCTGAGGATGGTGGGCGAGGCCGAGCTCGTGAGATAGTAAGCCGTTGAGGGTGAGACGATGCCCGCGTTCTTCTTGCCGTCGCCCGAGTCGGTGAGTTCTCCGTCTTCCCCCCTCTCGGGTTCCACGGTGCCGTCGAAGTATCCGCCAGTAGAGAAGTAGATGAACTTAGCTGGGTTCTTCCTGCTCGTCACCTTGATGATGTTGAATCGGTAGCTACCCTTGCTGCAACCGCCATAGTCGCCGATATATCGGGTGTTGGTCTCCGAGTAGCTCGCCACCAGTTCGAAGTCACAACCCGCATACATCGCCCTGAACTCGTTCTCCGTGGGCAGTCGCCATTTGCCACGCCACCACTTAGCGTGAGCCACGTCATATTCCGTCTCCTTGATCGTACCGCCGAGTGGCGCCACCATATACTCCTTATCGAAATAGTTGTTGTAGCCATAGCCATGATACCCCGTCAGCCCGTTGTCATACTGTGTGAAGGTCGTCGCCCAGGCATAGTAGTCGCCCCTTGCCATAGGGTCTTTTCCGCCCATCTGTGTCCCCCTGTCACCGGCCGCCGGCGGGAAGGGATATCTCTCAGCTGCCGACTCGCCGAGGTTATACATCGACCAGATGACGGTGTGTCCCAACGACACGGTGTCTCCGTTCTTATCGACGAAGGGCACGCTGTCAATCTCCAGATCAACCCCATCGGTATAGGGCACCGACGGCTCCCCCTCGAAGGAGACGGAGTAGAGATGGCCGGGGCGGACGTTGAGCGTGTGTGAGAAATAGCGGTAGCTCGACTCCTCCAACCGTCCCACCAACCTCACCGTAGGCTGTTGGCGCGGGTTGACAAGATAGCGGCGCCGATGCTCCAGCTCGTTCGTCGGCAGCAGCGAGCGATAGGTGTGGGCGATGGTGAGGCTCGCCGGCGTGGTGGCCGAGGAGAGCATGATGGGGTAGAGAGGCATGCCGCCGGGTGTCCACTCGTTGTTGTAGAAGATGGAGATGGTCGCCATCTTATGGTTCATCACGAAGTTGAGCTGACTGCCGACAGGGAGGATAGGCTCGTCGGGCGCCATGAGGTCGCTCTTGGTGAACAGCTCCTTGGTGTGCTGGTCCTCCTCCACCACCCAGTTCTCCACGATGTCGTCCAAGGTCTTCCCGTTCCAGCGGCTGTCGTAGGGGTAATAGGCAAAATACCGTGCACCCTCCACCCGCTCCACGAATCCGTAGCCTCGGTCGTTGACAAACGAATATTGGGGTTCGCCGTCGGCACCCTCCTGCCGATGACACACAAACCTCACGTTGTCACACACGCCAATCACGTTGCCCGAGGCATCCAACCCCGTCACCCCTATCTCGTCGCCCTCCTCGAAGAGGGTAAGGAAGCCGTGGTTGGCGGCGCGGGTGAGCGGTGCCTCGTCGTCGGCAAAAGGCAGACACGACACACTGATATAGAGCTTCTCTGCCTCCGTGGCCAGCTCTTCACCGTCGCTCTTGCACCCCATCAGGGAGAGCAGAGAGGCGAGCATCGCGAGTACTATCTTCTTGTGCTTCATCTTTTGATTATTCTTTCAGTATGGCTCTGACGACATGACCATCCCTCTTGGGTGCCGTGAGAAACTCATAGATGTCGTTGCCGGAGTTGATGACCTTGGTGAAGGGGGAGAAGGTGGAGGATTCATCGACGACCGTCTCTACCTGTTTGAAAGCGAAATGACAGAGGTAGGCATGGTCTTCATCTACCGCCTCGCGCGTCCAGTAATAGCCGTGAAACTCGCGATGGATGTTGGTAGTTCCCTCCTCCATGTATTCTGTCTTCGTGGTATAGGAGCAGGGCAGGAAGATGGATGCTGCGGGGTTGACCCCACTCCTTATCCTCAGTCCATAAACACCCGACCCCTCATCGCACACCGCCTCCACATTCGCCTCCACACCCAGTAGCCGTGTGAAGTCCTCGCGCGACGGCGTCTGCCACTTGAAGTCGGTGATGCCATCGAAGAAGGGTGCGAGATAGTCGGCATCCGCCTCATCCGCCGGTGACACCACGGTCCACGGCAGCTGGTTCTCGATGGAGTAATAGAGATATTCGCCCAGGTTACATTCCGCCCACATCGTCGCCGCCGGCGCCTCGCCACACATCGGCACGAAGCCATAGGTGTGGAGGTTCTTGCGGTCCTGCACCCAGTAGGAGGGGTGGAGCGTGATAAAGGTGGAGACCTCCTCCGTTGGGTAGTAGAACGGCACCTCTTTCCAGTCGGCCACGCTGACCTTCTCCAACTCCACTGAACGCTCGTTCATCGTGAAGTTGAAGGTGTAGATCTTGTTACTCTCAAACCTTCTGTGCCCCGCTTCGGCATGGCGGAAGAACTCCTCGGCGCTGACATTGAAGGTGTGGGTCTTGTCGGTGGTCTCGAGGATGAACGCGAGTGTTGCGCCTGCCATGGAGTCATCGCTGTCGAAGGGCAGACACATGGCATAGTAGGTGGCTGTGGACGTGGTCTCTTCCTGCCGCGCGGCTATCTCTTCGCCCCGTCCCGGGTTGATGACGGTCTTGATGGTAGAGCAATAGCCCGACTTGTCTGTCAGCTCGCCGATGGTGGCCTCCGCAGCGTCGCATGTCCAGCAGAGGCGGTCGGGAAACCCTTTGTTGCACGTTATCTTCACCGACTCGAGGGTGAGGTCGGCAGTCGTATTGTTGGTGATGTTGAAACGGAAGATGGCAGGGATGGCACGGAAGAGAGCAGTGTTACTCACGAAGTTCTTGTTGCCGGCAGCAGGCACGCTGAGCACCGTCGCCTCGCCATGGATGAAGCAGTAAGGTTCAAACTCGTCTAAACGTCCCGTAGCACTCTGCTCAAAGGTGTGTGGCAGGGTGAAGGTGACCGCCAATCGGTCTGCCGAGGCCGACGTCTGACACAGGTCTGACCCGCTGACAGGCGAGAGATAGTAGAGGTTGTCGCCCTCGCCGGCAGCATCGGCATGGAGGGTGAGAGCCGACCCGGCACTGAGCACCTTGTTGCTGCTTGCGGGGTCGAGGAGTGCGATGTTCATCGGTGAGAAGTAGCTCCCATCGGTCCACTGTACTACCCCCTGTCCGTCGGCCACGGCAGCAATCATCTTGCTGTCCACATCCCACACAAAACGGGCTGTACCCGCCTCATCGGTGAAGTGGGCACGCGTCGGCGACTGCTGAGCGAGCGGCAGCATAAGGGTGGCAGCGGTGGGAGCATCCGACAGACACTCACGCTCACTGCAAGCCGACAGGAAGACGGCGGCGGTCACTGCCAACAGATGGCTCTTTACTATGATTCTCCAAAAGCTCATAAACTAATTGAATTGATGCTCCCCACCCTCCTGCGGGTCCTCGCCCACGAAGAGTTCGGTGGAGGTGCCAACGAAGACGAGGTTAGCCGCCTCGGTGTATAGGAAGCAATAGACATACGAGTGTCCCGGCTCCCAGGCATTGTCGATGGTGAAAGCTACCTCCCTATGCTCACCCCCAATGGTCATGGATGCCCTCCACGTGCCCTTCACCGAGGGGTTGGGAATCATCAGCCAGGGGACGGAAGTCTCTATCGCTCCCTCTGAATGGGCAGGCACCGCCACGTCGGGAAACGCCAGTGGTTCACTGCTCTGTACCGTCACATCCACACCATCCACGGCAACGGTCGCCTCCTGCCAGTCGTAGGCGAAGCGGAGGGAGGCGGAGGTGGCATAAGGAGTAGGGGGGATGAGACGGATGTCGGTGACGGCAAGCGGCGTGGACGACACACACCTGAAGGACAGATTCACCCGCGCATTGGCATAGGTGAAATCGAGCTTCACTGCCTGACCGAAGTCAGCATCGCCATGGCTCACCACACGGGGCTGACTATAGAGACAGGTCTCAGAGAGCGAGGTGGAGGCTTTGAGCTTCAAGGTGAGCGATGCCCCATCCATCGCCACCACCCTCTCCGTCGGCGTGGCTGCATGGAAGCGGTAGCTCTGTGTCGTGGGTTCCCAATAGCAGAGTGTCTGATGGGCTGTCCCCTCGCCCATGGTGTAGGTCCATCCCGCCGTAGCATCATAGTTCACTCTGTAGCCATCCATGACATAGGCAGGGGTGGCATCGGTGATGGCGGTGGTCCACACCTTGAAGTTGTCATAAAGCGAGGAGAGTGTGGCCCTCGTCTGCGGTACAGAGAAGGTCATCGGCTCCCGCTCGGGTGTGAGGGAGTCGTCGTTGCCACACGACACCAAGAAGGGTGCCGACAGGAGAAGCGATAGGAAGAGTTGCCTGCTCATGGTTGCTGCAAGGTCCGCGGGAGCTGTTCACCCCCACGGACAGGGGAAACGATGCTTAGAGGTTAATCGTGATGGTCGTGTTGGTGGTGTCCCAGTCATCGACGCTGGCATTGAACTTGATGACATTGCCGCCTATGGGCAGTCCCTTGTCGTCGTCAGTATCTCCATCGCCGTCGAGGTCGCCCGGCTCCTCGGGGTCTACATAGCCGGCACTGGTGCGCTCGGAGAAGAAGTTGAGGATGATGGTGTATTTCTTGCCCGGTGCATAGTCGTAGATGCGCTCATTAGCATCCACACTCGGCATAGGCACAGCCATCCAGGCATACTCATCTTCGCCCGTGGCGGGATAGAAGCGCGCCCCATCCACCGTGGTGATCTTCACCTTGAGGGCGAGATAAGCCCCCCCGCTCGTGTTGGTAGGGTCGGTGGACTGCACCCAGGGGGTGATGTTCTGAGGCACGAGATAGGCCTTGCCACCACCATCATCGGTCATCACCTCGTGGGCCACGTTGGTCAGCGTCTTGCTCGTAAAGGAGGCTGAATAGTCGGTCATGCTGTTGGCATCGGCTGTCATCTTGTCGGCAGCGAAATAGTAGATGCCGCTGCCTGCGATATGCTTAATCTGAGCCTCTTTCACCTCCACCTTGTAGCGCTCGGTGTAGCTGTTCTTGGCGTGGAGGATGATCTGTGTGAGATAGTGCTTGAAGGTGAGGTTGACGGCATGATGCTCATTGGTGCTGGTGCCGGCCGACGTCTGTCTCAACGCTTTGGCCACAACGAAATCCTCCTGATGGGCAAGCTCCTTGGCGGGGGTCACCTTGATGTTCTTGTTATCATCCAGTTTGATGTAGCTCACGAAGCCCGTGGGGTCAACATCGCTATCGTTCTCCGGCGTGTTGTAGGCATAGAAGTCCAGCGGATAGTTGGGCCAGATGTGCTCATCTGCGCTCTCCCATACGTCCACCCCCTTGGTGAAGACGACATCCTCGAAATAGATGCTGTTGTTGCCGATGGCCGTCACCTTGAATGAGGTGAGGTTGGAGGTCGTCACATCGGTCTGCAAAGCTCGGGTGAGCTTAGAGGTGTAAGCAGCAAAGTTGATTGACTGGGACGTCTCCGGAGCATTGTTATTCACAATCTCGGTGTCGGTACACCCTGCTGCCATGAGGGCAAGCCCTGCGAGGAATAAGGTTGTTCTTTTCATAATAACAGGATTTTTTGTTGATAAATATGAGTATTGTTTCTTGTTCTCTTGACTGAGTTTGTATGTTCCTTTGCCTGGGTTTATTGATTTGTTAACCGGTTTACATCGGTATCTCCACTAGTTCGCCCTCCCATTCGGTCACACCGGTATTGAATCCTCCTTCCTCATTGCCTGTCACCTCGGGCAACTCTATCTCGAGGTTGAGGTTCAGTGAGAGTTTCAGTGAGATCGACACGTCGACAGCGATGAGGTCGGTGATGTCGAAGGTGAGAGGATAGGACTCGCCGTTGACGAGGACGAAGTTGATGTCGAGATAGTAGCGGCTGTCACTCTGCCCGTCGCCCACCAGTCCGAAGGAGAGAAACTCGGCGGTGATGGTGCCATCGGTGTCGGAGCCAGCATCAAACACTCTGTTGTTGAGGATGAAAGCCTGCGACACTTGGTCGGTGGTGTTCACACCATCGCCCAGCCGATGACCGGCAGCCAGGCCACGGAGGAACGACAGGGTGGTGCCACGCGCATATTTGAGACCCTTGACATGGGCTTTGATGTTCACCTTGGAGATGACGGGCCGGGGTTGGACCTTCACCTCCACGGCTGTGCCCTCCGTCTGCCCCTCCCCCGGTGGGTCGTGGTAGTAGTCCATCTGCTCGGGAGTGATATGCAGTCCGTTAACGACAGCCACCGCCAGCGTGTCGGGCTCCACGATGCAGTAGGTCTGAGCATCCACATCGGCCTTGGTCTGTAGATAGTCAACAAGGCGACGGCTCTTTGTCTCGTCCTTCACTCCTCTTACCTCGAAGGTGCTGAGGTGGTCAGCACCGGTGAAGGAGAGTCGCCCATCGAACTCCTCGGGACTGTCGTTCATCACCACCAAGGTGTAGTCGCCCTCGGGCAGCTTGAGATAGCATTTTCGAGAGGCTGCAACGGGAGCAAAACGCTTGTAGAGGTGACCGTCGGTGGCATCGTAGGCAAAGACACTCACCCCATTGGGATGAACACCCGAGGTGGTCCAGTCGGTCTCGACGAGCACGGTGGCCATGTCGGAGGTGGCGTAATAGAGGTGGTCGCGGGTGCAGGAGGTCAGCACGACGACAAAGGCCGCGAGAAGGAGGGAGAGAGACAACACACGCAACTTCATGGTCGGCCTCCTTTCTGTGATGACGGTGGCACACGCCCACCCCGCTGCCTGGTGCCGAGCATCCACACCAAGGAGACGGCAAGCTTGGAGGGCAGGAAGCCGGAAAACTTCTTCACCTCCCACGGATAGTGGATGACCTTGATGTCGCCATATTTGGTATCCTGCACTGGGGAGTACTTGCTATAGTCGCTGCGGAGATAACCCACGCCCAGACTATACTCCATTCTCAGATGCTTGCCTATCTGATGGGCATAGCCTGCACTGATGCCGCCCATCACATAGAAATCGCCCTGCACACCATCGCCGTCGGTGAGGCTGCCGAGCTGGAAGTCGTAATAGCCGGCACCGCCATAGATGCCTGCATAGAAGCCCGTTAGCGGTGATTTCCCCCGACGCTCACCCAACCAATAGCGGCCTTCCAGGGTGCCTCCGAGCATCTGAATGGTGAGGTCCTTGCTGCTGTTGCTCCACCAAGGGAAATAGAACTCGCCGGCAAGGCTGTAACGCTGACCTAAGGGGACCTCTACACCCACATTGACAAAGGTTGCCACATCGGCAAGGAGGTTGGTCTTCAATGCTAACAGGGGCTGACTGCCGGCGGTGGAAGCTATGGGGGGGAGCACAGGGAGCGAGCGGCTGTCGAGAGAGGGGGCGAAGTGAACATGCGTCGGCTCTACCATCGGTAGCTCTGCCGGCTCGATAGCACGGGTGCGGTGAGAATAATAGATGGTCAGGGTGGCTTGGCGCAGCAGTGGGAAGAGCTGTCGGTCCATCTCCTGCCATAGCCATCCGCCTCGCAGCTCCATCATCGCCTTCTTGCGACCGCCTACAATCTGTCCGTTGGCAACAATCCAGCGGGGGGTGTCTTCTATCAACGCCATCGCCTCCTCACGGCCGTCGAGACGGGAGCTGCGAAGAAGCGAGGCCAAAGCCTCCCAGTCTTCCCCCTTGTTCACAACACGGACAGCCACATCGGACGCGCAGTTCTTACGGAACAGCGCCTCCATGGCAGCAGCACGTCTGCCACTGAGCAGGGCGTTGGAAGAGGTGGTTCCCTCGGGCGAAGCGGAAGAGCTGACAAGCACCACGCTGTCGATGTTCACCTGCGCCTCATCGGTGAGATGATGCAGCGTGGTGAAAAACTGATGGATGCGGGTTTGGTTGGCGCGGAAATGGGGGTCGATGATGGAGTGACCTGTCTTGAAAAAGACCTGAAGGGCAACCTGATGAGTGGGGTGCAGACTATCCCTGCTCAATACTGTCATTGCAATGGCGATACTGGGTAAATGGGCAAGAAGACAAGCACCTAAACAGGCTATCAATCCCTTCATAGTCATCATTTCATGATATAGTCACTTATAGTGTGCAAAATTCGTCATTTTTTTAATCTCCCACAAAAAAATAACGGATAAATAAGCTAAATATTTGTGAAAACGGGTAACTTTAAGACCTTTATGATTGAGAAGAGCCACCATCAGTCCCTGTTTTTCGGCATTACCATGGCACACGCCCACGCCTGCCTGCCGCTATGTGTTGACGATGCGGTAGATGATGGAGTGTTCCAAGGCCAAGGGGCGGTTGTGGGCAAAGAAGACAGCGCGTGGTGACAAAGGGATTACTCCGCCCATGTTACAAAGAGATTGCAAAGAAATGACAATAAGATGACTATTTCAAAGCAACAAAGCCTGAGAAAGGTAGATAAAAAACCCTGTTGAAGAATATGCTCTAAAGCCCCACGTCATTAAGAATCTTGTGCGTAGCACCCGACTTAGACGCTACAAAGGTGCCTGCCTGAAGACCGGCACGTTCCAAGGCTTCACTATCGGCATCAAACTTGTCCATAAGGGAAGCGAAATCTTCAAAGGAACGAATCTCAAATCCTCCCTCGGCAGTTATCAGTCCGCGTGCCTCAGCAAAACGCTGGTTGTTGGGACCGAAGATGACGGGGATATGCCATACTGCAGCTTCCAACACATTGTGGATACCTACACCAAAACCTCCGCCTACATAACTCACCTGACCATAGTGATAGATGGATGACAACAGACCAAAACAGTCGATGATGAGCACGCGCGCCTGGGCGGCCTCCTCCTCGGTGGTCTGTGTATAACGAACAACCTTTCCGTCAACCTTCTCTATGATCTGTTGCAGATGTGACTCACTGATGACATGGGGGGCTATCACCATCTTCCACTGTGGATGCTTATTGAAATAGGTGATGAAGATATCTTCATCGGGCTCCCAACTGCTGCCAGCCACAAAGACCTTATCTGTCTGACCGACGAAAGAGGCAACGATGGGCAATTGCTTCGACTGCTCCTTAATCTGAAGGACGCGGTCGAAACGGGTGTCGCCGGTGATCGTCACCTCGGTGATACCGAGTTTGGAAAGGAGCTGACGGCTCTCCTCATTCTGTACATAGAAATGGGTGAAACAGCGCAACACGTTGGCATAATGACGGGCATACCATTTAAAGAAGATCTGCTCCTTACGGAAGATGCTCGACACACTGTAGGTGGGTACACCGCGATGCTTGAGAATATGGAGATAGTTGTACCAAAACTCGTACTTGATGAAGAAGGCCATCACTGGACGCACAAGACGGAGAAACCGCAGGGCATTGATAGGTGTATCCAAAGGCAGATAACAGATGATATCGGCACCCTCATAGTTCTTCCTCACCTCATAGCCCGAAGGGGAAAAGAAGGTGAGGAGTATCTTATACTCAGGATGGCGCTCACGGAAACGCTCGATGATAGGACGTCCCTGCTCAAACTCTCCCAGCGAGGCTGCATGAAACCATACATACTTCGCTGTGGGATCAACCTTCTCTTTAAGCACTCCAAAGGTAGCGCGCTCTCCACGCCACATCCTCTTTACCTTCTTACTGAAAAGGCTGGCGATAGCCACGCCCATAAGATAGAGATAGATGGCAATATTATAGACCATAGCGTTTGCTTATCCCAATGCTTCTATTGCTTTGTCCATTCGCTTCAGTGTCTCATCCTTTCCGAGGAAGGCAGAGATATCAAACATTCCAGGTCCTTTACCCTCGCCTACGAGGGTAAGACGCCAGGCATTCATGATGTTACCAAGCTTATAGCCCTTCTCTTCTATCCACTGCTCTACCACCTTCTCCTGTGCCTCAACGGTGAAAGGTTCGATGCCTCGAAGCACCTCTCTCAACTCGGTGAGCTGCTGAGCAGAGTCTTCCTTCCAGCGCTTCTTCCTGGTCTTCTCATCATAACTCTTGGGTGCTTCAAAGAAGAAGGAACAGAGGGGCCAAAGTTCCTTCACGAAAGTTACCCTATCTTTCATCATGCTCACCACCTCGACAACACGCTCCATAGTGGTCTCCACACCATGGGCCTTCACCTCGGGAGCAAACAAGGCTGCTATCTCTGCAGCACTCTTGCGCAACACATACTCGTGGTTAAACCACATTCCTTTCTGATAGTCGAAACGTGCACCTGCCTTTGAACACTTGCTGATGTCGAAAAGCTGTGCAAGCTCGTCGATACTATAAATCTCCTGCTCTGTGCCGGGATTCCATCCCAAGAAAGCCAAGAAATTGATAACTGCCTCGGGGAAATAACCTGCCTCACGGTAACCGGATGATACCTCGCCTGTCTTGGGGTCATGCCACTCCAAAGGGAAGACGGGAAAACCCAGACGGTCGCCATCGCGCTTACTCAACTTACCCTTACCCTCTGGCTTGAGCAACAGGGGGAGATGGGCGAAACGAGGCATGGTGTCCTCCCAGCCAAAGGCCTGATAGAGCAACACATGCAGGGGGGCACTGGGCAACCATTCCTCACCACGTATCACATGAGAAATCTCCATGAGATGGTCATCAACGATATTGGCAAGATGATAGGTAGGCAACTGGTCAGCACTCTTATAAAGCACCTTATCGTCGAGGATATCACTCATGATGCGCACATCACCGCGAATAAGGTCATCGACATGAACAGCAATGCCTGGCGTAATCTTAAAACGCACAACATACTGATGGCCCTCGGCAATGAGGCGATCCACCTCCTCCTTCTCTAGTGTGAGGGAGTTGCGCATCTCCATACGCGTACGTGCGTCATATTGGAAATTAGGTGTTGCCTGTCGCTTAGCTTCCAACTCTTCGGGGGTATCGAAGGCGATGTATGCCTTGTCGGCCTCGAGCAACTGATCGACATATTTCTTGTAGATCTCACGACGCTCGCTCTGACGGTAGGGACCATAGTTGCCTCCGAAACTAACGCCCTCATCAAACTTGATGCCGAGCCATCTGAATGATTCTATGATATATTCTTCTGCCCCAGGGACAAAGCGGTTGGTATCTGTATCTTCAATACGGAACACCAACTCTCCGCCATGCTGACGGGCAAAAAGATAATTATACAACGCTGTGCGCACGCCACCGATATGCAGTGCGCCTGTAGGACTGGGTGCAAAACGTACCCTTACTTTTCTTTCGGTCATAACTTCTACCTGTTTCTTCACATCGCTCAACATTCATCCACAACAGAAGTGGAGAAGAAAAGAGCTTGGTTATTTTTTGCAAAATTACTACTTTTTTCTGATATTTCTGTTTTTTTAGGTATTTCTTTACCTTTTTCAAAAAAAAACCGTACTTTCGCATTCTGAAATATCGATATTCACTCATTCTAATCGTTGATAACTCATGGCATTATTCTCTCAGAAAGAAGATATCAGCTGGCAAGACTTGCTCATCCGCTCTGCTATCGTCATCGGCACCGTGGTCATCATCCTCTGGTGTATGCCGCGCGACAGCCGTAACTATCTCTATGCCGAGATAGGTAAACCATGGAAATATGGCGACCTCACCGCACCCTTCGATTTCCCCGTGTATAAGTCGGAGCTCAAGGTGAAACAGGAGCGCGACAGTATCTATAGGCTCTTCGAACCGTATTTCTCCATCGACCTCAGCGTGGAAAACAGTCAGGTAAGGAAATTCCTGGAGCAGTATGACAACGGCATGCCTAACCTGCCCGACGATTATATCAGCATCATCGCCAACAGACTTCACCGACTCTACCAGCAGGGCATCATCTCTGCACCCGACTACAGTCAGCTGGCATATAAGGACACGGCGCGCACCATACGTATCGTGAATGGGAAAAGGGCGACAAGTATCGCTCTTAAGGCATTCTACTCAACAAAGAGTGCCTATGAAAATCTTATCAACGACCCGATGATGGCGCCTCACCGTGTGGCACTGCAGCGGTGTAACCTCAACAACTTCATCGTACCGAACATCATCTATGACAAAGAAAAAAGTGAGACGGAACTCGAAGAACTGAGACGGAGCGTGCCCCTGGCCAACGGTGTGGTGCAGAAGGGACAGAAGATCATCGACCGAGGCGCAATCGTCGATGAAGCGAAATACCTCGCCATCGAATCCTTCAGAAAAGAGTATGAACGACGGGGAAGAGACGAGACACAACTCAAACTCACCCTCTTCGGTGAGACCATCTATGTGTCACTCATCGTCATCTTCTTCACGCTCTATCTCAGTCTGTTCCGGAAGGATTATTTTGAGAAGCTGAGGAGCATCGCCATGCCATACACGCTCATCATCATCTTCACATTGCTCACTGCCCTGATGGTGCGCAACACCTTTGCACATGTCTTCATGCTGCCCTATGCCATGCTGGCTATCTTCATCCGCATCTTCATGGACTCACGAACGGCCTTCATCACTCACCTCGTCATGGTACTCCTCTGCGCAAGCATGCTTCAGCATACGTTCGACTTCGTCATCGTGGAAGCGACGGCTGGCATGGTGGCCATCTTCTCACTCCGCGAACTCCAATACAGATCGCAACTGTTTAAGACGGCACTCCTCGTCACCATAAGCAGTATGCTCATGCACTTTGCCTATGACCTGATGACGGTGAGCGACATTGAGCGTATCGACATGAGCAACTACAACTACCTCGTCATCAATGGTATCTTACTGCTCTTCGCCTACCCGCTGCTCTATCTCTTGGAAAAAACCTTCGGCTTCGTTACCGACATCACACTCATCGAGCTCAACAACACCAACAACCCACTGCTGCAACGCATGAGCGAACTCACACCCGGTACGTTCCAACACTCCATCCAGGTGGGCAACCTCGCGGCAGAGATAGCCAAGAAGATTGGAGCGAAGAGCCAACTGGTGCGCACTGGTGCTATGTATCACGATATAGGAAAGATGACCAACCCTGTATATTTCACCGAAAACCAGTCGAGCATCAACCCGCACGACGGAATGAGTCAAATAGACAGCGCACGCATCATCATCAGTCATGTGACAGAAGGTCTCAAACTGGCAGAGAAATTTAATTTGCCTACTGTCATCCGTGAGTTTATCAGCACACACCACGGACAAGGGAAGACAAAATATTTCTATGTCAACTATAAGAATGAGCATCCCGATGATCCAGTTGACGACCTGCTCTTCACCTACCCTGGACCCAACCCCTTCACTCGCGAACAAGCGATTCTCATGATGGCCGACTCCGTAGAGGCTGCCTCTCGCTCGCTCCCCGACTACACTGAACAGAACATACGTGACCTCGTCAACCGTATCATCGACGGACTGTTAGCCGACGGATTCTTCCGCGACTGTCCTATCACTTTCCGTGATATCTCCTACGCAAAGACTGTACTGATAGAAAAACTAAAGACCATCTATCACGCTCGCGTGAGCTACCCTGAGCTCAAACAGAAAGAGTGACAGAAATAGCAAAAAAGAATTTCCCTATTAGGGCTGTTTTCCTGCACAAATCAATGGATATGTGCAAGAAAATAGCCTTTATTGGTTAATAAACACTAATTAGAAGGACAATTCAAAGGAAATATTGACCAATCACAGTACCTTTGCACGCAGTTTTATTAAATATATTTAAGATGAAGTTATTTAAAACAACCATCATGACATTGTGTATGTCATTCTTCTCTTCTGCCTTTGCAGGAGGTTTGTTAACTAACACCAATCAGAACGTAACTTTTCTCCGTAACCCCGCTCGTGATGCCGCCATCGGCATCGACGGTGTATATAGCAACCCTGCTGGTGTTATCTTCCTTGGTGAAGGATTCCATCTCTCTCTGAATATTCAGAATGCTCATCAGACGAGAACAGTCTCCTCATGGTGCGACCTCTACAAGATGGGCCTAAGCAATAACAACTCTTCTTTCAAGGAGTTTGAGGGCGAAGCTGATGCGCCTATCATCCCTTCGCTTCTGGCTGCATATAACAAAGGTAACTGGAGTTTTCAGTTTGGTTTTGCCATCACCGGTGGTGGTGGAAAGTGTACTTTTGACCATGGCATCCCTACTTTCGAGTCATCAATAGCAGGCATTGCCTACAAGCTCAACAGTCTTGCGCTGATTAACGAGAATCTCGGTGTGTCGGCCTATGACATGAATGCCTATATGCAGGGAAGACAATATTATTATGGATTCACTGCCGGTGCTGCCTATAAAGTGAGCGACAACCTCTCTGTCTATGGTGGTCTGCGTCTGCTCTATGGGTCTGCTTCCTACAAGGCGACTGTCAACAACATCAAGGTAAAGACGCTTGCCGGTGTACTCCCCTTCAACACTTATCTCGACAATGCCAATAATATTGTTGCCGGCGGACTTACTGCTGTGAATAATGGGATTGAGCAAGTGCAGGCGGGCATCGCTCAATATGAGAGTGCCGGTATGCCTGTTCCCAGTGAACTCACCGCACAACTTGCAGATCTCCAGCAGAAGCGAGGTGCTCTCCAGGGAGCCGAACAGAGTATCGATATGTTGGAGCCGTATCGTGACGGCATCAATCTGATGTGCGACCAGACGGCATGGGGTGTTGCTCCTATCATTGGCATCGACTATAAGACTGGCAACCTCAACCTTGCAGCCAAATATGAGTTCAAGACTCGTATGAGAATGAAGAACAAGTCCACCGTCAAAGCAACAAGTCTTATTCCTGCCGTCAACAAGTTTAAAGATGGCGAGAAAGTGGCTGAGGACTCTCCAGCCCTCCTCACCATTGGTGCGCAATACTGCATTCTGCCTTCACTGCGTGTGATGGCTGGCTGGCATCATTACTTTGATGTTGACACCAAACAAAATACCAAGGATATGCTGGGCGACAGCAATGAGTATCTCTTCGGTGCTGAGTATGACATCTGCAAGAAACTGGAGGTGAGTGCTGGTATGCAACGCACAGAATACGACCTCTCGGATGCCGGTATAAACGACCTTTCCTTCAATGTCAGCTCCTATTCTGTAGGCTTCGGTCTCGGTTATAAGGTGAATGAAAAAGTAAAGATCAATGCTGCCTATTTCCAAACCTTCTACGATGACTATAACAAAGCAAAGGATGCAGCAGGGGTCACCAACTCCTTCACTCGTACGAACAGAGTGATTGGTGTAGGTGTTGACCTGAAGTTCTAAGCACATCCGGCCTTGTCCTATAACAGAGGTTCTTCCGTTGATGATTCGGAAGAACCTCTATTGTTTATCTATCTATCCTTACATAGCTCACCTTCTTCCCATAGCTATCAGTCTTACTCTTTGCTCCTATCAGAATCTTTCGTCCGGTGACAGCGGATGTCCGTCCTATCCTTTCTTGATTCATTCACCTCACTGTCATCATAACGATGTTCTAATCATACTCTAACACCGTTCAAACAGCACTTAAATGATGTTTATATTCCTCGATGTTTCCCTTCTCTGATGTGAAGTTGATGCCGATGAGGTGAACGGGACGGGTGTCGGTAGCGTAGGGCTTGGCGTAGCCCTTCTCTTCTATCTGGCGGAGCG
>JAHAZN010000031.1 GCA_018385335.1 Prevotella sp.
CCTTTACGAACTCATCTGTTGAAAGGGTGGGGAGAGTTACGGTAATCTGTGATCCTTTGGTGTATTTACCAGAACTCTTTGTAACCTTATAAAACTTGACAGTGCCGGAGCTTTTCACTCTTTTCACGTATATTGACGAGGCACCTGTTATTTTTGGAGTAACAAGTAAGTCTGTTGTAGAACCACCATACCACCCTGTGCCCAATTTTGTTTGTGTCCCTACCTTAAGGCAACCATCTGTCACACCGCCTTCTGCCAGATAATCATATTGGACATAATAAGTCTCATATTCATCACTATCGAAATAGGAATCCACCACATGCCCCCATCCCGGTGCCACTTTAAAATCATGTGCCGAAGTGGAGATAGTGGTATTAAAATCCACTTTGTAAGGAGATTGGACCTCCGCCTTGGCCCCATTTGAGAAGACGATGGCCAAGAGGGTTGACAACAAGAAGTTAAATCGTTTCATAAGCTTCGTGTATTAAGTAAAATAATTATTGATTCGATGTTCATTCCTCTTCCTCCTTAGGAACCATCGTCCCGAAGGAGGAAGAGGAAAGAGATACTGTTATTTCATCACCTTGAGTGAGCGGTTACCCGTCTTCACCACATAGATGCCTTTGCCCACATTGCGCAGGGCACCCTTGCCCTCGGCAACCTTCACACCGTCGGTGCGGTAAATCTCTACATACGCCTCGTTGAGCTGGTCAGCGAGGATGCTGTTGATGGCAGCGGGATCGATGGTGACATGGTCATATTCCACATTATCGACAAAGCCACCGAGACTGTTGCTGTAGATGGCCTGGATGGCAACATAGATGTTCTTTCCGGCATAGCTGCTCAGGTCGTAGCTATAACGCGTCCATGCCACATTGTCGAAGAGACCCGGGTTCTCACCGCCTATCTCAACAAAGCTTTTGCGGTCGGTGGCACTCGTCTCGCTCACCAACACCTTGAAGTTAGGAGCTTCGGCGGGCATGATGCTGTTCACACTCTCCCATGCACGGGCGTCAAACTGGATGGTTGACTTGTCGGTGATGGTGAGCATCGGACTGACGAGCCAGTCGTTGGCAGCACCATTGATGTTGCATCGGGTCATGAGCGACTGATGACCGTGAGGTTCTTTCAGACTGTTATAACACTCGGCATCGTTGAGCACGAAGAAGGCCATAGCACTACCAATGTTAGGCGTTGACCAGAAGGTGATGGGAGCAGTGCTGATGCCATCGCCGTCGATGACGGTGAGGCCGGCAGGGGCTTTACCTGTCTCATCGTTCTCGAAACCATAGTAGAAGATGTCGTCAGCCAGAGCCACTGCTGTCACTGGCATCGTCACCTCTGTGCCGTCGGTCATGGTGATAACCATCTCGTCATCCACCAAGAGGGAGTCGGCATCAGCCACACCACGGGCATCGAAGCTCACAGTGAAGAGTACGGTCTCAGCTGCCTTCACCTCTTTGCCCACCTCTAACGATGAGGAGAAGCTGGCAGAAGTGAACGCTACCTTCTTTACCTTGGCATCCACACTGCCGAGGTTGGTGAGGGCGATGGTGGGTGAGGTGGCCACCTCATGGGCATTCACCTTGTAGGCATCCCAGCGCTCGGTGTTGATCTTCATCTCCACGGCAGCACCGTTGATGGCGACATTGTCGATGGAGAGACCCTTGCTCTTTGAGTAGTTCTCGGCCTCATAACGCCAGCGGAAGGAGATGGTCTTGCCTGCATAGGGAGCTAAGCTAAACGACTCATACACCCAGTACTGCTCGTCGTTGGGGTCGGAGATCATCGTGAGCTGCTTCCATTCGCCATCGACAAAGACCTCGAAATAGCCGGCATCGATGCCGTCCTTCTCCTTGTTATATTTGTTCAGACGCACTGAGTTCTCATCTTTCGTCAGACTGGCGCCCATGCCGTTGCCCCACCAGAAGCTCATGGTATAGT
The DNA here is from genome assembly GCA_018385335.1 of Prevotella sp. GTDB lineage: Bacteria > Bacteroidota > Bacteroidia > Bacteroidales > Bacteroidaceae > Prevotella. Next base: position 1,945 of record JAHAZN010000031.1, read on the forward strand.
CGGAGCCGGCAGGAACGACGATGTCGGGCGTGTTGAGACTGGCATAGCCTATCTTGCCTCTGATGCTTGCCGAGGCACTCGACTTGCCATCGAAAGGCATGTAGTTGTTCTGCATCCAGCGGGTGGTACCGTCGCTCTCGATGTTCCATCCCAATGGGGGCACTGCACTCTCGAAGTCTTCCTTCCATGGGAAGGTCTTCACGGTATAGTCAGCCTGGGTGGTGAACATCCATACAGGCACATCGGCAGCAACGCCCTTGGCGTTATAAGGCACAATCTTCCAATAGTAGGTAGTGGAGTAGTTCAGCGGTGCAAGGGTATGCTGGAGGGTGTCGCCGAGGTCAAGTCCGTTGATGACGTCGAAGTTAGTGGATGAGGTACCGAGATAGAGCTTATAGCCTTCTGCAAACTGTGCCTCCTGCCACTGCAACAGCACATTCTTGGTATATACATTCATCAAGCTGTCCTTGGGTGCTACAAGGGTAGCCACACCGGGAGTGGCATCGGCACCATAGATGGTGGGTAGCAGGATGCGGTCGAGGAAGATCGTACCATAGGGGTCGGCACCTGTCTCTGAGTTATACTCAACAGCAGTGTTCTTCCAGCGCACATATACATTATCAGAGTTGAAGGCCGAGAGATCGACAACGGCATGAATGAGTGTATCGGTCTTGGTATAGTCAGAGGTATAGAGGGCCTTCCATTTCACACCGCCATCGTCGGTAGCTTCCAACACGAGGTCGTTATAGGGCACATTGCCGTCGTCACCAACATATTGGATGTAATAGGTGAAACGCACATCGTGGGGGCCGTCAGCCTTAGAGAGGTCAAGACGGGGTGAGGTGAGGTAGTTGTCTTTAAAGGAGCCGCTGGCATAAGCACTATTATCACCCTCAAGGGCATAGAAGGTGCTGTTCCATCCGTCGTTGGTCCATCCTGCAGGAGCAAACTGTCTGCCTTCGAAGAGCTCAAGCGTATAGCCATCGGGAACGAGCTGTTTCTCTGCCTTCAGCGAGAGCTCCACATCACCACCGTTGGTCTTCACCACTGCCTTTACTTCTGAAGGAAGGGTGAGCGAAGCCTGATAACCTATCTGGAACAATGCCTCTTCGTTGACACCAAGGTTGATATGAGCGGTGTCGGCAACGAGGGTGACACCCTTAGGAGCATCAAAACCAGTGATACGCAATCCGGCAAGACCTACGTTCTTGAGTTTGAAAGCCTCTGAATAGAACTTCTCACCGATATACACCTCACCATAGTTATAGATGTTGTTGTTCACCTGTGGCAGAGGTGAGGTGAAGGGAGTATATTGCTTCACGCTGATGTTGTCGAGATAAAGCACATTACCTACCTTCTTCTTCAGCACATAGACAAAGGCTATTTTAATCTTCTTACCCATGAAAGGTGTGAGGTCGAGCTTGGAGTTGTAGATTGTCCAAGCGTCCCAGAGCCATCCCTTATAAGCATTATAGACGGAACCAGGTACACCTGAGTTCCTCACCTGCTCTTCGTTGGTATAATCCCAAATGGTCTGCCATGTAGCATCGACGGCATCTACATCGAGCACCCTCACCTGAAAGGTGTAGCTCTTGTCATCAAAGACAGCAGCAGCTGCCGAATACCAGTCGAAAGAGAGCTGATAAGTGTTATCAAGATTCAATTCTGGTGTGATAAGCATCTCTTCACGGGGACCGATACCATCGGTGTTAGTACCCACATAAGAGGGGGCATCAACGGCGGCATAGTGGTGACCGCTCATCGTCGAGCCAGAAGAACTATACGCACATGACCATTTGAATCTCAGTGATTCTCCCTCATAACCATTCTTAGTGGTCCATCCTTCAGGAAACTCGTCTGTTTCCTTTGTGACCGTCACTCCTTCAAAACCTTCGTCCAAAAGGGTCTGGGCACTTACCCCCCCCCACTGGGTGAATGTCATGAGGAAAGCGGTCATCATCAAGTAAACCTTCTTCATAATTCTTACATTCTGTTACATTATATACTTAAAATGTTGCAAATTTATCGGTTTACAAAATTCATTATTACAATTTGAAATGCTTATTGTCAATATTTACCAATATTCTTGATATAAATCAATCCATGAAGTATTAAAAATTCATTTTTTGTCGATAATCGATTACATTTTGTAGATAAAACAACCCAAACACTTTCTCTTTGTCAGTGCATTTAGTATGAACGACTATTACTGAGGCGTTATATCCCTTGTTATCGTTCCTAACGATTCTTTTATCTCTGACATCGCAACGTTCTTTACGTTTTTCATAATCACCGCAGGACGATCGTCTTTTTTCTTCAGGCTGAAAGTGATATTTCTGAGTTGCAGTCCTTCCACATGACGGGCATAGAGTCCGTAAGCTGGTGTAGGACCAGCCCATCTCGGTTCGGGATAATTAGTCCCCTGTTCCCGATATTCTTTTTTCCCCTGTTCCTTGGTGCCCCCACCACGGTATTCGATGTGGATATTCTGAAGAGCGATGTTTTTCAGCGGAGCCTGCTCCATACCGGTGATGATGATGCCAGCCAGCGAGTCGCAGTCTAATGCCTGGATGTTGCTGATCATGATATTCTGTCCGCGCGATGGTTCCTTGACATCTTTGGGACCGCGGTTTCTGCATCCTGTAGTGATATAGATAGGATAATGGTGAACGTGGTTGAGAGCGATCTTACACTGTTTCAGTGCTATCGCCTTGTCGCCCGTACCGATAGAGCCTCCCTGCACGTTACCACCTTTCTCCGTGTCTTTCTTTGTCAAGCCGACACCATCGATCATTCCTCGTCCTGTGATACTCACATTCTCCTGTCCTTCTGCCCAGATAAGGGAGTTGTGGAAATAGGTATGTCCCCCATCCTGATACTCTGGAAAATGGCAGGTGAGTCGAGTGTCTTACCATCACCCTTGGCTCCATAGTCACGTACGTTGAAATCGGCAAAAACGCAAAGATTCATCAGCAACAGCAGCAGTGTGATACCCGTTGCCCGCTTAGTAGATTGTTTCATGTTTGTTATCGTTAGGTA
>JAHAZN010000049.1 GCA_018385335.1 Prevotella sp.
GTTTCATTCATAAACAGTTGCCACTATCTTGCGAGGGCCACCATAATCGCGGAACTCACACAGATAGATACCCTGCCATGTACCGAGGTTGAGCCTTCCGTCGGTGATGGGAATAGTGAGACTCACACCAAAGAGCGAGCTCTTGGCATGAGCAGGCATATCGTCAGCCCCTTCAAGCACATGGTCGTAATAAGGTTCGTTCTCTTTGACGATATGATTCATTATCTTCTCCATGTCCGAGCGCACGTCAGGATCAGCATTCTCGTTGACACTCAGCGCACAAGAGGTGTGTTTGACAAAGAGGTTGAGCAGTCCTGTCTTAGGTAGCGGACAGGGCAGATTAGTCATTATCTCGCGAGTGATGAGATGACAGCCTCTACGCTTGGCCGCGAGAGAGAATTCTGTTTGTGCAATCATAGGATTATTCTTTGGAAACTTGGTTGATATGTCGGTTAACAATTTCAAGCAGTTGATGGTAATTGGCTGGGCTGTTGGCAGCAATGACACCTGCTGACGACGTAAGACAAAGAGGTCCACCATCGGCCGCAGTGATCACTCCTCCGGCTTCTGTCACTATCAACGAGGCAGCAGCATAATCCCACGGACCGAGAAGGTATTCAAAATAGAGTTCGCACCTGCCCATCGCCAAATAGCATAGCTCAGGAGCACAGGCCCCAAAGCGTCTGAAATCGTTGCATTTGCCAAACGTCTCTAAGATGATTTTTGAGCACACCTCAGCATGTTCTTTGTGATAGACGGGCATCGCCGTACACAAGAGCGCATTGGCAAAGGGACGGTTGGAGACACCTATGCGCTGTCCATTGAGATAAGCCCCCTTCCCTTTCTCGGCAGCAAACATCTCCTTAGTGCGCGGCAGATAAACCACCCCGAGCTTCATCTCCTCACCATGTTTTAGTCCCACACAGATAGCACACTCATCTATTCCCCTGCTATAGTTGGCTGTCCCATCTATCGGGTCGATGATCCACGTATCTTCGTGCTGCACATCGAAAATATCTTTCTCCTCGCAAAGGAAACCCGAGCCGGGCATCAACTTAGAGAGCTGCTCGCAAAGAAAGTTCTGAACAGCCACATCCGATGATGTCACGATATTCTCGCACCCACCCTTCTGTATGATATCAAAGCCATCAGTGACCATCAGTCTCGATGCATCACGAACAACACCTATCAGTTGGTTTAATCCTATCATCGCCATTCTGCTACGTTATTATTTGGTTTGTGTATGTCACTTATCCGTGGACACATCATGGTCTTCAAACATATCCTGGGGATACGCGGCACCCCACATATCCCCAGGAACACTTACGTTATTCTATCGTATCAGCCAGTATTACTCCTTGCTAGCCAATGGCGATGGTGTGGTATATACTCTTGCCTCGAGCTCTTTGTCGAGCATGTATTTACCATATCCGTTGTCGCCAATCATGCGGAGCTTGTCGATAATCTCCTGTGCGTTCTCTTCCTCCTCAACCTGCTCGTCGATAAACCATTTGAGCATGCTTTGTGTAGCAAAGTCGTTCTCCTGCAATGCGAGGGCATAGAGGTCGTTAATGAGCGATGTCACCTTCTGTTCGTGAGCCAAGGTATTCTCGAAGACATCAAGAATTGAGTTCCATGTTGTGGGCACTGCATCGATAGGAGAAAGCACTACCCTTCCGCCTCGTGACACTACATAATTATAAAGAATCTTGGCATGAGCCTGCTCCTCCTGGAACTGAATCTCATACCAGTTGGCTGTACCACTGCATCCCTCTGAATGGCAATAGGCAGCCATAGAGAGATAAAGATAAGCTGACCACATCTCAGCATTGATCTGCGCATTAAGTGCGTCTTCCAATTTCTTGTTTAACATAATGAAATGAATTTAAGTTATCAAATAAATATTCTGTCTATCTCCATTCTTCCCTGTTGGCATCCGTGAAATCAGAACAGTTATGCCCTATTCACATCCACACTGAGGACAATGCAAAGATAAGTATAATATATGAAATAAGCAAGATTGATTCATTATTATATTTTCATTTTTATCCAAAGAGCTCGTGGTATCATCTGCCAGAAGAACACAAGCCACCTATAAAGCCAGTTGATGGTCATCACTGATTGGTGTCGTTCAAGACCATCCACAATCTTCCTTGCCACCTTCCTTGCATCAAGTTGCATCGGAAAATTACTGCCTTCTATCAAGGGGGTATTGACGAATCCCGGTCTGATATCTGTGATGTGTATGTTTTTGATTCCCTTGATACTTGTCAGCTGACACAGACTCTCAAGATAATTGCTTGTGAACCGCTTTGACGCTGAGTATGCCGGGGCAGCACCAAGGCCTTTGGTTCTTGCGATGGAACTGATAACAGCGATCTGACCCTCTGTTTCCTGATGTTGTTCAAAATATCTGAAGACTTCTCCCACAAGTCGGGCCATCCCTAAGCAGTTGGTATCGATGGTCCTCAGTTCTTTGTCTGCATCAAGCGACGTATTTTGATAGCCTATGCCCGAACTGTGGAAATACAAGTCTATCCCTCCCATCTTGTCGATGAGCCTGTGTAAACCCTCTATCGCCTGTGGGGAAGTGACATCAATCATCTCGTATGCCACAACACCATCTGTCTCAGCCATCATCGTGCGCAGGCGTTCCTCCCGTCTTCCTGCTATTCCCACACTCCATCCTCGTTGAGCAAGGAGCAGCGCCACCTCATAACCAATGCCCGATGTGGCACCCATCACAACTGCCAAAGGTTTGTTGTTCATAGCTTCGTCTCCTTTATTTAAGTGCTATATAATAATAGGTATATATATTGCGACAATATATACGAAAATATTTGGTAAGCAGCATCTCTACACCTTCTTAATCACCCTTGCCGGATTGCCTACCACTATGCAGCCCGATGGGATGTCTTTCACTACTACGCTTCCGGCACCGATGGTAACATTATCTCCTATCGTTACACCCGGGAGGATGGTGGTGCTCCCACCTATCCAACAGTTGTCTCCAATGGTGACAGGAAGAGCCCACTCCTGTCGACTGTTCCTTTCTACAGGATCGGTGGAGTGACAAGCGGTGTAGATGTTCACATTTGGACCAATGAAGCAGTCATCACCAATGGTCACCAACGCCTCATCGAGCACCGTAAAATTGAAGTTAGCAAAGAACCGCTTCCCCACACGGATATGTTTGCCATAATCACAGAAAAAAGGTTGGTTGATGAATGTATCATCATCACACTTTCCAAGAATCTCATGTAGTTTCCCGTTTCGTTCTCTAATGAGCGTTGGACGAATCTGATTATATTCCCAACAGAGGTCTTTACAATAGTTCAGGTCTTTCAATAGCTCTTCGTCTATCGCATTATAGACCTCCCCACTAAGCATCTTTTCGTATTCAGTCTTCATTCCGTTGCTTTTGATTAGTTCTGATTTCATCAACTGAAAAAATAAGCACTTTTTCTCAATTACTTTCTGTTTTCAAAGAAATATCCGAACCGACTCAAGAAAACGCAAGTTCAAACAGCGCTTAAATGATGTTTATATTCCTCGATGTTTCCCTTCTCTGATGTGAAGTTGATGCCGATGAGGTGAACGGGACGGGTGTCGGTAGCGTAGGGCTTGGCGTAGCCCTTCTCTTCTATCTGGCGGAGCG
>JAHAZN010000052.1 GCA_018385335.1 Prevotella sp.
AAGCCCGCTTGCGCCGATGGTACTGCAATGCAATGTGGGAGAGTAGGAGGCCGCCTTTTTTTGAACTTGCCTTGTGACAGTAGTGTCATGAGGCAAGTTTTTTTATGTCCTTTTGCTTGAGAATAGGTTTTTGAGGCTTTCTTATTATAGATAAATGTTAAATAATCATCTTTTTATTCTGTGATTGATATTTTGGCATTATCTTTGCTATGTACAATTAAGTATTCATTTTTTTATTAATCGTTTAATTTACAAGTATTATGAGTTCTGGAATGATTGTCTTATTTGTCCTTTGTTTTATCGTAGGACTTTGTATTGTATGCTACAATAACCTGGTAAAGCTTCGCAATAATCGTGAGAATGCCTTTGCCAATATTGATGTACAGTTGAAGCAGCGTCATGATCTTATTCCTCAGCTCGTTGCTACCGTGAAGGGTTATGCAGCGCATGAGAAGGAGACCTTGGCAATGGTGACTAATGCGCGAGCTGCTGCAATGGGAGCCACCAGTATCAATGATAAGATTGCTGCAGAGAATGCGCTCTCAACTGCTTTGGCAGGCTTGAGAGTTTCATTAGAGGCTTATCCTGATCTTAAGGCTAATCAGAACTTCCTACAGTTACAGGGTGAAATCGCTGATGTAGAGAACAAGTTGGCTGCTACACGTAGATTCTTCAACTCAACGACGAAGGAGTTGAATAATGCTGTACAGACCTTCCCTTCCAATCTCCTGGCTGGTATCTTTGGCTTCCATAAGGAACCGATGTTTGAGATTCCACAGCAGGACCGTGCAGCATTAGATAAAGCACCTGAAATAAATTTCTGATATTAAGACTCCACTCTGATGAAGTATGTAGGAATGCACACACAGATACAGCGCAATAATATTTTGAGTATTGTGCTGTTGATGTTGTTCCCTTTGATTATCCTTGCTACTATTTGGGGATTCTTAGCCATTTTGAATTACCTTACGAATACAGCAGATACCCTTGATGAGAATGGCTACACGGTGAACTATCTTGATGTTGCTTACGTCAATGAACAGTTTGTCAGTACCATTCCATGGGTGATAGGATTGGTAGGTATCTGGTTTGTCATTGCCTATTTTGCCAACAGTTCGATGGTGAAGCAGGCGACAGGTGCCCGCTCGTTAAGCAGACGTGAGAATCCACGGGTATATAACATTGTGGAGAACCTGTGTATGACCTGTGGGATGGATATGCCAAAGATCAATGTGGTAGATGATCCCCAGTTGAATGCCTTTGCCAGTGGTATCAGTAAGAATAGCTATACCGTGACGGTGACCACAGGTTTGTTGGATTTGTTGGATGATGATGAGTTGGCCGGGGTCATAGGTCATGAGCTCACTCACATCAGGAATCGCGACACACGTCTCTTGATAACAAGTATTATCTTTGTAGGTATCATCTCCACGGTGATGACATTGACCATGCGTATGGCTTATTATATGCTGTTGAGTGGAGGCGGTCAGCGACGAGATAAGGATGACAGGAACAATGGTGCGGGATTATTGGTGATACTCATTATCGGATTCATCTGTAGTGCGATAGCCTATTTCTTCACCTTGCTCACCCGTTTTGCCATCTCCCGCAAGCGTGAGTACATGGCTGATGCCGGTGGTGCAGAACTCTGTGGCAATCCTTTGGCTCTGGCTTCGGCTTTGAGAAAGATCTCCGGTGATCCCGGTTTGCAGCATGTCAACAGAGATGATATTGCACAGTTGTATATTATCCATCCCAAGAATCTCTCGCAGGGTTTGATGAGTATGGTGAATTCACTGTTCAGTACCCATCCGAGGACAGAGGAACGTATAAGAATACTGGAACAGTTCTGATAAACAGAAAACGCAAGTTCAAGAGAACTTGCGTTTTTTTAGTTGCGGAGGCAGGACTCGAACATGCGACCTCCAGGTTATGAGCCTGGCGAGCTACCAACTGCTCCACTCCGCGATGTTATTTCTTCTAAGCGGTTGCAAAGGTACTATGATTTTTTGAGATATGCAAATAATTCCTCTATTATTTTTCACTTTCGCCTTTCTAGCTATTCTTTGTTGCTGAAAAAGTTTTTATCTGATGATTTGCATATTTCAAATAGAATGCCTAATTTTGCACAGCGTAATTAAGTTGTGCAATATAACGGAATAAGGAGGTAAGATATGTCTATTTCAAAAACTCGTCAGAAATTAGTGGATGTCGCTCGTCAGCTGTTCGCTAAGAATGGTATGGAGAACACCACGATGAATGATATTGCTATGGCATCAGGCAAGGGTCGTAGAACTCTCTATACCTATTTTAAGAGTAAGGAAGATGTTTATACCGCAGTGATAGAGAGTGAACTAGAGCGTCTTTCTGATAGGTTGGATGAGGTGGCGGCAAAGCGTACGCGCCCGCAGGACAAGATTATTGAACTTATCTATACCCATCTCAACATGATTAAGGAGACAGTGGTGCGCAATGGTAACTTGCGTGCTGAGTTTTTCCGTAATATTTGGATGGTGGAGAAGGTACGCAAGAACTTTGATGAAGATGAGATAGAACTTTTCCGTAAGGTTTATGCAGAAGGTAAGGACGATGGTGAGTTTGATATAGAGAATATCGACCTCGTGGCTGACATCACTCACTACTGTATCAAGGGGTTGGAAGTGCCCTATATCTATGGTCGTCTTGGTCATGGGATGACCGAAGAGACCAGTAAACCCCTGGTTGCCAAGGTTGTTTATGGAGCCTTAGGTAAGAGCCTTATTCGTTAGGTATACACTGGCTACAGGAACAAAGAGAATTTTGATTATCAATCAACAATATTTATTTTTCATAAAACAGAAAAAAATGGGATTATTATCAGGTAAGACAGCTCTTATTACAGGAGCTGCACGAGGCATCGGTAAGGCCGTTGCCATCAAGTTTGCTCAGGAAGGTGCCAATATTGCCTTCACCGATCTTGTGTTAAATGATGAGATGGCTGCAGGTCTGGAAGCTACCCGTAAGGAGATTGAGGCGCTTGGCGTGAAGTGTAACGCTTATGCAGGCAACGCTGCCGACTTTGCTGAGACCGAGGCTGTGGTAGCTAAGATCAAGGAAGATTTTGGAAGCATTGACGTTTTGGTTAACAATGCCGGCATCACCAAGGATGGTCTGATGTTGCGTATGACCGAGGCACAGTGGGACCAGGTGCTTTCTGTCAATCTTAAGAGTGCCTTCAACTTTATCCATGCCTGTGCTCCTATCATGTTGCGTCAGCGTGGAGGTTCTATCATCAACATGTCGAGTGTTGTGGGTGTGCACGGCAACGCAGGTCAGTGCAATTACTCAGCTTCAAAGGCAGGTATGATCGGATTGGCTAAGTCAATAGCTCAGGAGCTCGGTCCTAAGGGTGTTCGTGCCAACGCTGTTGCTCCCGGTTTCATTGAGACAGCCATGACAGCCCAGTTGCCCGAGGAGGTGCGTAACGACTGGATGAAGAAGATTCCTCTTCGCCGTGGTGGTAAGGTAGAAGACATTGCCAACGTATGTCTCTTCCTGGCTTCTGATATGTCAAGCTACGTATCTGGTCAGGTTATCCAGATTGATGGTGGAATGAACATGTAATCTATGATTCCTCTTTACGAAGACAATCATGTGATTATAGTATATAAGGAAAGCGGAGAGATTGTCCAGGGCGATAAGACTGGCGATACTCCGCTTTCGGACATTGTGAAAGCTTATCTGAAGGAGAAGTATCAGAAGCCGGGCAATGTCTTCCTTGGTGTCGTACATCGTTTAGACCGCCCCGTGAGTGGACTGGTGATTTTTGCGCGCACATCTAAAGCATTGTCACGCCTCAATGAGATGTTTCGTGTTGGTGATATTCACAAGACCTATTGGGCGATAACCCAGTCGGCTCCCTCGGAGAATGAGGGTGAGCTTGAACATTGGCTGGTGCGCAATGAGCGTCAGAACAAGAGTTATGCCTATACTCGTGAGGTGCCTGGTTCCAAGCGCGCAGTGTTGCGTTATCGTCAGTTGGCTCAGGGCGAGCATTACAGTCTTTTAGAAGTGACGCTCCTCACCGGCCGTCACCATCAGATACGTTGTCAGTTGGCTGCCATGGGCTGTCCTATCAAGGGCGACCTGAAGTATGGAGCGCACCGAAGCAATCCTGATGGCAGTATCTCTCTTATGTCGCGGCGCGTCGAGTTTCTTCATCCGGTGAGCAAGCAGCCCATCAGTGTAGAGGCACCACTTCCTGTCGATAGTTTGTGGACAAAGTTTTAATCATATATCCTACGTATAGGGCATCGCATGAAAAAGGTATTTCTCTGGATAGGTCTTGTCCTGCTCAGTCCCGTTCTTCTCTTCCTGTTGTTGACATTACTCATCTATATGCCTCCTGTACAACGATGGGTAGTGGGACAGGTGACAGCTTATGCTACAGAGGCAACGGGGATGCAGGTGAGTGTGTCTGGCGTATCGTTACAGTTTCCTTTAGACTTAAGCATCCATGATTTTCTTGTTGTAGAAGACCATGATACGGTGGCATCCGTGGCCCGTCTTGTTGTGGACGTGCAACTGATGCCATTGGTGGAGCAGAAGGTGCTCCTCAATGCCTGTGAACTTAACGATGCCAAAGTCAACACTTCTGATATGATCGCCTCTGCGCGGGTGAAGGGCAGTCTGAAGCGCTTAGCCCTCCTTGCCAACAGCAGAGGTAACCTACCTGTGGGCATCCATCTTCAACAACAGTCGGTAGCCATAGGCAACATCATCCTCGACGGTGCCCGTCTCGATGTCGCATTGAGTGATACCGTCCCGCCCGACACTTCCACTACCCCAACACTATGGAAGATTGCCGTTGATGAGTTGAAGGTCAGTCGCTCTCTGCTCAGCCTTCATCTTCCTGGTGATACGCTACAGTTGGATGCCACACTCAACAAAGCCATGGTCTATCAGACCCATATTGACCTTGGTGATGCCCGCTATACCGTAGGTCGTCTTGACCTTTCTGATGGCGCCCTCGCCTTCAATAATCATTACGAGCCCACTGCCCAAGGGTTCGATCCCAATCATATCGCCCTCTCCTCCATCTGCTTACAGATAGACTCTGTCCTCTATCGCAGCATAGCACCCAAGGACAGCAGTTCGCAGGGAGGACAGATTGTCAGTCTGTCGCTCCGCGAGCTCCGTCTCAGGGAGAAGAGCGGTCTGGTACTCAGTCATGCAGAAGGTAACATCGCGATGGATACGCTCCGTCTTAGCGTTCCGTCGTTCCGTCTCCTCACCCCCAGCTCCACCCTCAGTGCCGAGATGAAGATGGATCTCAACGCTTTCGACGAGCATCATCCCGGTCAACTTTTTGCCTGTGTCGATGCTGCCGTCAGCAAAGAAGATGTCCATCAGTTTGTGGGTATTGCCGATGCACGTGTAGCCCATGAGTATCGTAATTTCTTTGCGCGCTACCCCGACCATCCGCTCACCCTCAAGCTGTGCGTTGATGGCAATCTTCAGCAGGCCTATCTCCGCACTTTTGATTTCCGCCTTCCCACCGCCTTTGAGATGACCGCAGAGGGAAAGGCCATCCAACCTATGGATGCCAAGAAAATCAAAGGTCAGCTGTCCCTACGTGCCAAGACCCACAACCTCAGTTTCCTCATGGGACTACTCCCCCGTTCCGTCGCCTCCAGCTACCGCATCCCCTCTGGTATCTCTCTTGATGCCAAGGCCGTTGTCAATGGTCCACATTACGATTTGCGGATGATGCTTCGCGAGGGTGAGGGTAGCGTGAAGACAGAAGCGAAGGTGAATACCGATGTCATGGCCTATCAGGCACAGATGGATATCCACCGTCTCAATCTCCATCACTTCATGCCCAAGGACTCCCTGCGTCATCTCACAGCCCAGTTGACGCTCTCAGGACGAGGTACCGATATCAGGTCAAAACACTGTCTTGTTGACCTTCAGGCAGAGCTTCAACAATTAGAATATGGTTCGTGGTTATTAGACCAGGTGCATGCTGTTGCTGGTTTAAAGGATGGGGTAGGCCATCTCACCCTCGACAGCCACAATGCTCTTCTCGATGGACATATCGGTCTCGATGCGCTGTTGAGCAAGCAGCGAGTGGAGGCCACCCTGGGTGCCGATGTGCGCAAGGCCGACCTCTATCAGTTGCGTGTGATGGACCGTCCTTTCGAGGTTGGTGTGTGCGCACATATTGACATGTCTTCCGACCTAGAGCAGACCCATCGCCTCTTAGGCACTGTCAACGACCTTACTATCCGTGATGAGGCAAAGACCTACCGTCCCGCCTCCTTGGATGTAGATATCCTCACCTGTCCCGACACCACATGGGCGAAGGTGAACAGTGGCGATTTCTTCCTCGATCTTGCAGCGTCGGGTGGGGTAGAGCAACTCAGCAACCAAGGCAATCAGCTCCTCGCCCAACTTCAGGATCATGTGCGTCAGCGCATCATCGACCAGAACTCCCTCCGTGCCCTCCTGCCCGTGATAAAGATGCAGATGAACAGTGGTCAGGAGAACCCCGTGGCAGCCTTCCTGCGCATGAATGGCCTCACCTTTAAAGACCTCGCATTCAGTTTAGATGCCTCGCCCGAGAAAGGTATCAACGGAAGAGGAATCCTCCATTCCCTTGTCTATGACAGCACCCGTATAGACACCATAGAGTATCATCTTGTTCAGACAGGCACCAAGCTCACCTTCAACGGTCATGTGGAGAACAACAAGAAGAACCCCCAGTTTGTCTTTAAGACCTTGTTTGATGGAGAGCTCCTTGAGCGTGGAGCCCAACTCAATGTCACCTACTATGATGCAGACAATGTGATAGGAGCACAGTTGGGTGCCAAGGCAGAGATGTGCGACAGTGGACTATATGTCCACCTCCTTCCCTACCGTCCCATCCTGGGCTATAAGGAGTTTAATCTCAACCACGACAATTTTGTGTTCATGGGTGCCAACAGGAAGATACAAGCCAAGATCGACCTTATCGCTGATGATGGTACAGGTGTGAAGATCTATTCGGAAGACCAGGATCCCACGATGCTGCAGGATATCACCGTCAGTCTCAACAAGTTTGACCTTGCCAAACTCACTTCAGTCCTTCCTTATGCTCCCCGTATGAGTGGTCTGCTCAACGGCGATTTCCATATCCTCCTTGATGCCGATGAGCGTATCTCTATGCTCTCCGATATGTCGATAGCCGAGATGACCTATGAGCAGTGTCCCATGGGTAACCTCTCCACCGAGTTTGTCTATCTTCAGCGCGGCGACAGTGCCCATTATGTGGAGGCACGTATCAACCGCAACGACATGGAGATAGGCGTGCTCAATGGCACATATCGTCCCGAGGGAAAAGGCTGGCTTGATGCCACCTTCACCATGGAACGCTTCCCCCTCTCTCTGGCCAACGGTTTTGTGCCCGACCAGCTCATCGGACTTGAAGGCTATGCCGATGGTAAGGTGGCTATCTGCGGGCCATTGAGTGCTCCCGATGTGGATGGAGAAGTCTATCTCGACTCCTCCTATCTCGTCAGCGTTCCCTATGGCATGCGACTCCGTTTCGACAACGACCCTGTGCGTATTGTCAATAGCAAGCTGCTGTTAGAGAACTTCACCATGTATGCTTATAACGACAACCCCCTCACCCTCTATGGTCATATTGATTTCTCTAATCTCGACAGAGTGATGGTGGACATGAAGATGCGTGCCCGCAACTTCCAGTTGATCAACGCCAAGAAGAACCGTCGTTCCTTGGTCTATGGCAAGACCTTTGTCAACTTTGGCGGCACTGCCAACGGCCGTATCGATCGACTGAAGATGCGCGGTCAACTCGATGTATTGGGTACCACCAACATGACATACATACTGAAAGACTCTCCCCTCAGCACCGACGACCAGTTGAAGGAGCTTGTCACCTTCACTGATTTCCGCGATACCACCGGCGTAGCTGCCGAACGTCCCGTCGTCGAGGGTCTCGATATGCTGCTGCTCATGAACATCGAGCAGGGAGCACGTATCGTCTGCGCCCTCAATGCCGCTGAGTCCAACTACGTCAATCTCGAAGGAGGCGGTGAACTGCGTATGGTCTATAACTCCACCGACGAGCTCCAACTCTTCGGTCGTTATACACTCAATCAGGGTGAGATGAAATATGAGTTGCCCATCATCCCCCTCAAGACCTTCACCATCAAGGAAGGAAGTTATATTGAGTTTAATGGCGACATCATGAATCCCCGCCTCAACCTCACTGCCACTGAGCAGGTGAAAGCCCTCGTAGGTGCAGAGACCACCGGTAGCCGCAGTGTCAACTTCGAGTGTGGTGTGAAGGTGACTCAGACCCTTGCTAACATGGGACTGGAGTTTACCCTCGATGCCCCCGATGACATGAGTGTCAAGAACGAGTTGGCAGCCATGGGTGTGGAGCAGCGTGGCAAGCTCGCCGTCACCATGCTCACCACAGGCATGTATCTCGCCGATGGCAATACCAGCGGGTTCTCTATGAACAGTGCCCTTAACTCCTTCCTTCAGAGCGAGATCAACAACATCACCAAGAGTGCCATGCGCACGGTAGATCTCAGTCTCGGTCTTGACCAAAGCTCTGATGCTGCCGGCAACACCCATACCGACTACTCTTTCAAGTTTGCCAAGCGTTTTTGGAACAACCGCTTCAATTTTGTCGTAGGAGGCAAGCTCTCCAACAGTGAGAATAACGAGCAAGACCAGTCGTTCATCGACAATGTCTCTCTCGAATACCGATTAGACCAGAGCGCCATGCGCTATGTTAGGATGTTCTACAATAAAGAGGCCGACGACCTGCTCGAAGGACGTATCTCTGAGTATGGTGCCGGTTTCGTCTGGCGTAAGAAGATGGACAAACTCCATCAACTTTTCGACATCCGCAGTAAAACCCTTTATCCCGACAACTCCACTTCTGTGAAATGAAACATCTGTCATCCCTTAGTCTTGTGCTTGCCTTGGTGTTTAGTGCCTGTTCCTCCACCAGTCATCTGGAAGAAGGAGAAGTGTTATATACCGGTATCAAGGAGTTAACCTACACCAATCCTATGCTCCTCGATACCTTAGCCAAGGTGTCAGCCTCCACCCATCTTGTCGATGTGCAGGAGGAGGTAGAGGCCGCTCTTGCCTATGCGCCCAATGGAGCCATCCTCGGCAGCCCCTATTATCGCACCCCCTTCCAATTTCGTCTGTGGATCTATAACCATTATGCCAATTCCCAGTCTAAGTTCGGCACCTGGATGCGCAACTCCTTTGGCCATGAGCCTGTGCTGATGAGCAGTGTCAATCCAGAGATGCGTGCGCTCGTAGCCCGCAATATCCTTCGTTCCAACGGCTATTTCGATGCCAAGGTCGTTTCAGAGGAGCTACCCCAGAAGAATCCCAAGAAAGCCAAGCTCCGTTATCAGCTCACTCCTGGTCTGCTCTATACCATTGATACTGTGAGCTATGTGGGCTATACCCCCTTAGCCGATAGTCTCATCAGAGCCACCCTCCCTGGCAGTATGCTTCAGCCCCATAGTCCATTCTCTGTGGCTCATCTCGATGCCGAGCGTGTGCGTCTCAACACCCTTTTCCGCAACAACGGCTACTATTATTATCGCTCCGGCTATCAGTCGTTTCAGGCCGATACCGTGTCCGTCCCTGGTCAGGTGTCAGTACGTCTTATTCAGAATCCAGAGATTCCTGCTGAGGCTCTCAAACAGTGGTATATGGGTAAGCGCCGTATTATCCTCCGTCGTTCTGTTACTGATGTGCCTACCGACTCTACCGTGCGTCGCAACCTCACGGTATGCTACTCGGGCAAGAAAGCACCTATCCGTGCCCGTGCCATCCTGCGCGACGTGAAGCTCCGTCGCGGACAACTCTATTCTCAGAGCGATTATAATGAGACACTTAACAACATCAACAGTCTTGGTCTCTTCAGTCTCTCTGACATCTCGTTCACTCCTCGCGATACCTCAGCTGCCTGTGACACCCTTGATATGACCATCAGCTGCGTGTTCGACAAAGCCTATGATGCCTCTATCGAAGCCAACTTCGTTACGAAGAGTAACGACCGAATGGGACCAGGGCTCTCCCTTGGTCTCACCAAGCGCAATGCCTTCCGTGGAGGTGAGAAACTCACGTTGAAGTTGAAAGGCTCATACGAATGGCAGACGGGGCGCCGTGTGGCAGGTAACGACAATGCCATCAACTCCTATGAGTATGGGGCAGAGGCCACTATCGAGTATCCACGCATTGAGGCACCCTTTGGTTGGGGCAGCCGTCATCGGTTCTATCGTCCACCTTCCACCCTTTTCTCCCTCTCAGCCGACGTGCTCAACAGGGCCGACTTCTTCAAGATGCTCACCGTCACGGGAGCAGTGACCTATAAGTTTCAGACCTCTCCCAACAGCAAACACGAGCTGAGCCCCTTACTCTTAGACTATAACTACCTCCAGCACACCACGGCCCGTTTCGACTCCATCATCAGCGATAACCCCGCCGTCTATGTCTCCATGCGCAACCAGTTTGTGCCCAAGATCAAGTACACCTATTTATATACCAGTCCTGAGGGCACGCGCAATCCTTTGAGTTGGGAGACCTCTTTCACAGAGTCCGGCAATCTCCTCTCGCTGTGTTACGTTGCAGCAGGAAAGAAGTTTAATGACAAGGAGAAAGACCTTTTCGGCAATCCCTTTGCCCAGTTCCTCAAAGTCACCTCCACCCTTCGTAAGTCGTGGAAGACGGGACTGAAGTCGCAGTTAGTCGGTAGGGTGTCGGCAGGAGTCATTTGGGCATACGGCAACTCAGAGCGTGCTCCCTATAGTGAACAGTTCTATGTCGGTGGTGCCAACAGCATCCGTGCCTTTGCCGTGCGCAGCATAGGTCCTGGCAAATATGTTGCTCCTACCACCACCTACGCCTATCTCGACCAGACGGGTGACATCAAGTTAGAGGCCAACCTCGAATATCGTTTCAATCTCTTTGGCTCCCTCTATGGTGCCACGTTCCTCGATGCCGGCAACATCTGGCTGTTGAAGAAAGACGAGACCCGTCCCGATTCAGAGTTCAAGCCAACAACCTTCTTCAAGCAGTTGGCCACAGGAACGGGTGTCGGTCTGCGTTACGACTTGGAGTTTCTTGTCTTGCGCTTCGATCTTGGCGTAGCCCTTCATGTACCCTACGATACCGGCAAGTCGGGCTACTACAACATTCCCAAGTTCCGTGATGGTCTCGGCTTCCACTTTGCCATCGGCTATCCGTTCTGATACTTGTTGAAGATAATGTATTGACGAGATGAAAGCATTGGTCGTGGCTCTAATGAGCCTTTTCCTGTTGATAGTAAAGCCCTTCCACCTCTTCAATACTCAGGTGGGTGATAGCGCAAATTTGTCAGACAGTCATGTCTTTCTCGCACTTTAGTGCCGGGTACTCCGGTGGATGATAGCTGAAATCTTTTTCTCAGACTAAATTCTATGATATTTTTGTGCAGTCTCAGAAATATTCGTTACTTTTGCAGGTGTTAACGTCGGTTGAAAAACAAAGATGGAACATAACTTTACTCTAACTAAAAATAAACAACGAACATGAAACCAACTTTATTGCTCCTTGCCGCCGGAATGGGTAGCCGTTACGGTGGACTGAAACAACTCGATGGGCTGGGACCTAATGGTGAAACCATTATGGACTACTCCATTTATGATGCTATCAAAGCAGGATTTGGAAAGATAGTATTTGTCATCCGCAAGGATTTTGAACAGGATTTCCGTGAGAAGATTCTGAGCAAATATGAGGGACATGTCCCCGCAGAGCTCTGTTTCCAGAGCCTTGATGCGCTCCCTGAAGGTTTCAGCTGCCCTGCTGACCGCGTAAAACCATGGGGCACCAATCACGCTGTGCTGATGGCAAAAGATGTGATAAAAGAGCCTTTCTGTGTGATCAACTGTGATGACTTCTACAATCGTGATGCCTTTATGGTGATAGGAAAGTTTCTTTCAGAGTTGCCCGAGGGCAGCAAGAACACCTACGCCATGGTAGGTTTCCGCGTGGGCAATACCCTCTCAGAGAACGGAACGGTGGCACGAGGCATCTGTTCTAAGGATGCTGCCGGCAACCTCACCACCGTTGTTGAACGTACCGAGATTATGCGTGTCGATGGTCCTGTATGCTATAAGGATGAGCAGGGCGCATGGGTAGCTGTAGAAGACAATACCCCTGTGTCGATGAATATGTGGGGTTTCACACCCGACTATTTCACCCATAGCGAAGAATATTTTAAGGAGTTCCTTGCTGACGAGAAGAACATGAGCAACCTCAAGGCAGAGTTCTTCATCCCCTTGATGGTGAATAAACTCATTAATGAGGGAACAGCCTCGGTGAAGGTGCTCGACACCACAAGCAAATGGTTTGGTGTGACCTATGCTGCCGACCGTGAAGATACGGTGGCTCGCATACAGCAGCTCATCGATGAGGGTGTTTATCCAGGAAAACTCTTCTGATGACAGGCAGCCCGACGGCTGAAGAAAATAAAAAAAAGAAAAGACCAAGAGTGTCTCCCGACAGTCTTGGTCTTTGTTTTCTAACTAACTTATTATCAACTATTCATTACTCATTCTGAATCTTTTTGTGTATTTATTTCTGATGCAAAGGTAAGGATAATACTAAATGATTATTAAAAATTTACCAACAAAAGCAACGTAAACGTTTGCGGCATTGAATTAAAATGAGTAACTTTATCGGCCCAAACTACTAATAAATCATAGGCTATGGCAGTAAACAAACGTCGCATATCGTTGAAAGATCTTGCGCGCGAATTGGGAGTGAGCATTGCTACTGTGAGTCGCGCGTTGAGGAATAGTCCGGAGATAGGCACGGAGATGCAGCAGCGAGTGAAAGAATTGGCCCGCCAACTCAACTATCGTCCTAATCCTTTTGCTCAGAGTCTTCGTAAGGAGGCTCCGCGCATCATTGGCGTGGTAGTGCCCAATCTGGTGACACATTACTATGCCTCTGTGCTCGATGGAATAGAGGAGGAGGCTGCTGAGGAAGGCTATTCGGTTATCAGTGCCAATAGTCATGAGGATGTAGAGGCGGAGACAAGGGCCATAGATAACTTCATCGGGATGCATGTCGAGGGTATTGTAGCCTGTCTCGCACAGACCACCACCGACTATGCACATTTTGAGGAACTGTCGGAGATGGGTATCCCACTCGTCTTCTTCGGTCGTACCTGTCTCGCCGAGAAGTTCTCCTCAGTGAAAGCAAATGGTGATGAGGCTGCCCAGTTAGCCACCGAACACCTTATCTCTACTGGTTGCCGGCGCATAGCTTTTGTCGGTGGTCCCAATCACCTTGATATGGTGAGGCGGAGGAAACACGGTTATCTTGAAGCATTGAGAGAAGCGCGCATCCCCATCGACCGCAACCTGGTGGCATGTGGGTCTATTGACTATAAGTTGGCGATGGAGCGAACCAAGGAGATGCTTCTGCAACCGGAACGTCCAGATGCTATCCTTGCTTTCAACGACATTATCACCTTTGCTGCGCTCACAGCGATCCGCACAGTAGGACTGCGTGTGCCCGAGGATGTATCGCTCATTGGTTTCACCGACGATGCCCATGTGCAGTATGTCACGCCTCGCCTCACAGCCATTGAAGACCAGTCGAAGCTGATGGGACGTACTGCCTGTCGCCTGCTCCTCGACAATATCTCTGGCAATCACAAGATCTGCCATAAGATAGTGCCTCAGAAACTCGTTATCAGAGAGAGTACGAGGTAGAGATGCGTCGGTTGGGATTCTCTTTGGCTCCCAGTTCTATCAGCTCACGCCCTTTCTTCACCACGCTCTGTGCTCCCGACGACAGTTTGTTGTCGGCATGGTCGTATTGTTTTTTCACCTTCTCGATGGCTTCACCCAGGTCATTATAACGTTTGATGAAGTCGCCGAGACGGTCGAGGAGCTGTTCAGCCAATCCAAACACTTTTTCCTGATTCTCCGTCTGCTGATGCTGGACCCATGCGATATGGATGATGTGCAGGATGCCCATAAGGTTCTGCTCTCCCGTGATAAACACCTTACGGGCGAAGGCATCACGCCACAGTGTTGGGTCGGCAGCCAAAGCCAACTGGAGCGACGACTCGAACGGTACGAACATGATGACAAAATCTACCGACTCGCGCGGTGCCTTGATATATTTACTATAGTCTTTACGTGCCAGTTCGTTGACGTGTGCCCTCACGCTCCGCAGATGTTCCTGGAGATAGCGTTCCTTCTCCTCGGGTGTCTCCGCATTGACATATTTCTCATAGGCCACCAGCGACACCTTGGCATCGATGATGGCATCCTGTGCCTGCGGATAATGAAGGATGACGTCGGGCTGCATCTCCCTACCCGTATCATCGTTCTTGATAGGTCGCCCCTGCTCGTCGCGCAGTCGTGCCTGCACCTCATAGTGAATACCTTCGGTGAGTCCCTGTGAGCTGAGCAAGTCTCCGAGGATGATTTCCCCCATGTTGCCTGCCACTTTATTATCGCGTCGCAGCGCGTTGGTCAGTGATTCTGCTTTCTCGCCAATCTTCTGGTTACTCTCAACCAGCATCCTTATCTGCTCTTTGAACGAGGCAGAGTGGGAGGCAGCATCCTTCATGCTCTCGTTGATGGCCTTGCGCACCTCACCGATAGCCTCCTTGATGGGTTGAGTGAGGTGACTCATCTCCTCATCGTTCTCCTTCTTCAGTTTGTTGGCATGCTGTTCCAGCAGCTGTTGTGCGATGTTGGCCATCTGAGCCTTCGAGGCTTCTATCTGTTCGTTGAAGCGCCGTTCCTGTAGCTTAGCCTGTTCAGCGGCATGCTCTTTGAGCAGAGTTATCTCATGTGCTGCTGAGGCAGCATCTATGGAGAGCTGTTTATTGAGCTGTTCGGTGCGACTGATTCTTTTCTGCATCAGATAGGCGGTGATGATGATGCCGCTGAGGGCACCGAGGACAAAGAAAATGAGTGTGTTCATTGTTGTTGGGTTGCTATGGTGCAGACATATCCTGCCCGCTGATTGATGATGGTTTGAAAGCAGATGTCGCGATAAGTGGTCAGCACGTCGGGGAGCGGCATACGCAGTCCTTCGCCCGTGAGTTTAAGCACGCTCTCCTTCATCGTCCATAGTCGGATGAAGCTGAGGGCAGGATGAGCCGCCTGTTCCACTTCTTCCAGCTCGTCACTACTTAGTACATGGCGGGCGAGTGTGGGGTTATAGGGGCGGATAGTCTCGATATCTACACCCACAGGATGTTGCGCTATGGCACAGGCTACAGCCTTACGGCTGTGGCTCATGCTGAAATGTAGGTGAGGGTGGTCTGCCAGGTAGGGTTTGCCTCCCTGGTGATAGGCGAACACAGGAGCCTCGGCGATATGATACTCGTCGCGCAGTCCTTCCTGCAGCAGGAGGTAGGCACCTAAACTCTGCCGGCGGACTGCCTCGTTGCTGATAGCCATCACTGTCTGTCGGCGCTGCTCAGAGATGAGCTTCATGCTCTCTTCGATAGAGAGATCTTCTATGTGGTCGTTGATATAAATCATGAGCGAGGAGATTCTTTCCAGTTGACGAGAAAAAGTTGACTTGTGGCTCGGGTGAAGGCGGTATAGAGCCAGTGGATATAGTCGTTGTTGAGCATATCGTCGGTGAGATAGCCCTGGTCGATATAGATATGCTCCCATTGTCCACCCTGTGCCTTGTGACAGGTGACGGCATAGCCAAACTTCACCTGCAGCGCATTATAGTGGATATCCTGCTTGAGTTTGTCCATGCGTTCCTTCTTGTGTGGAATGTCGGCATAGTCGGCCATCACCTCCTCGTAGAGGTGTTGCTGTTGCTCATGGGTGAGTGCCGGTGCTTCGGTGGTGAGTGAGTCGAGGACGACGGTGGCAGTGAGCTCCTGGTCGTCGTAGTCGGGGAATCTCAGGGTGAGATCGACAAAGGTGAAGCCATAGAGCTGGCGCTCATGTCTCACCCGTCGCACGAGTGCTCTGTCGCCGTTGGCGATGAAGGAGAGTTTGTTCTCTCCCTCCTTACCCAAGCCCAGGGATGCCGCCCAGTGGTAGTTGTTCTTCACCACCATCAGCAGGTCGCCCGATGAGATGCGCTCCTCCCTGTCGAGCAGTCGGGCTCTGATGCCCTGGTTATAGATATTGGCTCGTTTGTTGCTGCGTGTCACCACCATGGTCTCGTCGATGCCTACAGCCGCATAGCTTGAGGCGAGCGACTCGATGAGGTCGTTGCCGCTGACGAGATGGATATCGGCAAATCCCTTGAGATGGAGCGGTGGCAGTCCAGACAGGTTGTCGCTGCTGATGAGTTGGCGGATGAGCGTGGCATTGAAGAGGATGCCCGACAGTTGGCTCTGTCGCACAACGGTGAGGAGGTCAGCCTCATACACCTCTGCCCCATAGCTCGCTATCACGTCGGTCTGTAGGGCAGGACTCTCTTCTTCGCCCACGGGAGGGAGCTGAGCGCTGTCGCCCACGAGCAGCAGGGAGCAGTTGCGTCCCTGAAACACATATTGCATCAGGTCGTCTAACAGTCTGCCACTGCCGAAATTGCTGTCGCTGAAGCCGCTATTGGCTATCATCGAACACTCGTCAACGATGAAGAGCGTGTCCTGGCTCCTGTTGTCAGACAAGGTAAAGGCAGAGAAGGTGCCTGCCACCTTCTGTCGGTAGATACGTCGGTGGATGGTGAATGCCGTATGCCCCGAGAAGAGCGACATCACCTTGGCAGCCCTTCCCGTCGGTGCCATCAGCACCTGAGTCTGTCGAAGCATGGTCAATGCCCTTACGATGGCCCCCACGAGCGTGGTCTTTCCCGTACCGGCACATCCGCGGAGAATCATCGCCTTCATCTGTTGGTTGCTACATAGAAAGGCAGTGAAGGTGTCGATGGCTGTAAGCTGTTCTTCGGTGGGTTGATGAGGAAAAGCCTGAAGGATGCGGTGATGGAGCTGGTAGGGCGTCATTGAGGGGTGTGAAGATACGACTATTGAGGTGAGGGTGCTCCCTTGAAGATAGAGAAGTTAACACTTCCATACGACCGATGCTCCACAAAGAGTGGATGCTTGCTGAAATCGTTGGTCTTGCCATGCTCAAAGACGAGGATGCCCTCGGGTTTCAGCAGCGGTTTGTTGAGAATGAGGTCGGGTAGGGTAGGGAGCTCTTTCAGCGCATAGGGTGGGTCGGCAAAGACAAAGTCGAAGCGCATCCTGCAACTCTTGATGAAGCGAAAGACATCACCGCGGAGCGGCGTACAACGGTCGGTGCCCAATTTCTTCAGACACTCCGTGATGAATCGGTGATGGTCGCGGTCCATCTCCACACTGTACACCTCGCTGCAACCTCGTGACAGCAGTTCAAAAGAGATACTTCCCGTGCCAGAGAAAAGGTCGAGAGCCTGTGCACCCTCAAAATCGATATAGCCTCCCAGTACGTTGAAGATATTCTCCTTGGCAAAGTCTGTCGTGGGACGAGCTTTGAATGAGCGGGGAATCTCAAAATGTCTTCCCTTATATTGTCCTGTAATGATACGCATAGTCTCTATCTTCCCTTAATAAAATAGGTCATCATGTCAAAAGGCAATCCCTCTACCTGTGTTGCCGGTGCCCTGTTGAACTCTCCCGATGGGTTGATGACATAAACCTTCTGCAGATAACGTCGCAGTTCGCTCACCATCCATTCGCGCTCAGGCACCTCTCCCATGAGATGCAGTTCGTCGAGTTCCGTCTTCAGTGCCAGCTGTTGCCACACATTGAGAATAAAATAGATAGCATCGTTGCAGCAGGCATGGAGGCTCCCACTGTGAGTGAGAGAGAAGGCGTTGGCAAACTTAAACCTGTTCTGAGAGAAACAGAAGATGTCAACCTTATCATCATGAAAATAAGCATAGAGCTTGTTGAATATGGTGGCGAAGTTACGCTGATAAAGGTAACGCCATACGGGGCAGAGCACATTCATAAACTGTGCCGAGGGATAGCGGTCGGTGATCACAGTATATAGGTCTTTGTTGATCATGTATGCCGCCACCGTCTTCAGGTCGGGGATGATGGTGTGCAACACCCTGCCCCCTTCAGTGTCGGGGAAGGTATAGCGATAGTGGAGCGCCACCTCATCCTCAGAGAAGAGTGAGATGGGTTCGAGGAGCACATCGCTGTCAACCATCACCATCACGCGCTGATAGTCAGCTGTTGTGAGTTCAGAGGTCTTGAAGGCTTCGCGCAGATTAGCAGCCACCGATATGCCACTCTTCAGCTGATAGGGCTCATGGGTAATCAGCATCTTCCCTTCGTCAAAGGTGAGGGAAGAGAACGATAGCGAATGGGCGCTCGTACGGATGGTCAGACGTGATGAGGCTGACGGCTTGACGGATACTGTTGTTGACATGATATGTGATATAATTTCCTGCAAAATTAGTGTTTCTTGCAGAATATTCCAAATAATCTGGTGAAAAGGTGGATAACCACCCATGTTCACCTCCTCTCGTCCCCTTGACAGGTGAGGAATAGCCACCGATACCCCTACTTTTTGCTGATGAGCATGCAAAAATGAGCATTATTTTTTGATTTTCCCAAAAAATGACTAATTTTGCACGCTGATAGCGGGCTGCTCCCCTGCTGGAGGGTCCCAAGATGTTTCATCAATTTAATTCACTATGGACGATTATCACGCGGAGAACTATTACGAGTTGGCGTGAGGATGGCATAGAAGACCAATCCTCGTGCCTGGAATAATTATTTTCAAAACAGGATTGGTACAATGAGAACATATTGGAATACTACCGGTGGGCTGAAGATGATAGACCAATGGCAGCCCAACTGTTGGATACAGGTCACCTGTCCAACAGACGAAGATCAGGAATTGCTCGAAAAGCAGTTTGATATCCCCGACTATTTTTTCTCCGACGTGAGCGATACCGACGAGCGTGCACGTTATGAATATGACGATGGATGGATGCTCATCATCTTGCGTATCCCCTATGTCAAGGAGATAAGGTCGAGAACGCCCTATACCACCGTGCCCCTCGGCATAATACACAAGCGTGATGTCACCATTACAGTGTGCTATTACGAGACCAACATGATGATTGATTTCCTGAGCTTCCAGCAAAAGAGAGGCGAGGGATTCACCGACCATGTGGATATGATCTTCCGTCTGTTCTTATCCTCGGCAGTGTGGTATCTGAAACGACTCAAGCAGATAAGTACGCTGATAGAGAAGGCGAAACGTAATCTCGACAAGGAGGTGAACAACGAGAGCCTCATCGGTCTGAGCCGCCTGCAGGACTCGCTCACCTATTTCATCACCTCTATCCGTGGCAATGAGAACCTCCTGTCGAAGCTGAAGTTCAAGCTCCAGATCGACGAGTTGGATGCCGACCTTATCGAGGATGTCAATATCGAGATGACTCAGGCGAGAGAGACCACCAACATCTATTCCAACATTCTTGAATCGACCATGGACACCTATTCGAGCATCATCAATAACAACATGAACACAGTGATGCGTACGCTCACCTCTGTATCCATTCTTATGATGTTCCCCACGCTGATAGCCAGTCTCTTTGGTATGAACCTCGTCAACGGCATGGAGACAAGTCCCTTCGGATTTGCCGTTGCGCTGTTTATATCTGTGGCAGTGTCTGGTCTCTTTTGGTGGGTTTTCAGACATAAACGTCTCATTTAGAGCAGAAAAACAAAAAAAAATGATGAATAACGGCGCACTTTGACTTTTTTTTACTAAGTTTGTGCCGTCAATAGAATGACATACCATACATAAATATTTGAACCAAACAAACATTATTACAATGGACTCTCAAGAAAAGGCTCCTGAAATGGGCATGGAAAAACTGCAGGCTGAGGCTGTGCAGGAGGAACAGGTTGTCAACGAACCCCAGCAGGTTGTGGCCGATGAAGTGAAGGAAAAGAAAGTGTATGCCTCAAAGAAAGAGGTCGTAGAGCGCGTAAAAGAAATCGCACATGGCGAAGAGAATCCTCAGAAAGAAGAGGTGGACTATCTCAAGATGATGTTCTACAAACTCCTTGTTACCGAGAGGGAGGCAACACTCAAAGACTATATAGAGAAAGGTGGAGACCCTGAGACCTATCAGGTGATACCCGATGAGGATGAGGAGGTGTTTAAGGCTGAGATGGCGGTCATCAAGGAGCGTCGTGCACAGCTCTTCAAACAGCAGGAAGAGGAGAAGGAGAAGAATCTGAAGAGAAAACTTGAGATCATCGAGCGCATCAAGTCGATGATTACCTCACCCGAAGAAGCTAATCAGTCATTCCAGGAGTTTAAAGCACTCCAGCAGGAATGGAAAGAGATAAAGAATGTGCCCGCTCCTCAGGTGAGTGAGCTGTGGCGCAATTATCAGCTCTATGTGGAGCAGTTCTATGACCTCCTGAAGCTCAATAGCGAGGCGCGTGAATACGACTTCAAGAAAAACCTGGAGACGAAGACTCGTCTGTGCGAGGCTGCTGAGAAGTTGGCAGAGCAGGACGACCTCATCAGTGCTTTCTACCAGTTGCAGGAGTTGCATCAGGAGTATCGTGAGACCGGTCCTGTTGCAAAGGAGATGAGAGAGGAGATTTGGGCACGTTTCAAGGCTGCCTCTACCGTTATCAACAAGCGTCATCAGCAGTATTTTGAACAGCTCAGAGCCAAGGAGGAAGAGAATCTTGTCAAGAAGACCGAACTCTGTGAGAAGGCTGAGGCTCTCCTTGCTGAAGAGCGAAAAGGGTCGGCAGACTGGGAACGTCATACCAAGGAGATGATTGAGATACAGACGGAATGGAAGACCATTGGCTTCGCTCCACAGAAGATGAACGTGAAGATCTTTGAGCGCTTCCGTGCTGCCTGCGATAGCTTCTTCGAGAAGAAGGCTGCCTATTTCAAAGAACTCAAGGAGAACTTCAAGATCAATGCAGAGAAGAAACGTGCGCTCATTGCCAAGGCCAACGAGTTGAAGGACAGTCAGGAGTGGCGTTCTACCTCAGATAAACTCATTGCCCTGCAGAAAGAGTGGAAGACCATCGGTGCCGTGCCTAAGAAGCTTGGTGACCAGCTGTGGGAGGAGTTTCTTGCTGCCTGCAACCATTTCTTCGAGGCACGCAATGCTGTTGGTGCCGGACAGCGCTCTGAAGAGCACGGCAACTTAGAGAAGAAACGTGATGTGATAGCACGTCTCAAGGCACTCCAGGAGTCGGCAGCAGACAATCTGCAGGAGGCTGTTCAGCAACTTGTGGATGAGTATGGTCAGATTGGTCATGTGCCTTTCAAAGAGAAGGATAAGCTCTATGCTGAATACCATGAGACGCTGAATGCGCTCTACAGAACACTCAATGTCAACGTGGCTAAACGCCGTTTGAACAACTTCAAAAACAAACTGAAGACGGTGGCTGAGCAGGGTGGAAATGCCTTGGACAACGAGCGTGCTCGTCTCGTGCGTCACTATGAGACACTGAAGCAAGAGGTGCAGACCTATGAGAATAACCTTTGTTTCCTCAGTGTGAGCAGCAAGAAGGGCAACAGTCTGATAGATGAGATGAACCGTAAAGTGCAGAAGTTGAAGGATGACATGAACCTTGTGCTCGAGAAGATTAAGGCGATAGACAATCAATAATCAGCGAATTTCAGCAAATAAATTTTGCTATCTCGCGTTGTTTTATTACTTTTGCACCGCTGAAAGGAAAGTTGGCAGAGTGATCGAATGCGCTGGACTCGAAATCCGGTATACCCCTTTCGGGTATCGGGGGTTTGAATCCCTCACTTTCCGCTTAACGTTGCAACAAAAAAGGAAACCTGTTATGGTTTCCTTTTTTTGTTGGCAGCGATGCGTGCCAATGTTATTGTAAGCCCCAGGATGATAGGGAGCAGAGCTTCTCTACAGAGTTCTCAATATTGTCGGGGAGATTACAGAAGAAATCAATGCCTGTGAGTTCTTCCAACCGGTCTATCGATATCAGGTAAGGGGTGAGTTTGGTTGAACGATCGGCTTTGTGCTCTGCCCAGAAGGCAATCGCCTTATACCCTTCGTTCTTCTTGCAGAGGATAGCCATGAAGAAATACTTGGGTACGAGGAGCTTCATGCTGCTGCCAGGAACGAGTGTTCCCGGGTCGAGCGTCTGTCCTTCGGCGATGGTACCACCCTTACATACAAACAGCGTATCGCGGAATCTGTTCTCGTTCCATTTCCTCAGTTGGTTCTCCATATTCCCCCAGACGCCAGCATTGAAGTCGTAAATCTGCGGCTGCATATTAGAGAGATAGAACGTCTGCTCATTGGCATTCTTACTGCATAGGCGGTCGGCAGAAGGACAGATATGTCCGCGGTTATAACGAGTACCCCTGTAGTCTTCCAGCTTAGTGCGATATTTTGCAGGAAGTAGGGGGTCTATCTGGAAAGGGTCTCCCTGCCACTCGGTGTTCTGCCAGTTGTTTCTGTTCCACGGCCCTTTGGTGTTCTTGTCATACATCTGGTAGGCAGTCCATCGCTGTGCTTTCTTCTTGCAGTCCCATTCGATGATCATGTTCACACCGATATCTACACTCTTATGCACCAGCAGCATATACTGTGAACCGTTGGCAAGATGTGGCATCTCTAACCGTCCTGCTTCGGGGATGGCAGCAGTGATGTTCCTGTTTGTATTGTCCGAAGACGAATTTCCATTCGTCCCTCCCTCTTCATCGTCGCTACAAGCTACCAATAGGAATGGTGCAAAGAGTAGCAGAAAGAAATAGCTTGTTAGTTTGTCCGTCATTGATATTCTTTTAGCTCAAAATTGAGCGTTGTTGCATCTTTTGTATAGATAATAGAACCTACGCCCGGCAAGGGCGTAGGTTACTAAAGTTGTTTCCTATGGTCAGTCAACTCACTGGGCGTAGGTGATTTCGATTGTCTTTACACGCAACTGTACTCCACCACTGTTGCCTGTATGATCGTTGACAACCTTCCATGTGTTGCCATCTACTGCGGTGTACAACAATTCATTGCCCACATAGTTGGTTCCTTGATAGGCATCACAAATGAGCTTAACGGCAGCAATAGCTTTGGTTCCTGTGATAGTCATTGAGTTGAGTGCATACATTCGCACACCTTTGCTCGCTTCATAATACTTAGGTGCATTGTTTCCTCCCTCCTGTGCGAATGAGATGGTGGTACCATCAGACAATGTGACTACTTTGGGCTCTGTTGCATTCTCCCATCCATATTCACCCAGATTACATGTCACCGTCTCAGAGGAAGGAGTGGCTTTGTCGTAGGTGATGGTAATGATGTTCTCCGCCTTGCTCACCGTTGCCTTCTCGCCTTCAATAGGTGTTTCTGGCTCCTCTGTGCCAGGCTCATCGCCACCAGTCTCCTCGCCTTCGGTCTTTCCATTAAGCGAATAGAGGTAGGCTTCACCTTGAACAGTCTCGGGAGTATTGCCTTTGAAGTTGACTAATTTACCACAGATAATCACCTCGTCGCCCTCTTTCAGCAGGTCGCCAGAGGCATACTTCTTGTTGCCAAGATAATTGGCACGCCATACCAAGAACTGGTTAGCAGAGGTGCCGTCATCGGAAACATAGAAAGAAGCGTTACCAAAGGTTGTCCCATAGTTTTCTGTGATGCTCACCACCTTACCTTTGAAATAGCAGTCTTCTGTCGTCTTCTCGTCAGCACCAAGGGCTTGTGTTTTAGCCAAAACAGCTGCAACATTATAAGGATTGTTCAGCGAACCATCACCGGTGCTCTCGCCTGGAGTAGAGGGCTCCTCGGTGCCAGGTTCGTCGCCACCACCGATAGTTGCGCCATCCTTTTTCTTTAACTGATAGATATATGCTTTATTCTGTACAGTCTCATAGGTGCCGTTGTAGTTGGTAATCTTTCCGCAGACGATGACGGTATCGCCCACCTCGATCTGTGTATCACCATCAGCAAACTTCTTGTTGTCGATGTAATAGGCACGATAGACATAGAAGTCATTGGTAGTTGTTCCATCTTCAGAAATATAGAAGGTTCCGTTGCCAAACTGGGTGCTGAAGGCTTCCTTAACTTTGGAGATGACACCCTTGATATATACGTCACTCGCAGTCTCTTCGCCAGAAGCCAACTTCTTAGCACATTCGTTGGCAGCTATTGCATTGAATGGAGATGCCAATGTTCCATCACCTTCAGCAACAACTTCACCACTACCACCACTTCCTTCACCATTGCCTCCACTGGCAGATACAGGGATAGAATAAGGTTCGGGCACATCCTCGCAACTTGTGAATGAGAAGGCCACAGCGGCCAGTGCCATCACTGCATAGATAAATTTCTTTGCTTTCATATCTTTTGTTTTTTTAATTATCAATTATATATATAATAAAGTATTATTTGATTTCCTCGATGTCATTCTCATCGCGGATGATGAACTCCCATTTGTTGTTGTAGCGTTTCACGATACCCGTGATGTTACACTTGCCCTGAGGCATTGTGCGCCCGGCAAAGTCGCAGTAGGGAGAGGTATAAATCATGATCGTTTCACCGCTGAACTCATTGAAATAGTAGCTCACGGATTCTCCTGCATCGGGGTCAGCGAAGAGGCTGTTGGGGGTGATGTCGCGGAACGACACGTTCTTGATGATGCCGAGTTTACCGCCATCAGCTTCGAGCGACCATGAGGTTGTGCCACCTGTTGCACCATCGGCAAAGAGCACGGGCTCTATCACCTTCTTGTTGCCTGTAATCTTAAAATGCTGCTGCCAGAGGAAGCGGCTCATTCTGCTCACATAGGTGTTGCCCTTGCTGTTGGTGTAGGGGACGCCTATCTCAGCCTGCTTGCCGTAGTTGCCTACGTAGAGGCCCTTGAGGTCCACCACGATCTCTGTGCCTACGGGCAGGTAGCCGAAGATGCCACCCTGCGACACAGCGATGATGATAGCCTGATTGCTCTCATCCTGGATCACTACCTCGTTGTAGATGTTGCCAGCCAGATCATTTCCGGTTACATAACCTTTGATTTGCAGCTCTTCCTCTACTTTGATATAAGAGTAGCTCGTGTTGATATACGTATGAAAGCGCTCTTTCAGTGCCTTGATTGTTACCACATTTGTCTCCTTGATGTTGTTGTTGCCATAAGGAGACTCTTTCATTAGCGGTTCCTGCCATCCGTCGCCAAAGCCGATATCCTCACCATCAACACATGAGGAAAGACCTAAGCAGAGACTTGCTGAGATTAAAAGATATCTAAGATTTTTCATTGTCATAACACATTAGAATTTGTAGGCGATGTTCAGCATTCCGTTGGTACCGAATGCGTAGAATTTCTTAGGATTGTTAGAGAACGAATAGGTACGGTTGTTGTTCTTTGTTGCTGTTGTCGTACCATCAGCATTGGTTGTTCTCGTGGTAGTATAGTCGCTGCGGCTCTGCTCGTAACCACCGGTTACCAACTTGATGTTGTTCAGGATGTTGGTCACAGAGAGGTTGATAGAGAGTGAACCGTGTTTCAGACGGATATTCTTACCGATAGAGGCATCGACCATCAACCCACCTTTACCTTCAGCCTGGTCGGGTACGTCCGTTGATTTGATGATATTGCCGTTTGCGTCAACCACCTCCTGCTCCCATACACCCATGGTCTTGAGCGTACCTACATAGCGCAGGCAGGGAGACCATGAGAGGTAGATGCGGTCGTAGTAGTTGCCGTTGAGGTCGATATACCATCCGTTGGCATGGTAGCTCAGTCCGAGGCTGAGGGCGGTGAGAGGTGTGCCGCTCTCACGCATGCCGTCGCTCATCACCCTGTCTTTGGTATAGACACCCTTGGTGGAGTTCATATAGCATACGTCAGCATTGTTGATATACTGAGCTTCGCTCCAGGTACCGATAGCATTCAAGTCGAGGAAAGAGGCGAGCTTAAACTTCATTCCCAGTTCCACACCATAATATTCCTTCTCCATGCCCGTCATTGAGACATAAGAGAACGAGTTGATATCGTCGAAATAGAAGTTCTGCCATTCCGTAGCGTCCTTGATACGGCTGTAGTAACCGCTGATGTTAGCAGTGAGCCATGAGCCCTGGTACATATAACTTGCCTCAGCACTCATCACCTGCTCGTTCTTCAGGTTGCTCACGTAGTCGTTGTTGATTTCAGGAGCTGCGAATGCTGTTGATGCCAAGGGAGCACGCCATTCGTAGCCGCCGCCGATCTTCAGGAAATGTCCTCTTCCTGGTGCCCATGTGATGCTGGCTTTTCCGCCGCCGTCGAAGAACTCAGCTTTGCCACTCTTTCCGTATGAGTTGGTAGGAGCCAGACCGTTTCTCATCTTTCCCTCGCGCTGCATCTGAGTGCCAGTGACGCGTGCTGCCAGTCCGAAGCGGAAGTTACCCACCTTAGCCTCATAGTTGGTCCATGCGGTGGCTTTGTTTACATACAAGTTATAGTCGTAACCGAACCTGTCACCCTCGCGTATTGCCCTATTTGGATTGTTTAAGTCATACTGGATGATGGGTGAAGAGGCAGGGTAGGTGCCGAGCGCATAGGTGTTGATGTTATGATAAGAGGTAGCTCCAAGCATGTCCTCCATCGTCTGATAATGCATACCCTTGTTGGTGGCTGCATTGAAACCGATGTTCCATGTGCTGTTCTTTGTCAACTGAGTGTTGAGTGCAGAAGAGATGGCGAGGTTGAGATTATCGTTGTGCTTAGCCTGGATAAAGTACATAGCATCCAATCCCTGAGCATTGGCCTGAGTGTTGGCATAATAGAGCTGGTCCCAGTCTATCTGTCTGTTCTCCTCGCAGGCAGTCCAGTAGTTATAGGCGGTGTGCCAGTCTTCCAGCGCCTGAACGGTGTTGTTGGTGTTCGATGGGTCCCACACATCATAGTAACTTGATGGCATGCGCTTCCAGTAGTCGGGCTG
Source organism: Prevotella sp. (assembly GCA_018385335.1). Classification (GTDB taxonomy): domain Bacteria; phylum Bacteroidota; class Bacteroidia; order Bacteroidales; family Bacteroidaceae; genus Prevotella. The sequence continues at coordinate 26,937 of JAHAZN010000052.1, forward strand.
TGGGTTGTCGCTGTTGTTGTAGTTGAGTTTGGTGCTCTTATAGCGACTGTATTTGCCGAAGATAGAGGTGGTGAGCTTCATATCGTCGGTGATCTTATAGTCCCAGGTGAGCAGTGCCGAGGGAGCGAAGTCGTTCACCACGCGTGAGTTTCTCACCTTGCCGTTCTGATAGCCCCAGTAAGGGTTGTAGAAATTGCTGTTGGCCAACCAGTAGGCTTCGTCGGTAGAAGCACCCTGTGACGCCCTTTCTGTGGGGTTGCCCCAGGTGGTGAAGGCGAGACTGTGCTGGTCATTGATCTTCTTCTCTACAGCAAAGAAATAGGAGAGGGAGTTGTAGAACGTACCTTTGATGTATCCACGGTCAGCCCAGCGGTAACCGATGCTACCTGCAAACGACCATCCGTTGTCGCTGATGCCCGTGCCAAAGGAGTACATCGCCCTTATTGTATAGCTGCGGTTAGCCCCGCTGAGGGTGAGTTTGTTGCCGCTCGCCATGTGAGAGGCGCGGAAATCATAGTTGTTACTTCCTCCCATGCCCGACATGCCGAAGGTAGAGTTCTCGAAGGGAAGGGCAAAGTCAACGTTACGTGTCATGTTGTTGATACCGCCCACCAGAGAGTAGCGGAATTGTCCCGATTCCATGTCATTCATTGGTGTACCATTGATATACACATCATTGAATTTCTGATTGAACGCACGATAGCGGAATCTCACGGGAGAAAAGAGGTATCCCACCTCACTTGCATACACATTGTTGCTTGAGTTGAGGATGGTGACGTTTTGCGACATGTCGTCATCTTCGCCCAACTGTGCTTCCGTAAAAGTGAATGCCTGTTCTGATTGCATTCCGTCTGTCTGCTCTTTTGTCTCCGTGTTCTGAGCAAAAGAGGTGACAGTGCAAGCCAATGCAATAGCGACTAATTTCAGCTTTTTCTGCATAATAATATTCATTTATAATAAAGATTTTGTGCAAAGTAACTAAATTTTATCTGAAGGGAGAAGAAAAAGTTTTGATTTTTTCGTTTTAATTGCATTTTTATGGAACAAATTGCCGATATTTGCAGTGCACAACGAAAAATAATCAATAATTGTAAAGATATCATAGCTATGAGACGACTTTTTCCGCTCTTTCTTATGCTCTTTGTCGTGAGCATTGTGGCCACAGCACAGCAACGAAAATTTAATGTTTATGCCGTAGGGTTCTATAACCTTGAGAATCTCTTCGACACCTGTCATGATACGGGAAAGAACGATTTTGAGTTCTTGGCCAACGGCAGTTACAAGTGGAACGGCATTAAGTATTCAAATAAGTTGGCCAATATGTCGCGCGTTCTTGCTGAGATGGGTACCGACGTGCTGCCCTCATCCGTGGGATGTGCGTTGATAGGTGTGAGTGAGGTGGAGAATGCCCGTGCGCTCAGCGACCTTATCGCCCAGCCAGCATTGGCAGCCCGCGGCTACCAGTTCTGTCATATTGAAGGTCCCGACCGCCGAGGTGTAGATTGTGCACTGCTCTATCAGCCCAAACTCTTCGAGGTGAAGAGTGTTCATCTCCATCCCTATGTGCAGACATTGGAGAAAGACTCTGCCTACAAGACCCGCGGGTTCCTTACTGTCAACGGCGTCCTCGCAGGAGAGTCGGTAACAGTCATCGTCAACCACCTTCCCAGTAGATTCAATGGCTCTTTCTACCGTGAGCAGGGTGCTAAGCAGATCACCGTCATCAAAGACTCTATCCTTCGCGAGTCACCAGCTACCAAGATTATTGTGATGGGCGATATGAACGACGACCCTATGGATAAGTCGATGGCAGTAGAGTTACGTGGCAAACGATATATCAAGGATGTGGAACCTATGGATATGTACAACCCCTGGTGGAATGTGCTGGTCAAGGATGGCAAGGGAACCCTGATGTATGACGGCCGTTGGAACCTCTTCGATCAGATTCTCCTCTCCTCTAATCTGCTCTGCAAGGCTGGGGTAAAAGATTATTCCACGCTGAAATATCTCAAACACCAGATATTCACCCGCGACTATATGCTTCAGACCGAAGGAAAATATAAGGGAAGTCCCAAACGTACCCATGCCGGAGGTGTATGGCTCAACGGTTTCAGCGACCACTTTCCCACAGTCGTCTATCTCGTCAAGGAGCTCAAATGAGCGATATGACCTCACCATAAAATAGTATTCACTGTTTTCCCCTTATTCACATTATTTATCTGATATGACCATCATTGGAATTGCAGGAGGCACGGGGTCAGGCAAGACCACCGTTGTCAAAAAGATTGCTGAGGCACTCCCTCCACACTATGTCACCGTTGTCCCATTGGACTCCTATTATAATGACACCTCGCACATGACCGAGGAAGAGCGTCATGCCATCAACTTTGATCATCCCGATGCATTCGACTGGAAACTCCTCACTGAACACATCAAGAGTCTGAGAGCAGGTCAGGCGGTAGAGCAGCCAACCTACTCATATATCAAATGTAATCGTCTTAAGGAGACCATTCATGTGGAGCCCAAGCCAGTGATCATCATCGAAGGTATTATGACCCTGCTCAACAAGAAGTTGAGAGAGATGATGGACCTTAAGATCTTTGTCGATACCGATTCCGACGAGCGGTTGATAAGGAACATACAGCGTGATGTGGTGGAGCGTGGGCGCACCGTGGAGATGGTCATCGACCGTTATCTCAAGGTGCTCAAACCCATGCATGAGCAGTTTATTGAGCCCACTAAAAAATATGCGGACATCATCATACCTCTTGGAGGCGAGAACAAGACAGGTATCCATATCCTAAAGACATTTATCGAAGGTATTGTTACCTCACCCAATACCTTTGCCTTCCACGAATGACAGAGCTGCTCTTGGTCCGTCATGGGGAGACGGAAGATAACGTGCGACAGATTATGCAGGGTCAGACCCATGGGCGGCTGACGGCGCATGGACGTCAGCAGGCGGAGGCACTGGCGCAGCAACTGTCGTCGAAGAAGATTGACGTTTTGGTGTCGAGCGACTTGCAGCGTGCCATCGATACCGCCGTGATTATTGGTGCTCCCCATCATCTCCCCTTAGTCACTACACCACTGTTGCGTGAGCGCGACTGGGGAGGGTTCACTGGACGTTTTATCCCCGATCTGAAAGATGAGAAATGGCCCGATGATGTTGAGACGATGGCACAGCTCATGGCACGCTCACGTGATTTCATCGACTTTGTCCTCACTCACTATGCCGGCTGTTGCGTGGTGGCGGTGGGACACGGCATCATCAACAAAGCCATACAGGCCGTATATCACAAAAAGCCCATACACGAAGTTCCGCGTATGGGCAATGCTGAGGTGAGGACACTTATCTTTTCCCACTGAATCCGCCGCCTCTTGATGAGCTGCCGCCTCCACGAGAGATACCACTTGTAGATGACGAACGTGTCACGCTACTTGATGATGGACGACTCACTGTCGATGGACGACTCACTGTCGATGGACGACTGATGCTTGATGATGGACGACTGATGCTTGTCGATGGACGACTGATGCTTGACGAACCGCTGGAATGAATCACTCCCTGTCTTGATGAGCTGCGCGAAGTGATGCCCGATGGGCGTGTCGTTGTCGTAGTGCTACCGCTGTTAGTGTGATGGACGGTGGAGCTTGGACGAATCACGGTATAGCCACCATCACCTATACGTTCGCCAACGCGCTCACCTACTCTTGAAGCACCTGCACGGTTGGCTGTGATACGGGTAGAACTGCTCTGTCCCTCACGTCCTGTGTTTCTGTCCACGCCAATCTCTCTGTTGCTGTTAGAGCTCCCATGGTTGTTGCTCCCATGGTTACCACTGTTGTGGCCGCCATTGTCGCGGAAACCATTGTCGCGGTTGTCTTTGTCATGTCGGCCGTTGGTGCTATGGTTAGCAGTGCCACGGTAGGTGCCATTGTCTTTCCTGTCTCTCATTCCGTAGTGTCTGTCACCATGATGAAAATCGTGCCTGCGGTCATAGTAGTAGCTACGTCCTCCGTTGCTTCTCCAGCTATGTCCTCCACGGTAAGAGACGTACACGGTGGGATGACTGAAATAGAAATAGGTGCGGTGATAGCGTCCATAGACTCCAAAATGCCAGCAACCTGCGCTCCAGTAGAGCGGACGATAGAAATATGTTGCGGCCTGGAATGCCGACCACTGCCAGTCGAGCAAGATATAACTCAGGTCGAGATTGCGTCGTGTCCAGTAAGGACCATAGACGTCATCTCTGCTCGTCACACCCATCAGATAATCCAGGTTAATCTCGTAGGCTGCCTCATACTGAGCATCGTTGAGGTTGAGTTCATAAGCCATCTTGTCGGTGAGGAAGAGAGCTTCCCGACGAGCCTGCTCATAACTCATAGCTTTCACCGATGTTGCTATCGTCAACATGGCTAATAAGGCAAACATTATCTTTTTCATTGTCGTGATATTTTAGGGTTCAACATTTGTGATTGTTCACTTTTTGATGATGCAAAGAAAAGAATAATTTATGGCATTCCAAAAGGTTTTTCCCTAAGAGGTAGGGGAAAATCCCTAAAGCTATTTTTTTCTCCTTGATGATGTTTTCAAAAAATATATGTATCTTTGCGGTATTCAAATTCAGATACCCCTAATTCAATGATGAGACACCGATTCCTTCTTGTTGCCTGGATGCTCTCTGTCCTCATACTCTCTGTGTCTGCGCAGCGTCTTATGAACGATATGGAATATCGGGTGGAGATGCAAGCTTCCCTAAGCGATGGCAATACCCCTCTCTGGCTCAATGCCAACCGTTATGGCTTGAGTTCGCTAGAAGAACAGAATGGCTATCTGAGGACCACCGTTGTGCGCCCTCTCGCTGCCGACTCCCTCCGTCGTTGGGGAGTGGGCTATGGGGTCGATGTGGCTGCCACATGGCATCATAGCAGCCGTTTCATCGTGCAGCAGTGCTTCGCCGAACTGCGTTGGCTCAAAGGTGTGCTCACTGTGGGTAGCAGATACTATCCCATGGAACTGAAGAATAACAGGCTCTCGAGCGGTTCGCAGACACTGGGTATCAATGCACGCCCCGTGCCACAGGTGCGTTTGGCACTGCCCGACTATTGGACCTTGCCCATCTTCAATGGGTGGTTACACCTTAAGGGACATGTCGCCTATGGTAAGATGACCGATGATAACTGGCAGCACGACTTCACCCAGCGTAAGTCGAAGTATGCCGATGACGTGCTCTATCACAGCAAGGCAGGCTATCTGAAGATTGGCAACGATGAGGTGTTCTGTCCGTTTTCTGTAGAGATGGGTCTGGAGATGGCTTCAACCTTTGGAGGTACAGCTTACCGTCCTAAAGGCGATGGAACGATGGAGCCACTCCAAAATGCCACAGGACTGAAGGCTTTCTGGCAGGCTTTCGTACCGGGAGGAGGCGATGTGAACGAGACTACCTACCGCAATATGGAGGGTAACCAGCTCGGCAGTTGGCTCCTGCGCCTTAACTACGACAATGATACATGGGGCTTGAGCACTTATGCAGACAAGTATTTCGAAGACCATTCGGCCATGTTCCAGCTCGACTACGATGGGTATGGTGAAGGAGACGAATGGGATAAAAGCAAGAAACGACGCTATTTCATGTATGATTTCAAAGATATGATGGTGGGTCTTGAGCTCCGTCTTCATAGGAGTGTTTACATCCGTAATGTCGTCCTTGAATATCTCTATACCAAATATCAGAGTGGTCCCATCTATCACGACCATACGCCCTCTATGAGCGACCATGTGAGTGGACAGGACGATTTCTATAACCATTCTATCTTCACGGGATGGCAACACTGGGGACAGGTGATGGGTAACCCCCTCTATCTCTCACCTATATATAATTCCGATGGTAACATCATGGTGAAGAACAACCGCTTTCAGGCGATTCATCTCGGTGTCGATGGCATTATCCTTCCTCAGCTCTACTATAGGGCACTGTTCTCCTGGCAGGATGGTGTGGGTACCTATAAGCTCCCCTATACCAAGAACCTCAGCAATACCAGTTTCATGGTTGAGGCCGACTATCATTTCACCCGTCGCTTGTTGAAGGGGTGGGGCATCCGTGGTGCCTATGGCATGGATTTTGGGAAGATACGTGGCGATAATGCTGGATTCCAACTCACGGTCACCAAGTGTGGACGGCTTTTCTAATGTGAGGCAACACCTTTTTAGTAGATATCAAACAAGAAGAATATGAGAAAGATTTTCCTTTATTATATAGCAATGGTCCCTATGCTGAGTCTGACCTTGGGTGGATGCAGCATTGAGATGTCTGACAATGGTGAGCTTGATGGCTATTGGCATCTTGAGAGGGTTGACACCCTGTCCACTGGTGGTGTATGTGACCTCAGCGGACAACTGCGTTTCTGGGCTGTGCAGGCCAAGATGCTTGCCTTGATGGACAGAGGCAATGATGCCAATGGTGGTGCCTTTGGCTATCTCCTGAGGTTCGAACATAACGGTAGCAAGTTGAGGCTCTATCAGCCCCTCCTCAACGACCGCGTGAATGGTGACTCCAAGGTAGAGGACGCGAAACTGCTGGCACCCTTTGGTGTAAATGCACTCGACGAGACCTTCCGTGTGGTCAGTCTGTCTGGAAGTAAGATGACGTTAAGGACCGAAGAGCTGCAACTCTCCTTCAAGAAATTCTGAGTTTAGAATTTCTTACCGCCAACGATACTGAGGAAGGTGTTGGCAAGAATCTTGATGTCAAACCACCAGGAACGGTGCTCCAGATAATAGAGGTCGAGTTCCAAGCGTCGCAACATCTTCTCCATCGTATCAGTGTAACCATTATAGAGTGTGGCATAGGAGGTGACACCTGGTCTTATCTGATAGAGACAGCGATAGCGAGGGTCGTGCTGGATAATCTGATCGATATAATATTTCCTCTCTGGTCGAGGACCGACAAAAGCCATGTCGCCCTTCAACACGTTCCATAGCTGGGGCAGTTCGTCTAAATGATGGTCGCGCAGGAATCGTCCTATCTTTGTCAGACGATCATCCTGCTCCTGGTTATACAAAGCAGGACCGTTCTTCTCTGCATCCACCTTCATGCTCCTAAACTTGTAGATATAGAAGGGTTTGCCAAACCTTCCAATACGTTCCTGCCTGAAGATGACTGGTTCCCCATCTTCCCGTTTAATAGCAATGTAACAATAGAGGAAGAGTGGAGAGAAGATGATGAGACAGATGAAGGCAATAACAAAGTCAACAATGCGTTTCACATTGCGTTCGACCTCTGTCATCCCATCGAAAATATAGGTAGTCGTTTCTGTTGCAGTTTGCGCCATTATTTGTTTCTTTTATTGTAATAACTCACAATCCAAACAAATATTGCTTTTAATACACAAATAATTTTTTTGTTTTTTGAATCAGGAATGCTCAAGAGTGTTGTGCTACCTCGTCAGATGTTTCTTTTCTCCCTAAGGTAACGATAACTGTCAATTTTCTTCTTCATTACCTTCATTCCATAACAAGGTAGGAAGAGAAAGAAGAAATAGATATAGGATTTGATGGTGGAGAAACCCAGCACTTCCTGATAGACGCGCGCATTGTATTTTATCAGGTATATTTTACTCTGCGACACCGACCCCTGCCGAATGCGGTAATAGGCCAGTGGAGCGGTGATGGCTTTTGCCTGTTTACATTTCTTGATGATTTTGAGAAACAACCCCCAGTCCTGACGTTTCCTCAGTGTGGGCATGTAATATTTCTCTCCCAACAGTTGTGTGTCATAGATGGCAGTGAGACAGCCCACCTTATTGTCTTTTAGCATCATCTTATAGGTGATTGTCTCGGGGGCGATGCAGATACCACACTCCTTGCCGTCGCTGTTACAGATGATATAAGAAGAGCAACAGAGGGCGCACCCCTCCTGTCGCATGTAGGCTAACTGCCGCTCCAGTTTGTCGGGCATCCATCGGTCATCGCTGTCACAGAAGGCAATGTATCGTCCCTTGGCTGCCGAGATGCCTGTGTTGAGTGCTACACCCGGACCGGAGTTCTCCTTCAGTCTGAACACTTTCACGCGCTCGTCCTTCTCTTCGTAATAAGCCAACAGTCGAAGCGTCTCCTCATCGGTGGAGTTGTCGTCCGCTATCAACAGCTCAAGGTGCTCATACGTTTGGTTGAGCACACTCTCTATGCTGTCAGCCACATATCGACTGGCATTATATGTAGGCATAATAACGGATACGAGTTCTTTCATATGTTTTTTGGAAACGACTGCAAAGGTACTAATTATTGATGACAACCGAGGCATAAGTACTAACTTTTTCGCCTATTTATCGCTATGAGACGAAAAAACAAACTCTTTAGACGTATCCTAAACCTACTTTATTTCCATTATTCTAATTTTGCTGCCGAAAACCTAAAACTAAAAATTGATTCGAAATAAAAAAATACAGAAAGATGATAAAAAAGTCACTCTTTTTCACGCTTGCGTTGATTGCGCTCAATGGTTTTGCACAGGATGGTGTCCTACCTACAATAGTACCGGAGACCGATGCTAATCTGTCCACCCTAACAGCCCGTGCTGGAACGACACGCTATCAGTATGTCACTGGTTTTGGTGCTGCTGCCTGCTTTGGTGCGATGGAACCTATCCGTGATACCAATGTCATCGACTCCCTGTATGGGCCGAAATCGCGCGTAGGATTGAACATCGTGCGCATGGAGATCTCTCCTAATACTATAGGTGATGTCACCACCCCTTGGGATACACCCTACGACTGGCACGGCTATCTACCCGTCACCAAGCGCGCTAAGGAATATGGAGCAATCATCTTTGGTACACCTTGGTCGCCACCCGCTGCGTTTAAGACGAATGGGAGTGCCAGCGGTGGACAGACAACAGATGCGAATGGCAATGTAGGTGGAGAGCGTGGCAAGTTGAAACCCACCAAATATAAGGATTTCTTTCCTTGGCTCAATACCTATCTCACCTATATGAAGAACAATGGTGTGGATATCGATGCCGTAGCATTGCAGAACGAGCCCGACTGGTGGGTGAACTACAGCGGATGTCTCTATACTCCCGAAGAACTTCACGACCTCGTGGTAGAGTATGCCTCACGTCTCAATAGGAGCAAGTTTAATGTGAAACTCATCAGTGGCGAGAGTCTCAACTTCACTCCAGCCTATTCTGATGCTTTGCTCGACGATTCAGCCTCAGCCAAACATATTGACATCCTCGGTGGTCACCTCTATGGCAACCCACCGCTCAAGAACATGAAGACTGTGGCTACCAAGGCCCTGAAGATGGGCAAGGAGACCTGGATGACGGAACACAGCTTCGACCCACGCGGTGAGGGAGCCAATCCCGTACGCGACCTGCCCACCTGGGACGAGGAACTCCTTTTTGCCGAGGAGGTGAACGAGTCGATGCAGGCCAACTGCTCCGCTTATATCTATTGGTATATGATGGCACATTGGTCGTTTGTTGGCAATGGTGATTCTACTATCCAGCCAGGCAACGACAAGGGCAAGGTGTTGCGCCGCGGATTGATTATGTCTCATTTTGCCAAGCATCTCACAGGCTCTACCCGTATCTCTCATAGCTCTAATGTTTCTCAAGTCACCAATGCAGCATTCGAGACCTCTGCCTATATCAAGGGCGACTCGCTCATCATGATGGCTATCCTGACTAAAGACAAGGATTTCAACCTTAAGTTCACCTTACCTTATAACATCTTAGGAGGTAAGCGCATCCTTAGTACCGAGGACAAGCTCCTCGCCGAAGCCGAACTGCAGATTGATGAGCCCACGAAGGAGGTGACTTTCCGTATGCCAGCGAAGAGTATCGCTACATATATCTTCAAAATAGAGAATCCTGAGACGGCTATCGAAGAGGTGGAGAACACCTCAGCTCAGACGACAGAGCGCATCAGCTCAGACGACGCCTACTATAACCTCAATGGTCAGCGCGTAACAACGACCACCATGGGACAGGGACGTGCGCAGGGTAAGGGCCTCTACATACACAAAGGTAAATTAGTTATTAGATAAGCATAAAGTTAGGTTATTCATTCTCATTGGGTTTGCGATATAGCTTCCGACCGGAGGCGGTGACGTTTTCGGCGGGAGTGCAAATCCTTTTAAAGTTGATAGTTTTTACTGATGCACTCCAGAGCACTCTAAATAGTGCGCACTGTGATAAATAAAGAACATACCATAATAGTAATTCAATATACATGTCCAAAAAAAGATTACTTACCATAGGTAGTAGTAATAATAATCATATAAGTCACTTAATATTAACAATTTAAAATCGGTTCTATGAGAACAAAAAATCTACTTATTCTGATGCTGCTGACACTGTTCGGCAGCTTGAGCGTACAGGCTCGATCAGTAGCGTATGATGCCACGAAGTCGGGGAACTTCTTCTCCTACAACTTCGCTGGTTGTACTGCTACCTTTGATGCTGCTACTAAGACGCTCTCGTGGACAGGTAACCTGTCAATCACTGGTTTCCAAAACATTGGTGACCTCTCCGAATATGAGAGTGTCATTATCGATGTGGCTGCCGTTGATGCAGAGACTCCCATCCCTGCTGACCTGACCGCCGATTTGGAGAAAGACAACGGAGGCAAGACTTCAAAGAAGGTGACTCTTGTAGAAGGTGAGAACAAGTTGGTTCTTGCCGACATCATCGATGCCGAGACCACGCTCACACAGGCAGACCTCGCTTCAGTACAGAGCATCGGTCTGGCTTCTGCTGCTGCCGAAGGCAAGGTTGTCATCAAAGCCATTTACTTCGAGAACTCTCTCCCCGACCTTGCTCCCGAACCCGAGGAGAATGCCGTGCGCAAGGAGGCCAACCTTGGTGGCTTGGAGGAGGTGACAGAAGGTAAAAGCTATACCTATAATCCTATCACCCACGCTTATACATGGAGCGCACCCTGGGGCAACCTGATGGATATTAAGGACCTTCCTTATTATGACGAAGCCAAGAAGTTTACCAACTACTACATCAAGGTGAGCTATGTGCAGCCTTATGATGAGGCCAACAGCTATGCCCGTCTCTGCATCAACGATGGTACTGAGTTGATTACCCACAAACTCATAGAGGGTGTGAATGTCATCCCCGTGCCAGCTGATGCTGATGTGAAGCAGATCCGTATCGGTGGCGCCGGTGGCTCTGGTGCCGTCATCTTCCACTATTTCTACACTGAGGTGATTGAGGCACCTTCTATCAAGGGTAACGACATCGCTGGCTTCCCTCTCACTCCTGAGATGTATAACGAGTCAACTTTCCTGAAACTCAACGAGGAGACAGACCACTTCTTCGGTACAGGTAGCGCTGACAACCCCAATGCTTATGTTGATCTCTCTAAGTATCTCTACCTCAAATACACCATGGGTAAAGGCGAGCCTCGTCTGTTTGTATTTGGAAAGGATATGGAAAAAGCAGATATTCTCAAAGGTACCGACAGCAAATATGTGACTGCCGAAGGCAACACCTATACCTTCGACATTCAGAAATATGTTGCCGATAAGGGCTTTGCTCACCTTGGTACGATCAAATCATCTGGTTATGGAGTGAAAGATACCCTTAAAGATGTCCAGATCCTCGATCATCAGGATGTTATCTACAACCTCTATGGTAAGGGTGAGTTGACAGAGGAACTCATCGAGGAGATGATGGACGTTCCTTATGCCATCATCGATGCTACCGGTCTGCAGGTGACTGAGCCTATCGAGATCCCCGTGGCTAACCCCAACACCATCATCCTCGCCAATGAAGGTCAGGTGAGCAATGAGACCAACGTTGTTGTCAACGGTGAGTGTGCTGAGCTCATGCTGATGGGTGGTATGCCTTTCAAGACACCTGCTGACTTCACTGCCAAGGCTGTCACCTTCGTTAACTCTATGGCAGCTCCCCTCGCAGGAGAAGAAGTGGCCAACGAGGCATGGAACATCTATGCACTGCCCTTCACCGCCCCCGTTCCCGAGGGAGTGAACGCTTACGTCTTCGATGAGGCTAAGGCTGCCAAGGGAATCATCTATCTCCAGGCCATCGATACCATCGTGGCCAACAAGCCCTTCATCCTCAACCACAGCGGTTTCTTCCAGCTCACAGCTGAGGATGCAAAGATTGTTGCTTCTGAGAACATCACCACCAATGGTGCCCTCACAGCTTCTTACAGTTTTACTGACACCATCCCCACAGGGGCTTACTTCATCAACTCAGGCTACAACGGCACTGCCTTTGTTCAGGTGACTGACGACGACCAGCCCTTCCTCCTCAATGCCTTCAATGGTTATCTCACTCTCAACGAGGGAGCTGACAGCATCGCTTCTTATGCACTCGCTACCGAGAAACCTTTCATCCATGGCTATGCCAACAGCGTAGAGGAACTCACTGCTGCGATGTTCAAGGATTACACCGACAAGGAGAACCCTGCCGTTGCCTATCCCGCTTATGAACTGAACAAGGCTACCGGTATGCCTTACGGTGATGGTAACGTTGGTATGAACAACTATGCCGACCTCTCTGCTTATAAGTATCTTGGTATCACCGTTTCCGAAGGCCAGCCCCGCTGCTGCATCAACCGTCTGACTGCTGATGGTCAGGATAATGAAGATCCTGCTCAGGCCAAAATGCTCGACTTCAACAAGGAGTGGACGATCGCCAAGTATCAGACCAAGGTGGGCAACACCTATTGGATTGACCTTGGTAAGATTGTAGAGGACTTCGGCTTTGCTTATCTCCACTGTATCAAGGGTGCTAACTGGGCCAATGTCAATGTTACCGCGCTCAATCTCACCGATGCCAAGAGCTTCGCTGACTGCGTCTTGGTAGGCGAGGGTGACTATGCTGAGGATGTTTATAGCCTCGTTGACAGCGCATACAACTCTATCGACGTGACTGGCGTGACCGAAGAGGGTCAGCTTGAACTCTATCCTCAGAACACCAATGCAATGATTCTTGCCAACAAGGGTCAGGTGGCTAATGAGGCTAACGTGATTGTCAACGACACATGTCAGAGCCTCCAGCTCATCGTAGGTCAGCCCTTCGTTGCTCCCGTACCTTTCGTAGCTTCTGAGGCAGCACTCTATGTTACCCTCCGTAACATGCACGGCAATGCCGTTGAGGAAGAGGGTGCCGATACTCCTGCAGAAGAGGAGGGAGTGGCTGTTAAACCCAACTGGGCAATGGTTACTGTTCCCTTCAACGCTGCTGTCCCCGAGGGCGTAGATGCTTATGCTATCAACACCATCAGTGCTAAGGGTTATGTGAAACTTGATACACTCAGCGAGATCAAGGCTAATGTTCCTGTGATTATCAACTTCATCGGAGCTGCACAGATCGTAGGTACTACACAGGCTATTGCACCTTCTGCTCAGGCTATAGCAGGTGGTCTCACCGCTTCTTACACCGGTGTTGAGGCTCCTGCAGAGTCTTATCTCTTCGGTGTGAATGAGGAAGGTAAGGTAGGCTTTGCCAAGGCTACCGAGGCAGTTGAGCTCACTCCGTTCTTCGCTTATCTCACTGTAACAGGTGAGGCTGCTGCCAACGAGTTCCTTATCATCGGTAGCGAGCCTACAGGTATCAGCGAGGTGAACAACGCTAAGGCTAACGCCACACTCGTTCGCTTCAATATGGCTGGTCAGCAGATCAAGGCTTCTGCCAAGGGTATGCAGATACAGCGTATGGCCAATGGTACTGTACGTAAGGTAATGAAGAAATAATTCTTTTTACTTAGATTACTCATTCAGAGGGTGCATCGCTCGTCGGTGCACCCTCTTTACATTTGCTAAAGACACAAAAACACAAAAGCCATAGACAAAAAGAAAAAGTAGTTAGAAGGAAAATATGTAACTTTGCACCGAACCTAATACAATTCACTAACCTCGATTGAAAGATCGAAAAATTCTATTTAAAACTACCATTATATTATGAAAAAACTTGGGATGAAGAAACTGTTTGTAGTGGCACTGATGTCACTCATAGTGTCAAGTGCTGCCTTTGCAGATAATCTCACAGTAGATGGAACAACACGTTCTTACGTCAAGTATGTACCCAGTAACCTAGGGGAGAACCGTCCTCTGCTCATCTCTTGTCACGGTATGTCACAAAACCCCGACTACCAGAAGGGCATGCTCAAGATTGAGACCGTGGCAGATACTGCTAAGTTTGTCACTGTCTTCCCGCAGGGTATCGATAACGCATGGGATATCAGTGGCGATAGAGATATCAACTTCGTGAAGGCCATCATCGACAAGATGGTGACCGACTATAAGATTGACCGTAACCGCGTCTATCTCTCCGGTTTCTCTATGGGAGGTATGTTCACCTACCATGCCATGACAAAGATTGCCGACCTTATTGCCGCCTTCGCTCCTATCAGTGGTTATCCCATGGGTGGTATGTCGTTTACCAGTGCACGCCCCGTTCCCATCATCCACACCCACGGTACCGCCGATGATGTGGTGTCTTTCAATAGGGTACAGAGCTTTATCGACGGTTGGGTGAAGCGCAACAACTGTCCTACGACAGCGAGGAAGACGACCAACTATCGCGGAGCATCGCATATCACACGCTACGAGTATGGACCCGGTGATAACGGTGTCTATGTGGTGCTCATGGAGATGGCCAACAAGGGTCACTGGATAAGCAACGACAACGGTGTGCTCACTGGCGACGAGATATGGCGTTTCTGTAAGGAATATTCGTTGGTCAACAGAAAACCAACAGTGAGTTTATCCACCCCATTGACAGGGACCAAGCTCTATACAATGGGCACTACAGTGGCAGAACATAGTATTCGAATCGTTGCCAATGCCAAGTCAGATAGCAGCGAGATAGCCAAGGTGGCATTCTATGGCGACAGCAAACTGCTGGCAACTCTTACAGAGCCCCCCTACGAATATACATGGACCAAAATCTTTGGTAAGGGTGCGCACAGCATCAAGGTGGTAGCCACTGATAAAGAGGGAGAGACAGCTACAGCGGTGGCTCTCCTCAATGCTTTGATAAAGGTGAAGGAGATGGACCTCTCCGCAGACTTTGAGGGTGGGGCAGTGCCTGCTGGATGGATGACCTATGACGGAGAAGAGAAACGCGTAGGTACGCTGGCCAACCTCTACTCGGGTTGCCGAGTGCTGGCGATGACAGGCGAACCACGCGACTTCGACCTCGGACTCTATATCCGCAACAAGAGCGGCAACAAGGAAGAGGGGATTGCCTATTACGCTACCGACGAGACTTCGGTGCGCCTGGCACTTACCCCTGCCAAATACAGTCTCAACTTCACGGTATGCAACTGGAACATGACAGGCTTCGGTGCCATCACCGCCCGTGTGAAGAGTACAGCCAATGGCGTGCTTGTCAAGGAGACCATCACCCCCACCTGTAACATCGGCAACTCGGCTTCCAACAGCTTTTCCGGGGCTACCAAGGTGGAGCTACCTTTTGAGGTAACGGTTGACACCCCCGTCTTCATCGCCTTCTTCACTGATGCAGCCCCCTGGGCAGATGCTATCATCGCCGACATCAAGCTCGTGCGTGAGGACCCTACGTCAGTGGAGAGCATAGTCGATGGCACAACAAAGATTGAGAAAGAAGAGTGTTTCAACCTCTCAGGACGCAGTACAGGAGCGCAAGGGCTCGTGCTCAAACGTACAACCTATGCCGATGGCAAGGTGAAAGTAGAGAAGGTGCTGAGATAATGCCGCTCGTAAAAGAAAGGAATGAATAACTAACCAAGAAAAAAGATATGAAGAAACTATTTACACTCTTATTGTTGGCACTGCCCCTCGGCATGATGGCGCAACCAGCCAATATGAAACCCATCCATGTGGAGGGCAACCAGCTGGTTGACAGCGAGGGTAACGTCAAGGTGCTCCACGGAGTGATGGACACCCCCAGTCCTTATTTCAACAACAATCGATGGGGGTGGAACTGCAGTTCGGATAACATCACCCCCTGTATCGAGTATTTCAATAAGCTCTTCACTGCTATCACAGATTCTACGAGTGGAGCTTATTGCAACCTCTTCCGCCTGCATCTCGACCCCTGTTGGACCAATGACCCCAACAAGGTGAGTGATGGTAAGGAGAGCGGCGAGGCTGATATCTCACGCTTTAGTGAGACTCGTCTCACCACACTCATGTCCACCCTCTACGGAAAGATTGCCCGTAATGCTGTGGGCAAGGGACTCTATGTCATCATGCGTCCGCCTGGAGTGTGCCCTGGCTCATTGAAAGTAGGCGACTACTATCAAGAGTATCTCATCAAGGTATGGGATATCGTGACGAAGAACAAGCTCATCGCCAAAGAAGAATATGCCGGTTATTTCTCTATTGAGTTGGCCAACGAGCCCGTGAGCGTGAAGAATGCCGATGGCACGGAGACCGATAACACCCTGCATGACTATTTCCAGCCTATTGTAGATAAGATACGTGAGAATGGTTTCAAGGGAATCATCTGGGTGCCTGGAAGTGGGTGGCAGAGCAACTACCGCGGTTATGCCAAGGTGCCTATCACCGACCCGCTGAACAATTTCGGTTATGCCGTTCACGACTATCCCGGTTGGTACAGTAGCAGTGATGAAAACCCCAACTACAAATATGTTTGTGCCAAGTTTAAGGAGAGTGTGCCCGTAGTGATGACTCATCCTATCGTCATCACTGAGGTTGACTGGAGTCCTGAGGTTGAGGGCAAAGGTCACTATAATGAACATGGCGACTGGGTGCCTGGAAATATGGGTACCTGGGCCACTGCTTCCACCTCGAAATGGGGACGTGGCTTCCGCGCGATGAAAGACTATTTCGGTAATATCTCCATGACCCTCTCGGGCACAGCATGTTATATCGACATCGATAGCTATATCAACGACGGCAAGGTGGTGCCAGCATTCAATGCAGAGGCTGAGGCTTGTGGACAAGCGTGCTTCGAGTGGTATGAGTATTATGCCAAAAACGCACCAGTGGTGCAGGATGGCTTCAAGGAGCTGATGTCGCCTGTCGATACCCTTTATGTGAAACCGGGAGAGACGAAGCAGGTTACAGTTAACTTCGTGTGCAACAACGGACAGATGTTTGACGTGGCACTCCTCTGCAACAACCGTTCTATGAACACCACGTTGCTTACCATCGATGGCAACTATGTCACCGGTGTGAAAGAGGGTAATACAGAAATCCGATTCTCGCTCACTGATAAGAATGGTACCACACGCATGCTTATCGTTCCTGTCAAGGTCACTAACCTTGTCTCTGCTATCGACGATGCTAAGCGTGAAGACAAGGTGCACACCATCTATCGTAGCATCGACGGTCGCCGTCTCTCTTCACCTGTCAAAGGCCTCAATATCGTGGAGACAGTTAATGCTGACGGGTCAAAGGAGATAAAGAAGGTGCTCTACAAGTAACCATCACATTTCTTGAATTTAATGTGACCCCCCCGAAAGTCCTCAATACTTTCGGGGGGGTAGTTGTCAGTATTGAGCTTATGCAAGCAATTATCGTTTTGCTTAAATGTAGTTTGTCATAGCGCAAAAAAAAACGGCTGTTTCACCTGTCGTGGTCGATGAAAAGGTGAATATATGATACTTATGATGAACATCGGTATCACTTTTTTTATTGTTTTTTTGTTACATCAAAAAAAAAGCGTACTTTTGTCTTGAATAACGTAACTAAGCTATGAAAAGAAGGATAATCTGCTTTATATTCACCCTATTGTGCTTATCGTCATGGGGACGTTCAGGTTATTTCTATACACCATCACCACAACAGCTGACCAGCAGTAAGATACAGGATGTGCTGCAGGATAGCCGTGGTTTCCTATGGATATCTACGGAGTTTGGCTTGAATAAGTTTGATGGTTATAACTTCACCTATTTTTTCAACGAAACCGACAATGAACAGTCACTCCGCTTCAACTCCACCACCTGTCTCTTTAATGACAGAGAAGGACGGCTGTGGGTAGGAACGGTGAAGGGACTTGACCGCTATGATGCTGAGACCAATAGCTTTATCCACTATACTGCTCTCTGTAAGGACCAGCCACGCATCAACTGCCTCTATCAGCTGAGAGATGGACGTGTGCTTGTTGGAACAGCAGGTTACGGACTCTTTGTGGTGGACGAAGAAAAAAAGCAGCTCAAACCCCTCCATGGAATGACAGTACATGATGAAGACGGCTATTTCGTGAAATTGTTGGAAGACCGAAAGGGCAATTTTTGGAAGTTAGGTCACGCCTCTACCTTTACGATGAAGAAAGGGAAAGACATCAAAGTGTTTCATTCCCCCTGCGGCATACCCGTCGCCTTGGGAGAGGTGGATGACTTCGTCTATATCGTATGTCAGAAAGGTCTCCTTATTTACAAAAATAACAGGCTGGAACAGGCAGATATCGACCTCTCCCTTGCTGGAGGACGTGAGGCACTCTTCTGTTCTTCCTATAAGGACCATAATAAAAACATATATTTAGGTACACGTGGACGAGGCATCTTTGTGCTGAATTACGGCAAGAAGAACTTAGAAAGGGTCACCTTCTCTTCTGATAAGATAGACCTCAACTACGCCAGGGTGTCGAACATATTTATGGACAAGCATCACAACCTATGGATAGGTTGCCAGCAACGAGGTGTGGTGCTCCTGCCCAATGAGCGTCCGCAGTTCCAATCATGGATGTTCCCCATGCAGCGCTATCGTATAGGTACCTCTATCTCCTCTATTTGTGATGGAGACAACGGTATGGTATGGGCCACCGTACAGGGCAATGGTGTCTATGGGTTCAATGCCGAAGGTGAGGTGGTTAGTCACCCCTCTGCTCCCGGTGATGTGGAGTTTATCTATCGTGATAAGGACAGAAACTACTGGGTAGGCACCGACGATGCCCTCTACAGCTATCATCCAGAGACAGGCAGTGCTGAGAAGGTGTTTGGTTACGACTGCAACCATATGAACGATATGACCATCGACCGTTATGGAAATATCTATCTCAGTACCTATGCCCGAGGACTCTGCATCCGTAAGGCAGCTACAGGTCAGTGGGTCAACTATAACTATGACAACAGGAAGGCTAAACAAGGGTATCTCGCCAACAACTGGGTGATGACCCTGATGCCCGACAAGAAGGGTAGGGTATGGATAGGTACCTCCTCGGGTATGCAGGTCTATGATCCTGTGAAGGACAGTTTCTGTCCCTTGGGATGGCATAAGCTTTTAGAGGGAGCTATGGTCACCTCGCTCTGCGAGATGGTCAATGGCGACATCATCATAGGTACCAATAAAGGACTCTATCGTTATCATCAATCTAACAAGAAGGTTGACCTTTTCGAACACAGTCAGCCGTTGGAAGGTAAGATGATCTCCTATGTCGTGCAGGATAATAAGGGCGACGTGTGGTGTGCCACCTCCTTTGGTATCTGGCAGTGGCAACACAACGAGCGGCGTTTTGTCTGCCATTTCATCGGTAACGGACTGGAACAGAAGGAGTATGTCAACTTCGTTGGTCTTCACACCAATGACGACCGAATCTATTTTGCTACCAGCGAAGGCATCACGTCGTTCATGCCCGACGAGGTAAGTGTGAAGAATAAGGAGGGCGACGAACTCCAACTCACCTCTTTCAGAGTGGGTGGCAGCGAAGTGAATGTTAATACGCTCTCTGATGGCGCCCCCATCACTGAGAAGGAGGTGATACGCTCCAATCATTTTGAGGTGGCTTATAACGACAACTCCATCACCCTGCATTTCTCACAGCTCAACTTCTTGAATGCAGAGAATGTGGTGATAGAATATCGCATCAATAATGCCAGAGACTGGGTGGCACAAAATGCTGGAGGCAACACCATCAGTCTCAACCACCTGCAGGCAGGACATTATAAGGTACAGGTACGAGCCTTCTGCAATGGTGTCTATTCGCCAGTGAAGGTATTCACAATCTCCGTGTCGCCCCCATGGTATAGCTCATCCTTGGCTATCATCCTCTATGTGGCTCTCTTTGTTCTGATTGTAGGAGGTACACTCTATATCTATGTGCGTCGCAAGAAGGTGCAGTTGGATGAGGAGAAGATGAAGTTCCTCATCAATGCCACTCACGACATACGTTCTCCGCTCACCCTCATCATGAGTCCGTTGCGCAAACTAAAGGAGCGCGGATTGGGCGAAGGTCCCAACCATGAGCTGGATATCATCGAGCGCAATGCGCAGCGCATCCTCTCCCTGGTCAACCAAATCCTCGACGTGAGGAAGTTTGACAAGCAGCAGATGCACCTCGTCTGCCGAGAGGTCGATCTCGTTCAGTTTGTCAGTGGTGTGTTCAAAATGTACGAATATACCGCCCGTGAGCGCGGTATCACCTTCCACTTCAATCATAAGATGGAGAAGATGATGGTATGGATAGACACGGTCAACTTCGATAAGGTTGTCTCCAACCTCCTTTCCAATGCCTTTAAATACACCCTCGACAAGGGAAAGATTGAGGTTGAGGTGATCAACGAAGACAACAGATGGGCAGTGGTAGAGGTGAAAGACAATGGTATAGGCCTGGGTGAAGATGGTGGAAAACATATCTTCGACCGTTTCTATCAAGGGAAAAACAGCAGAGAGAAGAAGACCTCCGGTACGGGTATCGGTCTCAACCTCTGTAAAATGATTGTCGATATGCATCACGGAATCATCACTGCCGACAACCGTAAGGACGAGGAGCAGGGTAGTGTGTTCACCGTCAAGGTGCCGCTCGGCACTGCTCATCTCACCAAGGAAGAGATAGAACAGCCCACCCTCAAGAGCCTCGCTAAGAATCCCGATATAAAGACCTCAGGGACGAAGCGCAACTATCGTGTGCTCGTGGTTGATGACGATGAGGAGATAGGCCATTATATCAGTACTGAACTCGCCCGTTACTACCATTTCACCGTGTGTCGCAATGGTAGGGAGGCCATCAAACAGTTGCTCTCCGAAGACTATGATGTTGTCGTGAGCGATGTGATGATGCCCGAGATGGATGGCTTCAGTCTTTTACGTCTTATCAAAACCAACCTCCGCCTCAATCACATACCAGTCATCCTCCTCACCTCGAAGAACGATGTGGTCAACCGCCTCGAAGGTTTGGAGCGTGGTGCCGATGCTTATATGGCGAAACCCTTTGATATCCAGGAACTCCATTATACCATAGAGAACCAGATGAACAACATTCTCCTGCTCAAAGGGAAGTTCTCCGGCGCGCAGCAACAGAAGGAGAAGGTGGAGGACACTGTGTTGAAGGGCAATGATGAGGTGCTGATGGAACGTATCATGAAGGCTATCAACAAGAACCTGAGCAACAGCGACTTCAACGTAGATATGCTCACCGAGGAGGTAGGTATCAGTAGGGCGCAGCTCCATCGCAAGATGAAGGAGATGACGGGTATCCCCGCCAGTGAGTTCCTTCGTAATATACGTCTTGAGCAGGCTGCCCGTCTGTTGAAGGAGCAGAAGGTGAATGTCACGCAGGTAGCTTATGCCGTAGGATTCAGTAACCTGGCACATTTCTCAACGGTCTTCCGCAAACATTTCGGCGTCTCTCCAACAGAGTATGCTGAGCGCAGCCAGGAGGAGCAGTCAGCCAAAGGTTAGTCACTATTGGCTGCTGATGAGGTGAGTAGATATTTTTGTTACATAAGGAAAAGGTTATTAGACAAAAAGTAAATGCTATGTGGATGTTTTTTTGTAACTTTGCCACATGATGAAACACAATCTATTAACCTTTCTCTTTGCCTGTGTTGCCCTTATCGCTAAGGCCGACGATGGCAGTATGTTGTGGTTGCGACAGCAGCCCGTTAACAAGGCAGTGGTCACCGCTCATGGTGGTGGCAGTGTAGCAATAGCTAAGAGTGAACTATCCTCGTATTTCAAAGGGAACAGGGCCACGTTGCGTCTTGATGCCTCCATGCCCGACAACGACGGTTTTGAGGTGAGGGAACAGCAGGGTGACGTGACCATCCTCGCCCGACGTCCACAGGGATTGCTCTATGGCGCCTATGAGGTGTTGCGCCGACAGGAGCTCGGATGGCCCCTTGCCACCCGTTCCGTACCTACCTTCTCTATCCGTATGCTCAACCACTGGGATAACCTCGATGGGAGCATAGAGCGCGGATATGCAGGAAAGAGTGTATGGAAGTGGGAAGAGATGGAGCTGACACGGGTCACCAATCCTCATGCCCGTGGACTCTCCCCCCGGCAGCGAGCACTCCTGCTCCGACTGCAACAGTATGCGCGTGCCAATGCCTCGATAGGTATCAACGGTACGGTGCTCAACAATGTCAATGCTTCGCCAAAGATACTCTCTGCCGACTATCTCGAGAAGGTGAGATGGATGGCAGAGGTCTTCCGCCCCTATGGTATCAAAGTGTGGCTCTCCGTTAACTTCGCTTCACCGATGACCCTCGGTGGACTGCCTACTGCCGACCCCTTGGATGCTAATGTTCAGCAGTGGTGGAAGAAGAAGGCGAAAGAAATCTATCGACTTATTCCCGACTTCGGTGGCTTCCTCGTAAAAGCTAACTCTGAGGGACAACCCGGACCTGGCGATTATCACCGTTCCCATGCTGATGGTGCCAACATGCTCGCCATCGCACTCGAACCCTATGGAGGTACCGTGGTGTGGCGTTCCTTTGTCTATGGCGCTAACCACAAGGGAGAAGATCGCGTGAAACAGGCGGTAAGTGAGTTCAAACCCTGTGATGGACAGTTTCGTAAGAACGTTATCCTGCAGTCGAAGAATGGGCCCTTAGACTTCCAACCCCGTGAACCCTACGCACCTATCTTCGACCAGATGAAGCAGACACCACAGATGGCAGAACTCCAGATCACACAGGAGTATCTTGGGCAGTCGCGCCATCTTGTCTATCTCTCACCGATGTGGAAGGAGTTTTTCAGTAATGTCCGTCCTTCTCGGCTGGTAGGCGTAGCAGGCGTGGCTAATATTGGTGATGATGCCAACTGGTGCGGTCATCATTTCTCACAGGCTAACTGGTATGCCTTCGGCCGCCTGGCTTGGAATCCCGAGCTCTCATCGGAGGAGATTGCCGACGAATGGCTGCGCCTCACCTTTACCCAGGAGAAGCACTTCGTCAGCATCATGCAGGGCGTGATGATGCGCAGTCGTGAGGCTTGCGTCAACTATATGATGCCCTTAGGACTTCATCATATCTTCATGTTCGACCACCACTATGGACCGGAGCCTGATGGTTACAAGGCATCCTATCCCTTGGAGTGGTGTCCCGTCTATTATCACAAAGCCGACAGTATGGGCGTGGGTTCCGACCGCACTGCAGCAACGGGTACAAATGCCACAGGACAGTATCCCGAACCCTATGCTTCGATGTATGAGAATATCAATACCTGTCCTGAGGAGTATCTGCTCTGGTTCCATCATGTGGCATGGAACTACCGGATGAAGAATGGACTGACGCTCTGGCAGACTCTCTGTCTTCGCTATCAGCAGGGAGTGGATGAGGTAGATCGCACCGTCGTTGCATGGCAGAAGATGAAACCTTATGTCGATGAACAGCGATGGCGTGAGGTGGATGAGCGACTCAAACATCAAGCAGAAAATGCCCGTGAATGGCGCGATGTCTGCCTCGGCTACTTTGAAAAGTTTGCGAAGAACAATAAATAATAGATGGAATCACTACTGTCCCGTTAAAGTGGACTAATGGACAAAACTCACCTTCGAGACCTGTTCGATAAGACTAAATTCAACGATGTCAAAGAACTCGATTATCCCCTATTTCCGGGGTTAAATATTAAATTTTAAATACGTCCCGATTTTAACGGGACACTAATGATATAAGTGATTATATTAAATAAAAGGTAGATTTATGAAAAATATTTGTTTTGTTCTTTTACTCCTGACACTTTCGGGACTAAGACTTGGAGCGATGCCTTCGCTTCCCGCTAAGGGGCAGGAGGATAGGCTGCACTTATTTATTCTCGGTGGGGAATTGAGCAACTCGGCTGCTACCTCAGTAGAGGATATCGATCAGGTGATGCCAAGGATGAAAGCCCTCGGACTGAATACCGTTCTCGTGCCCGCCTGTTGGGATCTGATGGAGCCACAGGAAGGACAGTTTGATTTCACCCTCATCGACCGAACCATCTCACAGGCGCGACAGCAACAGCTGAAGGTGGTGTTCCTCTGGTTTGGTGTATGGAAGAACTCCATGAGTTGTTATACGCCCCAGTGGGTGAAGACCAACACCCGACGCTTCCCGAGAGCCATGACGACAACTGGCAAACCCTTAGAAATTGTCTCGGCCTTCTCCGATGAGGTGCTGAAGGCTGACAACCGAGCCTTTGAGGCACTGATGAAACATATCAAGGAGGTGGATGCGAACAGCGAGACCGTCATCATGATGCAGATAGAGAACGAGATAGGGATGCTTGAAGATGCACGCGACCACAGCCAACTGGCCGAGGAGGTCTATAGGAAGGGTGTGCCCGAACAGTTGCTCACTTATCTTAAGAAGAACAAACTCCATCCTTGGTTGCAGCAACGTGTCAACCTCAAGGGAAAGAGTTGGAAGGAAGTGTTTGGCGATGACCTCTTCTCTGATGAGGTCTTCATGGCCTATTCCTATGCAATATATGTGGAGACGTTGGCTCAGACAGCAAGAAAATACGCTTCGATGCCCCTCTATGTCAATGCCGCTATGAATAGTAGGGGGAGAAAGCCCGGCGAATATCCTTCGGCAGGTCCGTTAGCCCATCTCATCGACCTCTGGCATGCGGGCGCACCGACCATCGATATGCTCTCTCCCGACATCTATGATGCGGGTTTCAAGGGCTGGGCTGACCGATATGCGTTGTGGAATAATCGCCTCTTTATCCCCGAGACCCGATGCTGTGCCAATGCGGCTGCCCGCGCCTTCTATACTTTTGGCGAACATCGCGCCTTGGGTTTCAGTCCCTTCGCCATCGACAAGGCAGCGGCTAAGGAGGTGGAACCGATCACCAAGGCTTACCGACTGCTCAACGAGCTCCGTCCATTGCTGATGAACAACAAGATTTCTTCCTGGGGACTGCTCTTCGATCAGCAAGAGAAAGAACGCGTGATTGATGAGGGCAAGCTCCGTCTCACCTGCCGTCACTATTTCACTTTGCCATGGGATGCCAGAGCTACCGACGGCTCCGTGTGGCCCGAGGGTGGGGCGGTGGTGATGCGCTTGGCACCGAATGATTATCTCATAGCAGGAACAGGCGTCGTTGTCTCCTTTGCTACGGCTTATGAACAGCAGTTTGCTGTGCAACGACAGTTAGGCGAAGATGGTTTCGTCTTGGCAGACCCCCAACATAAGGAAAACCTGCTGAAGACACAAAGCAACCGCTTTGCCGGCAAGCGCATGGGCCTGCTCTTTGTTGATGAGGTGAAGGTGGAGAAGGATGGTACACTCACCTATCTCCGTCGGCATAATGGCGATGAAGACCACCAGGGACGTCATGCCCGCATCGCCGTGGGAGACTTCAAAATCCTGCATGTCAAACTCTATGAATACTAATAACCCTTATACATGATTATAACTATGTTAGGAAAGTCGATGAAATGGGCGACTTTGAGCCTGTTGGGGCTCATGGTGACGCCAATGGAGGCCAAAGTGTGGATGCCTAAGATATTCCAGGATGGAATGGTATTGCAACGTGGTAAACCAATGGCTATTTGGGGGACTGCTGACCCTAAAGAGTTGGTAACGGTAACGTTTAAGAAGAAAGGCTATCAGACCACTGCCGACGAGAAGGGGCAGTGGCGCATCACCCTTCCTGCAACAAAGGCTGGAGGACCTTATGCCTTGACAGTGAATGAACAGACGATCAACGACGTGATGATTGGCGATGTGTGGCTCTGCAGCGGACAGTCAAACATCGATGTCGATATCGAGCGTGTTTATCCTCAGTATCCCGACGAGATAGATGCCTATAGCAACCCGAATATCCGTCTCTTCCGTGTGCAGACCATGACCAATACCCATGGTCACAGCAAGGATGTGAAGGCCACAGAATGGCGTAAACTCGATAAGAAGAACGCATGGAAGTTCTCTGCTGTTGGCTATTTCCTTGCTAAAAGAATGTATGAACAGACAGGTGTGCCACAGGGAATCATCTGCAACAGTCTGGGAGGTACACCTATAGAGGCATGGATAGAGGCTGACTCCCTCCGTAAAGATTTTCCTCATTATGTCGCACAGACAGCATTCTACCAGGATGATGAGATGGTGGCAGCCTGGGCTAAGGCCAATCAGTTGAGCTCCAACCGATGGAATAAACTGCTCGATGACAACGATCCTGGCTTGAAAGAGGGATGGAACACATTGAACTATAACGACAAGGGATGGAGAAAGGTGAATCAGTATGAACCTCTTGTGAAAGGAAACTCCTATGTCGGGTCGCTGTGGTTACGAAAACATATTCATGTCGATGCAGCCCATGCAGGCAAGTCGGCCCGTCTCCTCCTGGGAACACTCTACGACATGGACTATACGTTTGTCAATGGCAAGGAGGTGGGACGCACCTATTACCAGTATCCTCCTCGTCGCTATCAGATTCCCGAAGGACTCTTGAAGGAGGGCGATAATGTCATCACCGTGCGATTTATCAACAAGAACGGAGTGCCCCATTTCATCAAGGAGAAACCCTATCAGCTCATCTTTGCTCCTGGAGATACACTGAAGCTCGATGAGCAGTGGGTGATAGCCGCAGGACAGACCATGCCCAACTGTCCCGGAGGAGGACCGAGCATACAGAACCTCCCCTCTACATTATATAATGCGATGCTCTATCCTCTCCATCCCTATACCCTGGCCGGCGTGGTGTGGTATCAGGGAGAGTCGAATGTAGGAAAGGCAGGTGAGTATGGCGACCTGCTCCGACTGATGCTTAACAACTGGAGGGCGGTGATGGAACAGCCCGAACTGCCTTTTGCCATCGTTCAGTTGGCCAACTTCATGCAACCTACGGAACTGCCTCAGAATAGTCAGTGGGCACGGTTGAGGGAGGCACAACGTACCGTAGCTGCTCAGGATGAGCGGGCAGAACTCGTGGTGGCTATCGACCTGGGAGAGACGGTGGATATCCATCCTCTGAGAAAGAAAGAGGTGGCACAGCGCATCGGTCAAGCCTTCGACCGCTTGGTGGGTAAGAAAAAGGTGACGCTCAGTCCTGCTGTCATCAAGAAGGAAGTGAATGGCGAAACGATTGTCCTTACCTTCGACCAACCCTTGCGTCAGACAACACTGAATGAGTTTGAACTGGCTGGAGCCGACGGCCGTTTCTATAATGCTGAGGCCGAAGCCAAAGGCACCCAGGTGGTAGTGCGTTGTCCTCAAGTGAAGCAGCCACAACGGGTACGTTATGCCTGGAAAAACAATCCTATCAAGGCCAACTGTTACGGCATCAATGGTCTGCCGGCTTCGTCCTTTGAATATTGACAGACGATAAGTTGAGTCTTTTTCTTATTCACTTGATAACGATGAAATGGGTTGTTTTCTGTCTATTTCATCGTTATCAAGTGAATTTTCTTTCTGCGTTGTTTAATAATAGACAAAATGAAAAACACATGAGACGTGCCGAAAAGTGCACTTAAATGAATAGAGGTATCTTTGCGGCAGAAATTTTTATTCATTAACTCAGTTTATAACCTAAAATTATCAATTATGAAGAAAAACCTTTTACTTTCATTAGGTCTGTTCTTTGGATTGGCAGGTGCAAACGCCCAGACAACAATTCTCTATGAGGATTTTGAAGGCCAGCTTCCTGCAGCAGATGCTGATACCACCCAGCTCGGATGGTATGGTTTCTACAACACTCCAGAGTTTGACGAACGTGAACTCTCCAAAAACTATTCTGTGTCTGGTAGTCAGTCGCTTCACTTCTACAACGATAATGCCAGTGAGTGCGAAAATCAGCACTGGATGCGTGCAGTGAAGTTCCGCAACCTCCCGCTCAAGGAGAATACTCCTTATCGTGTGTCTTTCTATCTTCAGGGTAGTAATACCTATAACATTGATGGTTCGACAGACAAGAAAACCAAAGCACGTGTAGCCTTGATGCAGGGTCAGGAGTATGGTGATATCGCTCTCCTTACTGCAGACAGTACACAGATCACTTACGACCTCTCTTACTTCCAGGATGAGGACAAGGGTTTCCGTAAATATACTATGATGTTCTTCTATGCCAACCAGGCATTGCAGCAGCAGTATTACAAGAACCACCCAGGTCAGAACCCTGAACTCATTGAAAAATTCTTCCTCACCATCAACATGATGAATCCTGGTGATTTCTATATTGACGATGTGAAGATTGAGGAGGGTGCGGAGATTGCTGGTATCAACTTCTGCAATGATGTACTGAAGGTTGACTTCGGTTATCAGACTAATGTTGCTAGCCTTATTCCCGCAGGCAAGGACCGTGTGCTCTTCCCCAACGATTGTGTAACCGTGAAGAAGAAGGATGGAACAGAGTATGCCATTCTCAGCGTTGAAGCTTGGAAGGATGGTAGCTTCTATATCTTCCTGGATGGTGAATATCCTGAAGATGACGAAGGTGACGATGTTGTAGTAACCTTCAAGAATCCTACTGATGAGGCTTTGCGTATCAAGTACACCTCTTCTGTACGTCCTTACTCAACAAGCGATGATGCTTCTGTAAGAGACTTCACCGAGACTGGTATCAACTATGATGATGAAATTCAGGAGATCTATTCTTATGCTTATGCTATTCCTAAGATGATTGCTGCTATTCCTGAGAATGGTTCATTCGACCTCCCCAGTGACACCAAGGAGATCACCATGACCTTCGACAAGAAGGTGAACACCTCTGCGGCTAAGGCTTCGCTCATCGATGAGAATGGTAAGGAAGAGGCACTCACAGTAGGTCCCGATGGAAATGCAGAGGTGCTGACGCTGACTCGTACAGCTACCACTCCTCTTCAGGGTGAGTACAAAGTTGAGATCAGCAATGTAAAACCAGAGGTAGATCCTTATGATGAACCAGGTGTTTACAGCATCACATTGAACTTCGGTCAGGGTTCTAATGATCCTAACGATGTTGCTAAGGTGCTTTGGACTGACAGCTTCTCTGTAGCTGGTGCTAATAAAATTCCTGCTGGTTGGAAAGTGAATGCTGCCAATGCAGAACTGCTTCCTGGTGATTATGGTAGCGGTCCTCGTGTATTCGATGGCTTCTCCGGTGATATGACACACGTTATCTATTATCGTATGGGTTACGCTATGTATGGTGCTGCTCCCGATGATGATGTTCACGTGCTTGCTCTCGAGGAAGGTAAGAAATATCAGGTAAGTTTCAATGCCTTTGCATGGAAGGCAACGCCTTATGGACGCTTTGAAGTGCTTGACGCTGAAGATAATGCTATTTATACTTCTGATTTCCAAAATCCTGCCAACCCCAATGGTGAAGGTGCAAAGGGTAATGTGTCTGTTGGTGCACAGAGCCACACCTTCAAGGCTCCTGCTACGGGTAATTACAAACTCCGTTGGATGACGCTCAAATCTGATGGTGGTGAAATGGATACTGATGGCTGGACCGAGGCGATGCTTGGTAATATCAAACTTCAGTATGTTCCTAACACCGCTGGCGCAGTCTATAAGCAGTTGCTCGCAGATGCTCTCGCTGCTGCTAAGAATACTTTGGCAGGCAATTCCGGTGCTCGTTATGCCGGTGCTGCATGGGATGCTCTTGATGCTGCTATCAAGGCATATGACGGCAAGTCTTTCACTGCTCCTTCTGCTTACGAGCAGGCTGCTAAAGAACTCAATGATGCAGCTAAGGCACTGAGTGATCACCGCACCAACTGCGATGCTTACGATGCTAAGCCAGCTCTCGCTTTCGCACAGGTACAGAAGTTCAAGAACACGAAGTTTGAGGCTACCGACTACTATCAGAAGTTAGTTGAGGTGACCAATAAGTACGTTACCAAGGTCGAGCTCGACCAGAACCTCAACGACAGCATCGCTGCTATCGATACCTTGATGATTGACGATCAGCTCGTTAAGGCTATCGCTGACCTCGACAAGTACACCAACATGGTGAAGAGCATGTGTACCACACTTGATATTGATGCAACCACCGGTCTCCACAAGACCAGTCAGACCACCAATACTACCGGTGTGGCTGCCATCACCGCTCGTCATATCTACCTCGCTGATGCTCTCACCGATTTGAACAACAAGACCGGTAAGGAAGAGTTTACTGAGTATATCGAGCAGGCTAACAACCTCCTCAAGGATGATGACGATTTGGCTGAGACACTGAAGAGCGCTGTAAAGATTAAGCTCTACACGACCCTCTCTGATCCTGAGAACACCCTCTTCGATGAGAAGATGGATTCTACAACACTCGAGAACTATCGTGACTCTATCAACCTTTCTGGATTCTTCAAGAACCCCAACACCTACCTCACCGCTACTGGTGCTTACAATGGCAACACCAACATGATGCCCGGTTGGACGATTATTGACAAGCAGGATGGTTATGAAATTGCCGGTACAACCGGTTGGAGTCAGGTAATCAACGAGAACTGCCTCTATGCCGACGGTATGATGTCTTGCTGGGCTCGTGGCTTCATCGCCAAGCAGACCGTTACTAACCTCCCCGCTGGTACTTACTCAGTGAAGGTGGGCTTCGGTGAACGTCAGAGTGATGTTGCTTCTCTCGAAGGCATCAACGCATTCGTTCTCCATGGTGAGGATAGCGTAATCGTTCAGGCTCCTATCATCGGTCAGACCTTCCCCTATGGCAATATTTATCTCGGAACTTATGTAGTGACCGACGGCACACTGACCGTAGGTGTTGAGACAACAAGCAACGCTCACGTATTCTTCAACAATGTTGAACTCTACATGGTTAATGTGGCAGAAGGCTATGACTATGCTACAGGTATCAAGGGTGTTGAGGAGAACAAGAGCAACGAGGTTATCCGTACCGAGTTCTACGACTTGAACGGTCGTCGCGTGAATGGTAAGATCAATGGTCTGACCATCAAGAAGGAGGTACTCTCCAACGGTAACGTTGTAGTGAAGAAAATCGTGAAATAAACATCACCCAAGGAAGAGAATATCTTCCGATAGGTAATCTATCCATAGTGGGCGAAGGTGCTGAGGCATTTTCGCCCACTTTTTGTTTGCCGTTACAGAAACGTGACGCATTGCGAAACATTGGAAACATACAGAAAAGTGAAGAGACAATCACTTTCAGCGATATTTATTATCTTTGCAATGACCTTAGCATTAAGCTAATCGTTACTCACCAGAACAATCAATAACAATAATAATTAAACCCAAAACTATGAAACGTTTGCTTTCTGCGTTGATGATGGCTGCATGGGCATGGATGGCTCAGGCTGCGACCATAGTCAACCCGATGATGTGGGCTGATGTGCCCGATCCCGATGTGATAAGGGTAGGCAACTACTATTATCTTGTTACCACCACGATGCACCTCATGCCAGGTGCGCCGGTGATGCGCTCTACCGATCTCGCACACTGGGAGACAGTGAGCTATCTCTTTGATCAACTCACCGACTCGCCTAAGTATGACATGAAGGAGGGTACTGTCTATGGACGCGGTCAGTGGGCTACCTCGTTGAAATATCACAAAGGGATGTTCTATGCACTCTTCGCACCCAATGATAACCCTGGAGGTGATACCTATATCTATAAGACCGACGACCCTGCCAAGGGATGGACACTTCATTCACGTCTGAAACACTTCCACGATGCCTCGCTCTTCTTCGATGACGACGACAGAGTCTATGTCTTCAGTGGCACCGGGCGCCTGCAGGAGCTGAATAAAGAACTGACAGGACTGCAGCCAGGAGGTGTGGATATGACCGTAGTGACAAATGATGAGGTGGACAACGGACTCTTAGAGGGTAGTCGTGTGGTCAAGCATAATGGGAAATACTATCTCCTTATGATCTCCTGGCCACGGGGAGGCAAGCGTTGTCAGCTCTGTTACCGTGCCGACAAGATCACCGGCCCCTATGAGAAGAAGAAGATTCTTGAGTCCGACTTTGCCGGCTTCCCCTATGTAGGTCAGGGAACCATTGTAGATGGTGCTGATGGTCAGTGGTATGGCATCATCTTCCAAGACCGAGGAGGCGTGGGGCGCGTGCTCACTCTCATGCCCTGTCGTTGGGAGGATGGATGGCCTATGCTCGGCGATAAGGATGGTAAGGTGCCTTTGGTGATGCCTACCCCCGCCAGCAAAGTGAAGGGTGCCCCCATCAATCCCACCGGACAGACAGTCTTTGGCGATGAGTTCTCCTCAGAGATCTTAGGGATGCACTGGCAGTGGAACCATAACCCCGTGGATGAGGCATGGTCGCTGAAGGAGCGTTCTGGCTATCTGCGCCTCAAGACCTCACGATTGGCATCGACCATCTATGATGCCCCCAACACCATCACCCAGAGGATGGAAGGACCGACATGTACG
Source organism: Prevotella sp. (assembly GCA_018385335.1). Lineage (GTDB taxonomy): Bacteria > Bacteroidota > Bacteroidia > Bacteroidales > Bacteroidaceae > Prevotella. The sequence goes on from JAHAZN010000052.1 coordinate 59,419, forward strand.
GGTAGCGTGAGTCTCGATATCACTAAGATGAAAGATGGCGATAAGGCTGGTCTTGCTGCCTTCAACGGACATTCAGGACTGCTCACCATCTCACGTGAAGGAAAGAAGACCTGGCTTACGATGTCAACAGCTGTCGTGGATCTCGATGATAAGACAAAGGCAATCACCAATGTCGAGGCCAAAGAGTTGGCACGTGTAGAGCTGAAGAGCAACTCCGTGTTCCTGCGTATCGATGCCGATTTCAATCCAGGCAAGGACCTCGCCACCTTCTATTACAGCACGGGAAGCGATGAGTGGGTGTCCATTGGCGAACCCTTTAAGATGCGGTTTGATTACCGTCGATTGTTTATGGGCACCCGTTTCGCTATCTTCAACTATGCTACCAAGAAGAGCGGAGGTTATGTGGATGTCGATTGTTTCAAGTATTACTGCGCTCCCAAGGACTATGGCAAGCAGGAAGATGAGTATGTGATAAAACATACGGTAGCTGCAGAGACCAACGAGCCAGGCAATGCCTTCCCCCGTCTCGACGAGCAGCACAGAGCCTATTTCCGTCTCCGTGCCCCTGAGGCAGAGAAGGTGCAGGTAGATATCTGCGGAAAGAAATATGACATGAAGCGTGATGCTGAGGGCGTGTGGACCTGCAACACCGACCCCTTGGTGGTGGGCTTCCACTATTATTTCATCCTTGTGGATGGCGTCTCTGTCGTTGACCCGGCAACAGATACCTTCTTCGGATGCAACCGTCAGGCAGGAGGTATCGAGGTACCCGAGGGCAAGGAAGGCGATTATTATCGTCCGCAGCCTGGCGTGGCAAAAGGTCAGGTACGCTCCGTACAGTATTACAGTGAGACCACCAAGAGTTGGCGACGTGCCATGGTCTATACCCCAGCAGAGTATGAGACGAGTGGAAAGAAAACCTATCCCGTCCTCTATCTCCAGCATGGTATGGGAGAGGATGAGACAGGATGGAGCAAGCAGGGAATGATGCAGAACATCATGGACAACCAGATAGCCGCCGGCATCTGTCAGCCGATGATTGTGGTGATGGAGAGTGGCGACATCAAGGCTCCTTTCCATGTGAAGCCAGGACAGACTCCCGATGAGGCGCGCAGAGCGTATGGTGCATCCTTCTATGGGGTGATGATCAACGACCTCATACCGATGATAGAGAAGACCTTCCGCTGCAAGACCGACAGGGAGAACAGAGCGATGGCAGGACTCTCATGGGGCGGCTATCAGACCTTTAACATCACCCTGCCACATCTCGACATGTTCTCCTATATAGGTACCTTCAGTGGTGCGCTCTTTGCCGTTGATGTCAAGACATGTTTCGATGGTGTCTTTACAAGAGCAGAGGAGTTTAACAGTAAGGTGAACTACCTCTTTATGGGCTGCGGAAGTGAGGAGAACTTCGGTACGGGCAAGATGACCTCCGACCTTAAAACCATGGGTATCAACGTCGATTACTTCGTTTCTCCCGGCACCCATCATGAGTGGCTCACCTGGCGACGCTGTCTCAATGCCTTCATCCCTCATCTCTTCCAAAATAATAAGGATAAGAAAACCAAGAAATAACAAAAATACAACATAGCAATGAAGAAATCATTTTTGACATTATTCCTTATGTGTAGCGTGGCAGTGAGTGCCCAGAACCCTATCGTTCAAACCTGCTATACCAGTGACCCTGCTCCCATGGTGCACGGTGATAAGATCTATGTCTATACCGGTCATGATGAAAACAATGCCGACTTCTTTTGGATGTACGAGTGGCGACTCTACTCCAGCACTGATATGGTCAACTGGACGGACCATGGCGTGCCTCTCTCCTTAGGCACCTTTAAGTGGGCTGACGACCGTGCATGGGCTGCCCAGTGTATCGAACGCAATGGCAAGTTCTACTGGTATATCTGTGCCCACTCAAAGTTGACTGGCGGAATGGCTATCGGTGTGGCTGTCGCCAACAAGCCGACAGGACCCTTCAAGGATGCCCTCGGCAAGCCTCTCTTCGATAACGGCAAATGGGACAATATCGACCCTACCGTGCTCATCGATGACGACGGACAGGCTTATGTCCTCTGGGGCAATCCCAATATCTACTATGCCAAACTCAACCCCGATATGATCACACTCGCTTCTGAGGTGAAGCAGTTGGAACTGACGGTGGAAGGCTTTGGTGCTCCCAATATGGACAAGCGGCAGAAAGGTGTGAAATATGCCGACTGCTACACTGAGGGTCCGTGGCTCAACAAACGCAACGGCAAATACCAGTTGCTCTATGCTGCCGGTGGCGTGCCCGAACACTTGGCTTATTCTGAAGCAACGTCTATCGATGGTCCATGGAAATACAAGGGAATACTCATGCCCGAAGGCAACACCAAGTCGTTTACTAACCACTGTGGTGTCATCGACTATAAAGGTCACTCTTACCTCTTCTATCACACAGGAAAACTGCCGGGAGGTGGTGGCTTCGGAAGAAGTACTGCCGTTGAGGAGTTTACCTATAATGCCGATGGCTCACTGCCTCTTATCCAGCCCACCGACAAAGGAGTGAATCCCGTAGGAAAACTCAACCCCTATCAGCGAGTAGAGGGTGAGACCATGGCGTTCTCTAAAGGTATCACGACAGAGGTGAACAGTAAGACCGGTGTCTATGTGGCTGATGTTCATAATGGTGACTGGCTCAAGCTCCAGGCTGTTGACTTTGGAAACGAAGGACCGAAGGCGTTTAAAATGAGGGCTGCCTCTGCACTCCTCGGAGGAACAGCAGAGCTCCATATTGACAGTATCGGAGGAACGAAGATTGCCCAGTGGGAGATTCCCTGCACGGGAGGATGGGAGACCTGGAAGACCTTCACTACAAAGGTTGAGAAGAAGGTGACTGGTGTCCACGACCTCTATTTCGTATTCAAAGGATATAAGGGTAGGAAATTGATGAATATCGACTGGTGGAAGGCTGAATAAGCAATATCTGACAAAAAAAACTCAGAGATAGAGATAACAAAACGGCGATTCTTCCGTTATATAACTACAAATAATACATACAACGTAAAGATAGACAAGAAATGAAAAAGATATTTTCATTTGCACTCCTCCTGTTGTCGATGACAGTAAGTGCAGAGAAACAGCAGTTGACCAGTCCTGATGGGCGTATTGTAGTGAGTGTTGACCTCAACGACAAGGGACAGCCCGTCTATGCTGTAGATTATGATGGTACCCCTGTGGTTCTGCCCTCGCTGTTGGGTGTAGAGACTAATGTTGCTGACCTCACGCAGGGCCTATCCCTCGCGGGTAAAGATGAGCGTAAGGTGAACGACTGCTATATGCTCAGCACCATCAAGCAGTCGCATGTCAACTACGAAGCCAATGAGCTGGTATGCCATTATGCGAAGGAGGGGAAACGCCTTCTTGATATCGAGTTTCGTGCCAGCAACAGCGACGTAGCTTTCCGTTACCGTCTGTTGCCCAAGGGCGAGACCTCTGTCTGTGTGGTGAAACGCGAGGTATCTACCTTCGGTTTGTCACAGGCTACCACCACCTTCCTCTGTCCCCAGGCGAAGCCGATGACAGGTTTTGCCCGCACCGCTCCAAGCTATGAGACCAACTACACCCTCGATGATACAGCGGGGAAGAACGGATGGGGCATGGGTTACACCTTTCCCTGTCTCTTCAAGACCAACAACCTCTGGCTGATGATCAGCGAGACTGGTGTTGATGGCAACTACTGCGCCTCACGACTGCTCGGTGCATCGGCGCAGAACGGCTCCTGCTATTCTTTTGCCTTCCCTATGCCCGAGGAGTGTAACGGATGGGGGACGGTAGAGCCTGCCATGGCACTGCCTTCAGCCACCCCATGGCGTACACTCACCGTGGGTACTACACTGAAGAATATCGTTGAGACCACCGTGGCTTTCGACCTTGTAGCACCTAAGTACAACCCCTCTGTCAACTATACTTACGGCAAGGGTACATGGAGCTGGATCATCGGTATGGACTCCAGTTGTAACTTCGATGAACAGAAACGCTATGTCGATTTCTCTGCTGCCCTCGGCTATCGCTCTGTCCTTGTAGATGCCCTCTGGGACACCCAGATAGGTTATCAGCGTATCGAGGAGCTCTCACGTTACGCCAAGAGCAAGGGCGTGGGTCTCTTCCTTTGGTACAACTCCAACGGACGTTGGAACGATGCCCCCCAGGGACCACGTCATAAGATGGACCGTGTAGGCGCCCGTCGCCAGGAGATGGCATGGATGCAGCGTGCCGGCATCCTTGGCATCAAGGTCGATTTCTTTGGAGGCGACAAGCAGCACATGATGCAACTCTATGAAGATATCCTCACCGATGCCAACGACTTCGGACTGCAAGTCATCTTCCATGGCTGCACCCTGCCAAGAGGATGGGAACGCATGTATCCCAACTTCGTGGCGAGCGAGGCTGTGCTGGCCAGTGAGAACCTCCATTTCTCTCAGGGGATGTGCGACAACGAGGCCAAGAACGGCTGCACCCATACCTTCATCCGCAACACGGTGGGGAGCATGGATTTCGGCGGCTCAACCCTTAACAAGTACTATCATGCCAGCAACAGCAGAGGTTCGAAACGTATCACCTCTGATGTCTATGCCTTGGCTACCGCCGTGCTGTTCCAGAGTTCAGTGCAGCATTTCGCCCTTGCTCCCAATAACCTTACCGATGCACCTGCATGGGCTATCAACTTTATGAAAGAGGTGCCTACCACATGGAATGAGGTGAAATATCTCGACGGTTATCCTGGTAAATATGCCATCCTTGCACGCAGTCATGGTGACAAATGGTATGTCGCAGGTATCAATGCTCAAGAGGAGACCGTGGAACGACTGCTCACCCTGCCTGGAGTTAGCGGACAGCAGACCGTGACGCTCTATAGTGACAACGGACAGCTCGTCGGCAGCGAGAAGCTGGTTAAGACCGACAAGAAGGGTCGCATCAAGGTGAGCATCCCCAAGAATGGTGGAGTGGTTGTGAAATATTAATTAATCCTCTGTATAACGTATGAAAAAAATAGTTTTATCCTTAGCGCTCTTCTTCAGTGTGTTGACATTGATGGCTGCTCCCTCCAATAGGGGAGAGAAGAATCGTCTGCGTCTGTGGTATGCTCATCCAGCCTATGCCTGGCTGCAGGCCCTGCCCATAGGTAACGGATACCTCGGAGGTATGGTCTATGGACAGCCCGACTGCGAAGAGATTCAACTCAACGAGGGGACGTTCTGGTCGGGTGGACCTTATCAGAACAACAGCATCGAGACCAAGGACCATCTGCAGAAGATACGTCAACTCATCTTCGAAGGCAGAGAGAGGGAGGCTCACCGACTCATCGACCGATATGTGGTGAAGGGTCCTCATGGGATGCGTTTTCTCTCTTTAGGCAGACTGAAGATTGACTTCGGTAAGGGTAACTATTCTGACTACTATCGTGACCTCAACCTTGAAGAGGCTGTCGCTTCTGTCAGCTATCAAAGGGATGGGGTGAACTATGAGAGAAAGGTTTTTGCATCACAGGCAGACAAGGTTATCGTGATGCGTGTGGAGGCAGACAAGAAGGGCATCACCTGCAACGTGGCCTTCGATAGCAGTATGAAGTATCGTCTCACCTCTACCGATGTCAAGGGACAGCGTCATCTTCTGAGATATGAGGTGGAGGGCGTCGCACAGGAGGGTATCGACTCTAAAATCAAGGCAGAACAGGTGGTGAGCGTAGAAGCCGATGGAAAGGTGGAGATTGTGAACAACAGTGTGCATGTCACTGATGCCTCACAACTCACCGTCTATCTCACGGCAGCTACCAACTATGTGAACTACAACGATGTAACGGGCAATGCCGCTGCACGCAATGACGAGGTGCTCAATAGTATTGCTGGCAAGAACTATCAGCAGCTCTTCAAACGTCATCTCGCTAAATATAAGGAGCAGTTTGACCGTGTGCAGCTCACACTCCCCCGCTCTTTTGTCTCTGACATGGAGACCGACAAGCGTATAGCTGCTTTCAAGGAGTCGAACGATATGGACCTCGTGGCACTGATGTTTCAGTATGGACGTTACCTCCTTATCTCTTCTTCACAGCCAGGCGGACAGCCCGCTAACCTTCAGGGAATATGGAATCATAAGATGAATGCCCCATGGGACAGCAAGTACACCATCAATATCAACACCGAGATGAACTACTGGCTGAGCGATGTGGGGAATATTGGTGAGACCCAGCAACCACTCTTTGAGATGATAGGCGACCTGAGTAAGACGGGAGCCGTCACGGCATCCACAATGTATGGATGTGGCGGATGGGTGGCGCACCACAATACCGACCTTTGGCGAATCGCAGGACCTGTAGATGGTGCCACATGGGGTATGTTCCCCAATGGAGGAGCATGGTTAGCTACCCATCTGTGGCAACATTATCTCTATACGGGCGATACCCAGTTCCTTAAGAAATGGTATCCTGTCATCAAGGGAACAGCCGACTTCTATCTCGACTATATGAAGCGTCATCCGAAATATGGGTGGTTGGTTGCTGTGCCCTCTGTCTCTCCAGAACATGGACCGGAAGGGACGGGAACATCAGTGACTGCCGGCTGTACGATGGACAACCAGATTGTCTTTGATGCGCTGAGCAACACCCTCCATGCTGCTGAGATACTCGGCGAGGATGCCGCCTATCAGCAGCGCCTGCGTGAGACCATCAACGCTCTTCCTCCCATGCAGATAGGTCGTCATGGACAGTTGCAGGAGTGGCTTCAGGATGCCGACAATCCCAAGGATGAGCATCGTCATATCTCTCATCTCTACGGACTCTATCCCTCCAACCAGGTGTCTCCCTACAAACACCCCGACCTCTTCGCTGCTGCAGGAAATACCCTGAATCAGCGTGGTGACATGGCAACAGGTTGGAGCTTGGGATGGAAGATCAATTTCTGGGCGCGTATGCTCGATGGTGACCACGCCTTCAAGATTATCTCCAACATGCTCAGTCTTCTTCCCGATGATAGCAAGTCGGGCACCTATCCCAATGGCCGCACCTATCCCAACCTCTTCGATGCCCATCCTCCTTTCCAGATTGATGGCAACTTTGGCTGTGCTGCCGGCATAGCTGAGATGTTGGTACAGAGCCACGATGGTGCCATCCATCTGTTGCCTGCCCTGCCTACCTGCTGGACTGAAGGTGAGGTGAAGGGACTGAGAACGCGTGGCGGCTTTGTGGTCGACATGAAGTGGAGAGACGGACAACTCACCGAGGCCCGCATCACTTCCACTGTCGGAGGTGCATTGCGCCTGCGCACCTATCAGCCTCTTGGGAAACTGAAGGAGGCTATGGGCGATTGTCCCAACCCGCTCTATGCGTCGGCAGACATCCGTCAGCCCCTTCTCTCAAAAGAACTGAAGAAGACTCCACAGTTGCCTTTGCGCAAGGTGTACGAGTATGATGTGGACACCAAGAAGGGACAGACCATCGTGGTGAAACCCTAAGGGGATAGCTACTGCCGACAACAATTGGCTGATATAAGAAGGAGACCATGAGAAAAATTGTTTATATCACTCCCTCACTCTACTGCGCTGGAGGCATAGAACGTGTGCTAACTGCCAAGATGAATTACCTGGCAGAGGTGATGGGAGAGGAGGTGACAGTGATTCTCACCGACGGAGCAGGGAAGGAACCTTACTTCCCGCTCTCACCCAAGGTGAAGGTGATCAATCTGAATATCGGCTTCGAAGAAATGTGGAACCGACCTCTTCTCGAGAAAATACGTATCTCACACAAGAAAGAGGCCTGTTACAGAAAACAGCTTGAAGAGACGCTGATGACGTTGAGGGCTGACTATGTCATCACTACCTTGAGGAGAGAGATTAACTTCCTCTCGAAGATCAACGACGGGAGCATTAAGATAGGGGAGATGCACATCAACAGAAAGCATTTCCGTAATTTTGAAGGACGTTATTTCCCCTTCAAGAGACTAATCACCTATCTATGGATGCGGCAGTTGATTACACAGCTGAAACTGTTGAACCGCGTGGTGGTGCTCACTGAGGATGATAGGAGGCAATGGCCCGAACTCAATAATTTAGAATGTATTCCCAATGTTGTGGAGACCAGGGAATATGATGATGCGCTGCGCGGAATGAAGAGGGTGATAGCCGTGGGAAGATATTGCTATCAGAAGGGTTTTGACCTGCTGATAGAGGCATGGCGCGAGGTGGCAAGACAAAGGCCCGACTGGACCTTGGAAATCTATGGTGCAGGCGACAGCACACCCTATCAGCAGCTGGTGGACAAGGCTGAACTCACAGCGTCGGTTCACCTCTGCGGACCCTCATCAGACATCTTCAATCACTATGCCTCCAGCGATATCATGGTGCTGAGCTCACGTTTCGAGGGCTTTGGATTGGTCATCGTTGAGGCGATGGGAACGGGGCTTCCCGTGGTGGCTTTCGACTGTGAGTGTGGACCGAGGGAGATTATCACCGATATGGAGGATGGAATCTTAGTGCGTCCCGAAGATACTGAGAAGCTCGCAGAACAACTGCTGCTGCTGATTAACGATGGTGAACTTCGAAGGAAGATGGGGGAGAAGGCAAGGATAAAGGCCAAGGCGTACGCACCAGAGAATATTATGAGACAATGGTATGACAAGGTGTTCACACAACCATCACCGGTAAGATAAAACAACGAAATCACTTTCAATAACTCGTATGATGACTAAACTCATCTTTGCTTCTCTCCTTCTCTCAATGAGCGTAGGAGGAATGGCTCAGGATGCCACTTTTAAGTTCTTCTCTTATGAAGGGATGGACCAGCGTTTCAATCAGCAGATTCATGCTGACCGACAATATCTCAATCCCATCCTTGCCGGTTTCTATCCCGATCCGTCGGTATGCCGGAAGGGAGACACTTATTACCTTGTCAATTCCACCTTCTCTTTCTATCCTGGTGTGCCCCTCTTTATGAGTAAGGATTTGGTCAACTGGCAGCAGCTCGGACATGTGCTCAACAGCAGCGAGCAGTTGCAGCTTGGCACGCAGCCGGTATCTGGAGGTATCTTTGCTCCTGCTATCTCCTATAATGAGAAGAACAAAACCTTCTATATGGTGACTACCAATGTGGGGAAGGGCAATTTCTATGTGAAGAGCAAAGACCCGCAGCAGGGATGGAGCCAGCCTATTCCCCTTCCGCAGGTGGACGGCATCGACCCCTCATTCTTTTTCGATAAGAACGGCAAGGCATATCTCGTTCATAATGGTAAGCCTGCCACCGCACAGCGTTATGAAGGAGAGTGTTCCATCTGGCTGCATGAGTTTGATGTTAAGGGCGACAGCCTCGTAGGTGCGCCCTGTGAACTCGTGCGTGGAGGAACACATGTCGATGCACAGCCGATATGGATAGAGGGACCTCATCTCTTCCGTCATGGCAAATACTATTATCTGATGTGTGCTGAGGGTGGAACAGAGTGTCGTCACAGCGAGGTGATATTCAGAGCGAAACACCCCTTTGGACCATGGGAAGAATATGCAGGTAATCCCATCCTCACACAGCGTGACCTCACGGATAATAATAGAACGGATATGGTGACAAGTACTGGGCATGCCGAACTCATACAGACGCCTGAGGGCGAATGGTGGGCAGTGTTCCTTGGCTGTCGCCCCTATGAGGATGATTACTATAACACAGGACGCGAGACGTTCCTCCTCCCTGTGACATGGAACGACGGATGGCCAACGATTCTCCCGAAGCAGACGGCAGTGCCCACGGTGGTAGAGAAGAAGCAACTGGCGGTAGGGGAGGGCTCCAGTGAACTGACGGGCAACTTCTCATTCATCGACTGCTTCGATGGCAAGAAACTCGACGGGCGTTGGTGCTTCCTTCGCAACCCTTCACCTTTCTATTCGTTTGGCGACGAGCCCGGCCTCACCATCTGTCCGCTTGCTAACACCATCTATGATAGCCAGTCTCCTTCTGCCATCTTCGTAAGACAGAAGCATAGTGACTTTACCGCCGAGACCTGGTTGGACTTTGAACCTAAGGAAGAAAGGGCCCTCGCCGGCATGGCTTTGTTTCAGAACGAGGAGTATAACATCGTGTTGGGTAAGACGCTCATCAAAAATCGTCCGGCAGTAAGACTACTGCGCACCGAGAAGACCACAGTCACTATTGCCTCTGCTCCTCTTCATGGCGAGGGACCTCTCCGTCTGAAGGTCGTCGGCCGTGGACGCTATGCCGATTTCTATTTTGCTGAAGGGCGGGGACCCTGGCAACTCCTGGCTCGCGGAGTGGACGTGGTCAACCTGAGTACAAGAAGGGCGGGAGGCTTCGTCGGCAACTTCATTGCCCTCTATGCCACCCACCCTCAGTAGTCTTATGGTCTTGTCACCGACGTATCAGTTGAGTACGTCGAGTGACGAGGCAAACCATACATCCATCTTTCCTGCTCCGCGATGGTTCCATGCGAAATAAGGAATGAGTCGTAGCGGGACATTCTTCACCGAGAGCCGTCCTTGGCTGTCGGTCTCCATGAGTTGTGCATTCTCCACAACTACCGACTGCACCTTGAACACTCCGTTGTCGCCTTCGGTGTTCTTGATTTCTTTCTCTTCCACCTTCATCCTGGGCTGCTCGCCGAGGAAGAAATGATGAACATCCATACCGAGATGGTCGGCCTCTTCGGCGCAATAAACCAAAGGACCACGCTCTATAGCTACCCGTCCCCTGTCGTCACGCACCTTGGCATTAGCCGTCACCGTGCGCGGCTTCATGTCGAAATGTACCTTCACCACGTCGCCTTTCTTCCATTTTCGTTTCAGCGAGAAATAGCCTTTCTCTATCTTGCTCTCCATCTTCTCTCCGTTCACCTCTACCGAGTAGCCCGTCTGCTCGTTGTCGTTAAAGGTGTAGAGATCGCTCGGCACCACTTCGTTTCTCACCCAACCGGGTATTCTTATCTTCATCTCAAAGTCCTTGGTCTTGGTCGATACTACCTTGATGGCTACATCGCCCTCCCAAGGATATTGGGTCTGCTGTTGGAGCATCACCTCCTTACCTCCTATCCTGATGTTAGCAGTGTTGCCGAGGAAGAGGTTGACAAAAAGGGTGTTGTCTTTCACACCATAGACATAGCCAGGCACCGAAGGAATGAAGCGTGAGAGGTTCGAGGGACAGCAGGCGCAGCCAAACCAGGGTTGGCGCGTGTTGGTGTTGTCGGCATTGAACTTATACTTGCCATCGGCAGAGAGTGGGTTGGGATAGAAGAACCGGCCGCCGTCTATCGACATGCCACTGATGACCCCATTATAGAGTGTGCGCTCCAAACAGTCGATATATCTCGCATCCCCCTTGAAGAGGAACATCCTTTCAAAGAGGTAGATCATGGAGATGGCTGCACAGGTCTCGTTGTAGGCAGTGAGGTTGGGCAACACATAGTTGGCATCAAAAGCCTCACCGCTGTGGGTAGCGCCCACACCGCCCGTGAGGTAGTATTTTTTGCTGATGATGTTCTCGCAGATGGTCTCAATGGCATTGATATAAGCCGAATCGCCGGTGAGGGCAGCCACATCGGCCATGCCGGCATACATATAGCCGGCCCTTACAGCATGGCCCACGGCTTCTTTCTGTTCGATGACAGGCTGATGACTCTGTGAGTAGTGGTTACGCACCTTTGTCTTGCCGCGATAGTCGAGCAGGAACTTTGCCTCGTCTAAGTATTTCTTTTCTCCCGTGATGAGATAGAGACGGCAGAGTGCCATCTCGGCTATCTGATGTCCGGGTACCACCGTGGCCTGATTCTCTCTCGGTCCAACCTCCTTCACAACACAGTCGGCATATCTTTTGGCAATATCGAGGAAGTTAGTCTTCCCTGTGGCTTGATAATGGGCGCAGGCAGCATCCACCATGTGACCGAGATTATAGAGCTCATGACTCAGCACCTCCTCCTTAGACCATCTTGTCTTTCCCGCCCAGCTGTGAGGCTTGTCAGGGTTGATGGTGCGGGCGGTATTGAGATAGCCGTCAGGCTCCTGTGCAGCTCCCACGATGGCTATCACACTGTCGATATAGCTTTTCAGTCGCTCGTCGGGGTAAGTCTGGAGTACATAGCTTGCACCCTCAATGGTCTTATACACATCGGTATCATCGAAGCTGAAGCCCATGAACGTGGGCACGTCATACGCTTTGGTCTGCAATCCGGCATGACCAGGATGTTGCAGTGTATAAGCAGCCTTGGTGAAGTTGCTGTACCTATTCTGTGTCTCACATTTGCTAAAGGCAAGTGGAATAGTCACCTCTCTTGCTGCCTTTATCCTGTCTCCCCAAAAGGTGGATGGGGTCACTTTCACGGCAGTGAAGGGTACCTGACTGTAAGGATAGCCGTTACTCGTTGCTTTCTCTTCAGCAGAGGAGGGAAGGGCAAATGCAGCTGCCACAGCCCATGCAGTCCATCTTTTTATCTTCTTCATAATTCTTGTTTTTAGGTTAATATGATTATTTTTTATGCGTAAATAGGTCATCGGGGCAAGGTCTATGTGATGCAAAGGTAGTGTAAAAAGTCGATAAACAAGAAGAAATTATTTGGAAAGAAACGATAATACTTTGTTGCTTCTTTCTCAATATTTCATCTTCACCCCTAAGAAGATGGTGCGTGGCTGTGAAGGATTGTAGATATAGTTGACACAAATAGAAATAGCAGGCGGTGAGCCTGCTATTTCTATAATGTTAGTGTCAGATGAACGATTTTTAGTATCTCAGAGGGAGGTACCAGTTGGTCTGCTGCATGAGTTTCTGCTTCAGTGCGTCGTC
>JAHAZN010000054.1 GCA_018385335.1 Prevotella sp.
AAAGTTGCAGTTGAAGCGTGACATCCAGAAGGCACATGACGAGTTGGAGGTATTCATCAATCAAGTGCAAATTGACCGCAAGCAGATGAATGAAGCAAAAGTCGCTCGCGAAGCAAGGAAACTTGAAGCCATCCTCAAATATACCCGTTATACGCTCATGCCTCATGGTTTCACGGATGAGGAACTGTATCAGATAGAGGAAGCTGTCAAACTTCTTGTTCAACTCAATGGTGTTACACGAATGGAAGTACTTTCCGTCAGCAAGAAGAAGGGGCTGAAGCAAGCCGACCTAAAGAACTTCTGCTGGAATATAGCAAACCAATACGGAATTGATCCGAAGACAACGGCTCTGTTTGCACTCAATCTGTTTTATGCCTGGTTTAGCAACACCGAACCTTCAAGCATTCAAAAGACACTGCGCAGCACTGCGGGCACATATACAATCGAAATTGATGCGAACATCATAGACCATCTGCCTCAGTTGGAAGAGAAAGTACTTGGCAAGAATCACCAATAGTGTATTTATTGATTCCTATGCTTGTTTGTCACAACCGCCTCTATTATATTTTCTTATCGTTGACGTGCTATTGTAACATATTGATATACAATGATGTTTATATTTGAGGAGGAAAGTTTGTTGGCGTATAATAGTCTAATGCCGATTTGGGTTTACCCCCCAATCTAATGAACAATTCTTGGTTGAAATGAAAGAGCCTTGTATAAAAATGGGGGTGTTTTTGCTGAATTATCAAACTTTTGTACTAATTTTGCAGTCAAGACTATTTATTACCTAAAACTAAATAATAATGATTCTATCCAAAAAAATGCTCGCCTTGATGCTTGCAGCAGGAACGCTGACAGCACAGGCACAGAAAAGTATGAAGGCACCTGCCGGAGGAAAACCCATTAGTGACGAATTGATAGGTATCTTCTTCGAGGATATCAGTTCCTCGGCAGATGGAGGCCTCTATGCAGAGTTGTTGCAGAATGGCTCTTTTGAGTTTAACCTTGCCGAGCGCGATGGCTGGGGACCAGGAACCGCCTGGCGTGTCATTCGCCCTGGCCACTCCCTTGGTCTGGCTCAGGCTTTGCAACAGCATCCCATCCATCCCAACAACATCAACTACATGCGCCTCACCACTGAGCGTGTGAAGGAGTATAAAGATTATGACGGATGGAAAGGCTTCGGTTTGGAGAACCATGGCTTCGATGGCATCAGCGTGAAGAAAGATGCCAATTACGATTTCTCTTTCTTTGCCCGCAATGTCGATGGCAAGGATAAGCAGGTGCGTGTGTCGCTCATCCAGCCCGGCAAGGAGGTGAAGGTGCTGGCCGATACCGTGCTCACCGTCAATAGCCGCCAGTGGGCTCCCTTTGCTGCTACGCTTCGTGCCAATGCCGATTGCAAGAATGCGGCCCTTCGCGTGCTGGTGCTCACCCTTGGCGTGATGGATGTTGACCAGCTCTCGCTCATGCCTCAGGACACCTATAAAGGTCATGGTCTGCGCAAGGATCTGGCCGAAGCCCTCGAAGCGCTCCATCCCAAGTTCATGCGTTTCCCCGGTGGTTGTGTGGTGCATGGCGGTGGCGACGGTTTCTGGAACACCTATCGCTGGAAGACCACTGTAGGTCCTAAGGAGCAGCGCCGCTCATTGAAGAACACATGGGGATATCATCAGTCTATGGGACTGGGTTATTATGAGTATTTCCAACTGTGTGAAGACATGAACATGCAGCCCGTGCCTATCCTCCCCTGTGGTGTGAGCTGCCAGGGCGCCAACGGCGGATGGAACATGTGGCCTACACAGGCACAGGATGTGGTGCCTATGCAGGAGATGGACGAGTGGGTGCAGGATGCGCTCGACCTGATAGAGTGGGCCAATGGCGATGAGACAACGAAGTGGGGTAAGGTGCGTGCTGCTGCCGGTCATCCCAAACCTTTCGGACTGAAATATCTTGGTATCGGCAACGAGGAGAAAATCTCTCCTGAGTTTGAGGAGCGATTCAAGTATATGTATAAGAAGATTATGGAGAAACATCCTGAGATTGTCATCGTAGGTACGGCTGGTCCTGGTTCACATCCTGGCAACCCCGACTATGAGGCAGGATGGAAGTTGGCTCGTGAACTTAACATGCCAGTCCTCGATGAGCATTATTATGAGAAGCACACCTATTTTGAAACCAGTCGTCAGTATGACAACTATCCCCGTGATGGCAAAACCAAGGTTTACCTCGGTGAGTATGCTTCTAAAGACAAGAAGATGCGCGATGCACTGGCTGAGGCACTCTATCTCCTCCATGTGGAGCGCAATGGTGACATTGTCTGCATGACGAGCTATGCCCCCCTCTTCGCACGTAAGAACGCTACCAACTGGAATCCCGACCTTATCTATTTCGACAATGAGCGTCCTTTCCTCACATGTAGCTACTATGTGCAGCAGATGTTCGGACAGTCGTCGGGTAACTACTACTATGGCGACTGCGTGACCTTCGAGGGTGAGAAGACCAATATGCAGGAGCAGTCGGTGGTACTCAACACCAAGACACGTCAGCTCTTTGTGAAGATATGCAATGCCTCTGCCGATGCCCATAAGGTGAACATCAATCTCTCTCGTTTCTCTGGCCTGAAGAAGAAGGCTGTGAAGACCACACTCACAGGTCAGCCCGACCAGGAGAACAACTATGAGGCACAGCCTATTTTACCCGTGAAGGAGGATGTGAAGGTGAGCAAGAAGATGAATGTAGAGGTGGCACCTCACTCTTTTGTGATGTACACCATCCAGCTTTAAGATATTATCCTATTCATCAACATAAAACGTGGGCGACACTCAATCGGGTGCCGCCCACGTTTTATGGGTATTAAGTAATTATTTCTTAAACAGCAGAGGAGCCATTTCTCTCAGAGAACGGCGCCATGTGAGGAACTCATGTGCGGTGCCTTCAGAGACATAGGACACAGCATTGAAACCAGCCTCTTGAAGTGCAGTGGCAGCAGCCTTCACACCTCCAGGGTTCTCCTTGCTTCCGCAGCTCATGAATACCAAGTGGGGGCGTGGACTGTTTTTCAGATCTTCAGCACTGTAGGTGCCTCCGGAAAGCAGACCATAGTAGCCAAATGTCTGAGGACGTGCCAATGTGATTTTCTTTGTCTCCATTCCTCCCATAGAGAGTCCTGCCATGGCACGATGGTCACGGTCGGCCTTGGTGCGGAAGTTCTTGTCGATATAAGGTACAAGTTCATCAACCAGCACTTTCTCAAATTTTGTGTAGTCAAACTGATGGATGGTGCCATAGCGTGCCTCATTGGTAAGTCCATAGGTCATCACGATAATGAAGGGCTCACACTTACCTTCCGCTATGAGGTTATCCATGATGAAGTCGGCGTGTCCCTGACTGCTCCATGCCGTCTGGTCTTCGCCCCATCCATGTTGCAGATAGAGCACGGGAAACTTCTTCTTTCCATCGTATGAGGGTGGGAGATAGACAAAAGCCTCACGGCTCTCCTCGCTACTCTTAGAGTCAAACTTCACCTTCACCACCTGACCGTGAGCCACCTCCTTGTCTGCATAGAAGTCGCGGTCATGTGCAGGAATCTCTATTCCACTCTCCCAACGCACCGAACCATAGTAGTTCTTAGCACCTGGGTCGTTGAAGGTACCACCATCGATGATGAGATGATAATAGTGGAATCCCTCGTCCATCGGTCCATCGGTTGTTCCTTCCCAGTATCCGTCCTTCGTTTTGTGAAGCACCGTGCCGCCACGGCCACCCAGTCCGAGTGTCACTATCACCGACTTGGCTTGTGGTGCATGCACACGGAATCGCGCATATCCCTGCGAATTCACCATAGGATAGTCCTGTCCAGGCTGGTTACACTCCGAAGGTTTGAAGTCTTCCTTCACCACCGCATTATCAGCTGCCACATTAAAGTCGCGTATGGCAAAATAGGCTGCCTTAGGTTTGAGATTACGATCGAAGGTGAGGGGATAGTTGTTCACACCCACCCAAGAGTCTTTGTCGCTCACGTTCCAGAACGTCACGTTGTCTATCACATCCTTATGTTTTCTGAATACCTTGAAGAGCGAAGCATACTGGTTGGTATGTAGCGTCTTGATATAAGATGGTGTCTCGCGGTTTTCTCCACGGCTGAACATCAGTTGTCCGCCCATCTCTTCGCTTGCGCGAACATCGAGTTCCGTGACATGGATATGTTTCACGATGGTGGCATATTTGGTTATCGCCTCATCCACCTCCTGTGCGGATGGTCCATACACGTTGTAGTGTCCCTGCATACCGATACCATCGATAGGCACTCCGGCCTCTTTCATCTTCTTCACCATGTTGAAGATGCGGTCGCGCTTGCCCGGCTGCGTGGCGTTGTAGTCGTTGTAGAACAGGAGTACGTTGGGGTCAGCCTCACGTGCAAACTCAAAGGCTTTGGCAATAAACTCATCACCGCAGAGTTTAAAGATTCTTGACTGACGGTATGGACTTGGCGCTTCGCCTCCGCGTGGACCTCTTCTTGGTGCACCACCGTCAGACATGGCCTCGTTCACCACATCCCAGGCATATACCACATCCTTGTAACGGTTCACCACGGTATGGATATGCTTGCGCAGACGCTCATAGAACACTTCCTTGCTCACCTCTTTGCCTTTCTTGTCGGTGAACATCCAGTCAGTAAACTGAGCATGCCAGCAGAGACAGTGTCCACGCATCTTCAACCCATTTTTGCGGCAGAAGTCGGCGATGCTGTCGGCCTTGCCCCAGGTAAACACACCCTCTTGGGGTTGCACCGATACGGGTTTCATCTCGTTCTCCGCAGTGATGCTGTTGAAGTTCTTTTTCACCAGTTCCAACTCTTCGGGATGGTTGAGGTTGCGGTGGTTGATGGCTACGCCCACGGTGAAATAATCCTTGTAGGCATCTTTGTAACCGATGTTGTCGTTTGCCTGTTGGCGATGTCTTCCTGGTTGTGCTGACGCAGAAAATGCCACGCTACACAACAATAGGGCAAGGCCCACTGTCTTCATTACTTTGATCATTTTTACTTTTTATTTTAGGTTAATAATGGAATATCTTACGCACACATACATGATTGTTGGGGAGTTTTATCAACTCTTGATAAATAAGACGTATGAGAGTTGGATAAGTTTAAAAAACTTTATAAATTTGCAGCAAGAAAAGTTTTTATCTTTCAAAACTCACCCATCCTATGAGCATCAATCGTCGTCCGTTACACTTCTTTTCCCTCATGCTTCTTCTCCTTGTTGCCTTTGCCCTTCGTCAGCAGTCGTCATCAGATGAGGCCGATTCGGCAGTTGCCTCCGTTGCCCCTTCCTCCGAGCTTGCTCCTGAGGTCCACTCTGTCACGGTAGCTACCGACAGTCTGTTGCTCGTAAGGGAGGATGGACATGAGCCGTTGCCGGTGGGGCAGGGCGGTACCCTCCTTCGCCGTGTGGGCTATCTCACCTCCTATGATGCTACCCACCGCTTGCCGCGTTGGGTAGCCTGGTGTCTCACAGCTGAGCACACCACGGGTCTGTATAAGCGTCAGGGAGTGAGTTTCGCTGAAGACGAGGAGGTGCCTGCTCCGCGTGCCACCGATGCTGATTATTATCGTTCGGGTTATGACCGCGGTCATATCTGTCCCTCGGGCGACAACCGATGGAGCGAGGAAGCGCAGCGCCAGTCGTTCCTCTTCACCAACATCTGTCCCCAGGTGCATGGACTCAATGCCGGCGACTGGAACGAGATGGAGCAGCAGTGTCGCAAATGGGCAGAGACCTATGGAAAACTATTCATTGTGAGTGGGCCTATCCTCTACAAAGGGCAGCACAAGACGATAGGCAAGAACAAGGTCACCGTGCCCGAGGCGTTCTTCAAGGTGGTGCTCCGTCTCCATCCTTCTCCTGCTGCCGTAGGGTTTATCTATAAGAATCAGAGCGGCAACCGGCCCAAGGGCGACTATATGAACACCGTTGATGAGGTGGAGCGCATCACGTCGCTCGACTTCTTCAGTGCCCTCCCCGACAGCATAGAAGAGAGGGTGGAAGTGCAACTGGGTGACTTCGGAATCTAACCCCAATCATTAGATTCTCACTCCCCTTTTTTCAGTCAAAAATATACCCTTTTTGGGGAATTACACTTTCCAATTTATGGATTAGCGGTTCTTACGCTAACATCTGCGGTTTCGAGGTTTACATCGATAGCAGCCTCTCATACGCAAGCTTTGAGAATCTGCATGATTCAGATAACAGCTATGTTTTCCAAGGCAATGAAGCCGATGATGTCATCTCTAAGATTACTGAAATCTGGGAGAATGACAATCTCAAACAAGATGAAGCTATTGATAAATGGATAAGAATGCACCTGTAGTGGGCGCATTCCTGTTAATCTAGCTCAAAAATCTCAGGCTTTTGACGAAGTCCGAGATTTTTTTTTTAATTTTGCACTCAATATAATAAGGTAAAGCCTTGATGCCAATAAACATTCACGATAATTATGAAGAAGAATATACTTTTACTATCCATATTTGCATACGTTCTCGCGAATCTTTTAGTATCATGTTCAAATGATGATGAGCCTGTAAACCAAGACTTGCTTGAGGGCAAGTGGGAACTGTCACAAATTTATGCTCTTGATGGTGATGATGACTTCAAAGCTGAGTTTTCTTATCCTTCAAAGGAATGGCCGACAACTAAATACTGCAAATTGTATATAACCAAATCTACACAGTTCGAATATGAATTCTTATACAACTATGGCGAATTATACCAGCCATACGATATGAGTGACGAAGATTTCTATGCCTATATAGCAAGCGAAAAATGGACTATTGATGATTTTGTTTGGAATACCGTAAAATGTACTTATCTAGTTGATGGAGATAAAGTACAGTTTGAGAAAACCATCAGTAATAGTTATAATGGAATGTTTTATCCTATAGCTTATGCTTATAATGCTACAATTGTAAAACTCAATAGAGATGAGTTTACATATAAGGAGAATGTAATTTACTCTGAGAATAAAGAGACAATCGATGTCTATTACAAGTTTAAAAGAATAAAATAACCTAAATTCCGCAATACTTTGATTTAACTTTGTTTGTAAGTTCCTGAGCAACAAAAAGGTGCACAGGATTTTGTCATGTCAGATTTTTCACTTATCTTAGTGTTGCAATTCAAAGCAAGTATAAATCGTAACAAGACATGGCAAAGGTACAAATAAAATCAGAAAAACTCACACCTTTTGGAGGCATTTTTTCAATCATGGAGCAATTTGACTCCATGCTTTCACCTATTATCGATCAGGCACTTGGTCAGAGATGCCGCAGTATTATCGGCTATCAATACTGTGAGATTGTCCGTTCGCTGATGAGCGTGTACTTCTGTGGAG
>JAHAZN010000056.1 GCA_018385335.1 Prevotella sp.
GTATTGTCTCGTATAGATATGATTGGTCCCAACACAATCTGCACAGAAACATATTTGGTAATTGGCGCATTTGAAACAAAAGAGGAAGCCGAGAATCTAATCTCGTATATGAAAACACGCTTCTTTCGGTATCTTGTTTCTGTCTTTATGGTTTCACACCATCTTACGAAAGACGCCTATCGTCTCGTCCCCCTCCAAGACTTCTCCCATCCTTGGACCGATGAGATGCTCTATAAGAAATACGGATTAGACGATAATGAAATCGCCTTTATTGAGTCGATGATTCGTCCGATGGAATAAAATAAATCGTGCGGCTGGTTAGCTCCAACCGCACGAAGACAAGAATGGTTCGTTCTTTGAAAAGTTGTACCTTGCTCAACGCATAAGCATCCATTTCCACGCAGGCATTACGTTGATGGTCACGCCGTCACGCTCGATGGTCTCTTCCTGATGGTGGGTTACGATGGTGAGGTTGTCACAAAGAGTTACCTTGCGTGCCTCTAACAGTCCGCATATTTCCCGCTCTCGTGTTTCTGCATCATCCATCTGCCAACAGACTTGTATGAGTTGCAATACCTGCTCTTCATGTTGCAGCACGAAATCGCACTCCCGGTCGTTCATGAAATATGTCACCTTCTCCAGCTCACCGCACATCCGGCAAAGATGCAGGAGAACACTGCTCTCAAGGAGTTTGCCATGGTCTTGACTGTGCGGAAGCAGGATATTCTGCCGCATACCGTTATCGATGAAATAGTATTTCTTCAGGCCTGTCTCTTCTGCAATGAGTGATTTCGTATATCGTGGCACACGGATGAACATGAAGCTGTCGCACAGATAATCTATCCATTTGTACAGTTCGTCCTTGCTGATTTTCAATCCTTGCGAGCGAATGTCGTTATAGATGCTGTTGATGCTGGTGGGTTTCGTCACGTTGTTCATGATGCGTTTGATGAAGTAGCGCAACACTCCGATGTTGCTGATGCCATGACGCTCCACCATATCTCTGAACAGCATTGCATTGTAGTATGTCTGCAACAGCTTGTCGCGAAGGAGGTTGTCGTTTGTCAGCACCACTTCCGGGAAACCGCCATAGCGGTTATAGTCGTCCCATGCCAGACGCAGCTGCACCGTCTGTTGCTCATCGAGCCGTTCGGTAGGGATGGAGCGAAAACGGCAATACTCAGCAAAGCTCAGCGGAAAGGTGCGGTATTCCAATGCCCATCCTCTCAACGATGTCGCTATCTCTTGACTGAGCAGCCGCGCATTGCTACCGCTTATGTAGATGTGCTGGCAATAGCTTTTGTAGATACGCATGACAAACAGCTCCCAGCCCTCAATGTCCTGTATTTCATCAAAGAACATATACACATCTTTCAACAGCGTGTCAGGATACAGCTCACGGTATGCGTCCAATATCTCATTGAGTTCCTGCCGCGACATACCCGCCAGACGTTCGTCGTCAAATCCCATCCACAAGATGTTCTGCGGCGGTACGCCTGTCTTGACCAGCTCGTTGATGACAAGTTTCATCTTGCTTGACTTGCCGGAGCGACGTACACCGGGAATGGTGATAATCTGTCCTGCATCAAGCGGCAGCATCGCCTCTCTCTCGTTCAAGGAGAAAGGAATATTGTTCTGATGCAGCACAATAAGCTGCTTTATGACATCCTTTAGCATATCGTTGGGCATTAATACGAAACAACCTTTCCTAATTTTCAGGAAGCTTTCTGATAATTCTTTCCTTAATTTTAGGAAACATGTGGCAAATATACAACTTTCTAAGGATATAAACAAGAAAAAACATAAAAAACATACATTACGCCTATGGCAGCAACAGATTTACTTCAACATCAAGTGGCGGAGAGACCTATCATATATGCCTATTCCGACACACGCTATCCCGGTATGCTCAAAGTGGGCTTTACTGCCCGCAATATCGACGTGAGGATGAAAGAACACTATCCTACGCTTGTCCCCGGACAGTCGTGGAAGGTGGAACTCATACGCACGGCAATGCGCAAGGACGGTTCAGTGTTCAGCGACAAGGCAGTACATAGAGTGCTTCGCAACGCACACATCCCCAACCCAGAGGGCGAGTGGTTTACATGCGGTACAAAGCAAGTGGAGCAGGCAATAGAGGCAGTAAAAAACAACGAGACAATACTCCTGCAACGCACCTTGGACTTCAAGATGCGACCTGAGCAGGAGGAGGCTGTAAAGAAGACAGCCGAGTATTTCAAGTCGTTTGCTGCCGACAAAGCCAACGAGGGACTTACCGCCCATTTCCTTTGGAACGCCAAGATGCGCTTCGGCAAGACATTCACTGCCTATCAGTTGGCATTGCGTATGGGATGGATGCATGTGCTCGTGTTGACATTCAAGCCAGCTGTAAAGACAGCATGGAAGGAAGACCTGCTCACGCACAAGGACTTCAAGGACTGGACATTCGTGGAGAAACAAGAGAACAGGGAGTTTAACCATGTTGACCTCACAAGTCGCTTCGTGTGTTTTGCCTCGTTTCAGGATGTGCTCGGCACAAACAGCGTGGGCGGCATCAAGGCTACTAACGAGTGGATTCAGCAAGTGCACTGGGATTGCATCATACTCGACGAATACCACTTCGGGGCATGGGGTAAGAATGCCAAGGAATACTACAACAAGCAAGACCTTGCAGCTCGCATAGCCGAGGAGACACAGAGCATTTATGCCGAGGATGCTGCATCGAAGAAGGAGATGGAGGTGCGTGAGGCTTTCGACGAGGGATTGATGCCGCTTGAGACAAGGCATTATCTCTATCTCTCAGGCACGCCCTTCCGAGCCATAGCCAGTGGCGAATTTATCGAGGAACAGATATTCAACTGGACGTATTCCGACGAGCAAAGCGCAAAATACCATTGGGATGAGAGCAAGGGCAATAATCCCTATCTGTCGCTCCCCAAGATGGTGATGCTTACCTATCAACTGCCCGACAAGATACGTGAGATAGCCGAGCAAGGAGAGTTCTGCGAGTTTGACCTCAACAGCTTTTTCTATGCCGAAGACGACACGTTTGTCAATGAGGAATATGTGCAGAAATGGGTTGACCTCATTCATGGCGCATACATAGAGAATGTGGTGAGCGATTTGAAATTGGCTGGCGAGAAGCCTCCGATGCCGTTCTCGGATGCCCGCCTGCTCGACTATCTGCGACACACATATTGGTTCCTGCCAAGTGTGGCGGCATGCAAGGCAATGAAGAAGCTGCTGGAGAAACCAGTCAACCGCAAGTTCTTTGGAAGATACAAGATTATAGTGGCAGCTGGCAATGAGGCAGGAATGGGAGCAGATGCCGTCAATCCTGTTTATGCCAGTATGGGTAATCCGCAAGAGGACTGCACCATCACACTCTCGTGCGGCAAACTATCGACGGGTGTCACCGTGAGGCCTTGGACAGGCATCTTCATGCTGCGCAACTCGTCCTCTCCCGAGACCTATTTCCAAGCAGCCTTCCGCGTGCAGTCACCTTGGACCATGCGCGATGAATGGGGAGAGGAAGTGGTGCTCAAACCGCTTTGCTATGTATTCGACTTTGCCCCCAACAGAGCCTTGCGACAGGTGGCGGAATACAGTTGCCGACTGAGCGTTGACGAGCATAATCCAGAACAAAAGGTGAACGACTTTATCAAATATCTGCCCATCCTTGCCTACGACGGGTCGAGCATGAAGCAGATAGATGCGGCAGGTATTCTGGACATGGCGATGTCGGGCACCACGGCAACATTGCTTGCCCGACGTTGGGAGAGTGCCTTGCTCGTGAATGTGGATAATGGTACACTCAGCCGACTGTTGGCAAGTCCTGAGGCCATGAAGGCGCTGATGAACATCGAGGGATTCCGTGCACTGAACAAGGAGATAGAGACCATCATCAACAAGTCGGAGGCAGTGAAGAAGGCAAAGAAGGAGAAGGGCGATAACCTGACTGCCAAGGAGAAGAAGGAGCTTACTGCCGAGGAGAAGGAATACAAGTCGAAACGCAAGGAGATCCAACAGAAGCTCATCAAGTTTGCCACCCGCATCCCTGTCTTCATGTATCTCACGGACTACCGCGAATACACCTTATATGATGTGATTCACCAACTGGAGCCCGAGTTGTTCCGCAAGGTGACGGGTCTTACTCTTCCCGACTTCGACCTGCTCGTGTCGCTCGGAGTGTTCAACCGCGAACTGATGAACGATGCAGTATATAAGTTCAAGCGTTATGAGGATTCATCGCTCGTTTATACTGGCATCAACACTCATGAGGGAGAGAATGTGGGTGGATTCGACACCGTCATCACCGAGCAGACCTACAAGAGTCAGATTCCTTTGGTTGAACTCTCCTCACCTATCCCCGCCCCCGACATCCCTCAGGAGACTGAGGAAGAGGAAAAGGATGCTGATGAGGATGAGGAAGAAGAAACGGCTCCTTGGCTGTCATACAAAGTAGGCGATACGGTAACGCACAAGTCGTTTGGCAGCGGCAGCATCACCTCACTGGATGACAGGTATATCGTGATAAGATTCAGTTCCTCAGAAAAGAAATTCCTCTTCCCCCAATGTTTCGAAAAAGGCTTCTTCAGCATATAAGTCACTATGGCAAGAAATTCGTTGAAGAGACAAGAAAAATAGGCCTAATCGACAAATTTATACTAAATACGTAGATTATATTCTATAAATTCATACCAAAAATGTAGATTAGCATGATGGCAACAACAGAGGATGCTGATGAGGATGAGAAAGAAGAAACGGCTCCTTGGCTGTCAGAATGATGAGTATCTGGAGGGATTCTGAGGCAGAAAGCACATCAAAAAAAAGAGGTCTCACAAGGAGACCTCTACCTATTTCTACTTAAAAGATTTCAATTAAGCGGGAAGACTGATAGCCTCAGAAGGACATACATCAGCGCATGTGCCACACTCGGTACATACATCAGGGTTAATTGAATACTTTTCGCCCTCAGAGATAGCTCCTGCAGGGCACTCATCGATACATGTACCGCAAGCGATACAATCGTCACTAATAACGTAAGCCATGATACAAATTTTTTATTAAAGTTAATACTCAAAATTAGGTATGCAAATGTAGTAATAATATTTGGATAATACCTATTATCAACTAAGAATTTAGTTTTTTTTGCATAGTAAAGCACATCAGCTCCTATCACATTATAATAAGTAGCACATTTTTCCGTTAAGAAAAGGAACATACTATTCGCTATGCTGACATTATTCAGAAATATTATCTTCACCAACATAGGCAGAGCCGTACTGATGACTGTCTGTATGCTGACAGTCAGTGGCAGTGCGATGGCTCAGGAGCGCAAGGAGCAGAACAAACCATATATCGACCTCCGTCCGCTACATTTCGGCATCCTCGTGGGCATGCACCTGCAGGATGTGGAGTTTGACAATGTAGGTCCACAGATGATTGTTGCCGACGACGGGACACAGTCGATGGAGACCATCGTGTGTGACGCAGACAAATGGAACCCGGGATTCAGCGTGGGCGTGCTCGCCGAAGCACGTCTGGGCGCTCATCTCGCCGCACGCTTCTCACCCACCATGCACTTCGGTGCCAAGCACCTACGTTTCCTCAACCTCACGAAGACAGATGCCACGGGTAAGATGCTTCAGACCACACAAGACCTAAAGAACACCTATATCTCCCTCCCTGTCGATCTGAAGTTCAGCGCACAGCGTTTCAACAACTACCGTCCCTATATCATCGCCGGCATCAACCCGATGATTAACCTGACGGGCAAGTCGCAGGATTATGTGCGTCTCAAGCGTTTCGACACGATGATAGAGGTAGGACTGGGGTGCGACTTCTATCTTCCTTTCTTCAAACTCATCCCTGAGTTGAAGTTCTGCTATGGTCTGAGCAACTGCCTTGACACCAAGCATGGTGATGAGCTCAAGGACGTGAATCTCCGCAGCTATGCCAAGAGTGTATCGTCTGCCCATAGCAAGATGATTGTGCTCACCTTCTATTTCGAATAAAAAAAGCGGCTGTGTCATGTGACACAGCCGCTCCATCTACCTTATCAGTTAAACCCAAATCGGCCATTAGACTACTATGCGCTAACAAACTTTCTTTTTGTCATCTGCCTTTCCGTTTTTCGGTTACAATGGAACCCCATTGCGCCCTCAAAACGTAGAGACATCTGTTCAAAAACAAGAGTTGTTATCATCATAACGCTAATGACCAATTTGGGTTAAAGGATTATTTCTTTATTTTATAGATACGGAACGACATCGCTGGCAACTCATCGTTGAGGATGCTGTTCTTCTTTCCAGCCTCACAGCTAACCGTTCCTGTCTTAGGAGTAATCTTCTCGGGCTCATCCAGCGTATTCTCGGCATCCATCTCATTGTGAGTGAGTGTGATGGTCTCAGCCTGTGCTGCGCCCTTCAGTCCCAAGAGGTTGATGCTTACACTCTGCTTCTCTTTGCTTGTATTGATGACCTTGACGATTACGATGTTTTCAGCCTTGTCAACCACAGCACTTGCGAAGAGTCCGTTCTGTCCCTCCTGTCCTGCCACGGGCTTGTTATCCATCGTCATCTTCAACACATTTGTTCCCTTGTTGGTGGCATACATCTGCTGCACATAATAGCTCACGGTCTTGAACATACGCGTGTTGTCATACCAGATGAGGTCGGGTCTCCACTGCCATCCATCCACATGAGCGAAGAGCGGAGCATAGGCCGTCATGTGCACCACGTCGGCATTGCGCTCAAGGTCGGTCATGAAGGCAGCCTCATAGAGTGAGGTCTCGAAATGATTCCACTTCTTTCCACGTCCGTGGCAGGCATACTCACCGGCAAACACCTTGGGCCCCTTGCGGTCATAGCTCTCATAACGCAGTCCGTGACTGAGGAACCACGACTCAGGACGATAGAAGTGCTCATCCACAAGGTCCACCTTCTGTTCCTTCATCGCCTTCCAACCGATTTCAAACATCTTGCCTTCGGAGTCAGGACCACTCGTGCCTATCAGTTTGATATTGGGATATTTGGCACGGATAGCCTTCACGAAAGGTTCGAGACGCTCGAAATAGAGGGTGTCCCACTGCTCGTTACCCACACCGAGATACTTCATGTTGAAGGGTGCAGGATGCCCCATCTCAGCACGTTTCTTACCCCATGTCGTGGTGGTATCACCATTGGCAAACTCGATGAGGTCGAGACAATCATCGATATAAGGTTTCAACTGGTCAACAGGTACATATCCCTTAGGGTCCTTGCCGTTTTGGAACTGGCAAGCCATACCCACGTTGAGCACGGGGAGGGGCTCAGCACCAATATCCTCTGAGAGTTGGAAGAACTCAAAGAAGCCCAGTCCATAACTCTGGAAATAGTCGGGATAGAACCGATAATCGAAGGTATATTCCCATCTGTTCTCGTTGAGCGGACGGTTTTCCACGGGACCAATGGTGTTCTTCCACTGGTAACGTGTCTTCAGGTCAACGCCCTCTACGATACATCCGCCAGGGAATCTCAGTATGCCGGGATGTTGGTCGGCAAGCGCCTGTGCCAGGTCGCGTCGCATACCATTCTCTCTGTTCTTGAAGGTGTTGAAGGGGAAGAGACTGATATGTTCGAGCGCCACACTGTTTCCTCCATCAAGGAAGATACGTAGGTTGGCTCTGTTGTGGGTCTTGGGAGCTTTGATGGTCACCTCATATTTCTTCCATTTGTCGGAGGTGATATCGATATGTGTGTTGACAAACTCCTGACGTTCATCCATGGTATATTGGTCGATAAGCTGCACACGGATGCGTCCCTTACCATTGAGTGCCTTTGCCCATACAGAGAAGCGATACGATTCATTCTTCACCACTCCAATACCGAAATAGCCCTCGTTCTGGAGTCCAGAACGGCGGTCTCTGTGTCCAGGCCATCCCAGCACCACATAGTGAGGACAGCGTTCAAAAGGTCCGTCGTCCTTGAGCTGCACATTACCGAAGGTCTGCCAGCCCATAAATGCCTGTGGGAACTCGAAAGAGCGGTTTTTCACCAGCTCACCATAGAGACCTCCATCGGCGGCATAGTTAATGTCCTCAAAGAAGAGACCATACATCGTGTTCTGAATAGGCGCACCTGCCTTCTTCGTGTCCACGGTCATCACATTGCTTTGGGCTGTGGAAGTTAGCGAAACCATCAGCGCAAAGGCACAAGTTAGGATCTTGTAGTTTCTCATTGTCTGTAGTATTATTGAAATAGATTGTTCGACAAAATTAGTTAAAATATTAGCCAATAACAAGATTATTACTACTTTTTTGCTACTTTTGTAGAGATTAACAACTTATTAACGAAAATCTATCTATGAACAAAAATCAGCAAGGCAGTCGTTCCTACCTTATCTCTATCGTGATGGTTGCCGTCTTGGGCGGTCTTCTCTTTGGTTACGACACCGCCGTTATCTCTGGTGCAGAAAAGGGTCTTCAGGCATTCTTCATGGGAGCCAACGACTTTGTTTATACCGACTTCTGGCATGGTTTCACCAGTTCAAGTGCTTTGATAGGCTGTATCATCGGTTCTGCCATCTCCGGCCTTTTGGCTTCCAGTTGGGGTCGCAAGCGTTCCCTTATCTTTGCCGGCATCATGTTCTTCGTCTCCGCATGGGGTTCGATGTGTCCAGAGACCATGGTTCTCGCTCATGGTGAGCCCAACCTCACCCTCCTTATCGTGTTTAATATCTACCGCGTTATTGGTGGTATCGGTGTAGGATTAGCTTCGGCAGTCTGCCCTATGTATATCGGTGAGATAGCACCGAGTAACATCAGGGGCATGCTCGTCTCATGGAACCAGTTTGCTATCATCTTCGGTCAGCTGGTGGTATATTTTGTCAACTTCTTCATCCTTGGCGATCACATCGCTCCTATCATCGAGAGCATCGGCAATGGCATGAACCAGCTGACCAATGGTGGCGAGGCTGCATGGGCGATAGAGACAGGATGGCGATATATGTTCGGTTCGGAGATGGTGCCCGCCGGACTCTTTGCCCTGCTCATCTGTTTCGTGCCGGAGACACCAAGATACTTAGCCATGAATGGTCAGGACGAGAAGGCGGAGCGCATCCTTGCCCGCATCAACGGTGCTGAGCAGGCAAAGGTGATTCTTCACGACATCAAGAACACAGTGACAGAGAAGAAGGAGAAACTGATGACCTATGGATTCCTCTGCATCTTCGTTGGTGTGATGCTTTCCGTGTTCCAGCAGGCTGTAGGTATCAACGCTGTGCTCTACTATGCACCTCGTATCTATGAGGCGATGGGCTTCAACAATCCTATGATGCTCACCGTATTCAATGGTATCGTCAATCTGGGATTCACCTGCGTAGCCATCTTCACGGTAGAGAAGCTCGGTCGCAAGCCACTGCTCATCATCGGTTCGTTGGGCATGGCGATAGGTGCCATCGGTGTGGCCATCACCTTCGGCAATCCCGACCTTCAGCTCATGTGCATGGTTTCTATCATGGTCTATAGCGCCTCCTTCATGTTCTCCTGGGGTCCCATCTGCTGGGTACTCATTGCCGAGGTGTTCCCCAACACCATCCGCGGTGCTGCCGTAGCCATCGCCGTGGCCTTCCAGTGGATTTTCAACTGGATAGTATCCACCTCTTTCGTTCCTCTGGCCAACAGCATGGGCTATTGGTTCACCTATGGACTCTATGGCGTCATCTGCGTCTTGGCGGCAGTCTTCGTATGGCGTTTGGTACCCGAGACAAAGGGTAAGACATTAGAGGACATGACACGTCTGTGGAAGAAATAATAAGTATTCATTCATTATCTCATCGAATATATTAAAAAACTAAGTTCACATGAAGAAGATATTGATAGCAGAAGACAATGACAGCAACTACATTCTGATGACCTATATCTTGAAGAAAGAGTTTGAGTTTGTACGTGCCAAGAATGGTGCTGAAGCTGTTGAAATGGCGATGGATGAAAGCATCGACCTCATCCTTATGGATATCAAGATGCCTATCATGGATGGTTTGGAAGCGACACAGAAAATCAAACAGGTGCGCCCCGACCTACCTATCATAGCGCTCACCGCCAATGCTTTTGAGAGCGACCGTGCTCAGGCGCTCTCTGCTGGTTGCAACGACTTTCTCTCTAAGCCAGTGAACACCGTCAGCTGCATCGGCATGATAAAGAAATATATCTGATTCAGTCGTCTATCACCTCCAGGTCGGGTGTGCCCTGCCTGAGGTCTTGATAGGCGTTAGAGAGGTCTTCCTTATTGATGGCTGTTTTCTTGTTCACAGGCCTGTCGGGGTCTGAGAGTGAATGAGAGAACAGCCATTCGTATGTTTTTTTCATATAGAAGATGCGTGCCAGTGCGCCATGCGATGCCCCCTTCATCCAGTCGAAACGCAGGCGCGATGTCAGCTGCTTTTGCTGGAGCTGCTCCACCACCTTCTGCGACTCTTTCACCGAGACCGCCCTATCCGCCGTACCGTGGATGATCCACAGGGGCAACTCACCCAATCCCGACACGTCATGGAGCGTTGCCCCGCCACAGAGCGCCATAGCAGCGGCAATCTTCTCGGGGTAGGTGCCGGCAAAATCGAGTGTGCCGTAGCCTCCGAGACTCATCCCCACCACATAGATACGTGTGGTGTCCATAGGATAGTTCTCTTTCGTCCACTCCAACACCTCGTTGATCTTCTCTGGTTTCCATGCCCCTCCCGGGTTCTGTGGCACGATAACCAGGGCAGGTATATCCCTACCCTTCACGATAGCGTGCAGCGGTCCGTAACGCCTCACCCGCTCTAAGTTTCTACCACAGAGACTGGCCCCATGGAGGAAGATGATACAGGGAGTCATCTCACGCGAGTAGTAATAGTCCTCCGGGGTATATACCCAGAAGTCGTATCCCCCTTGGATAACATCACGTTTGGGAAATAGGAAATCATATTGAGCCCTGCCCTCTGCAATCATTACAATCACAAACAGCAGGGTGAGTAGCAGTCTTTTCTTCATTGTCTTTCTTTTAGTTAATGGGGACAGTAAAGCGGAAGATAGAGCCTTTCCCCACCTCCGACTCCACGGTAATCTTCCCTCCTATCTTCTCCACGATCATCTTACAGATAGAGAGTCCCAGTCCTGTGCCTTGCGCAAAGACATCGAGTTTGATGAAACGCTCAAAAATCTTCTCCTGTTTCTCTTTGGGGATACCTATACCTGTGTCTTTACAGAAACCATGGAGAACGTTGCCCTCTACCGTGAAACCAAACCTTATCTCTCCCTTAGGTGTAAACTTAGCTGCATTGTTCACAAGATTGGTAAACACCTGAGCCAGTCGGTTGCGGTCGCCCTCTATCGTGACCGGTTGTTTGGGGATATCGAGCACGAGGGTCACCCCACTCTTCATCTGCTGTCGGTGAATATCATAGAGGTTCTTGCACATCTCATTGATATTCATCGGTTTTTTGATATAGTCGAGCGTTCCTGTCTCTATCTTTGCCAGGTCGAGGATGTCGCTGATGAGGCGGAGCAGGATGTCTGAATTGCGTTTGATAATCTCAGCAAAGTGTTCTCTGTCTATCTCGTTGTCCGCCTGGGCTATCAGACTTGAGAAGCCCACGATGGCATTGAGGGGGGTTCTTATCTCATGACTCATATTGGCAAGGAAAGCCGACTTCAACCGGTCTGACTGTTCTGCCTTGATACGCGCCCTCACCAGTTCTTTCTCCACATTCTGCATGTCTGTCACATCCCATCCTATACCTATGAGCAGCGGTGCCCTGTCGGTGAGTGTCACCAGTGTCTTTAGGGTGTGTAAGATGTGTGTATCTCCTCGTAAATCGGAATACGACTCCTGTCGTTGCAGCGGTTCACCTGTTTTCAGCACCATCATATCATCGGCATAATAGCGTTCTGCCATATCTTTGTGTTGGAAGATCTCGAAGTCGTTCTTTCCCACAATCTCCTCGGCAGAGACTCCGGAGAGTTTGACAAACGCATTGTTCCAGTAGAGATACCTCATCTCATCGCCAGTGTCCTTCACAAAGAGATAGAGCGGTATATTGTCAAGGATACCATGGAGCAACTGATTAAACTCCCTCAGTTCATCGCGGTTCTTTATCATGTCAGTGATATCCTTTGCAAAGAACCAGAAACTCTCCTCGCCATAGTTGCTGATCTTGAATGCCGTCACCTGCTGGTGGTGTATCTGTTCATCCCCTATCACCCTATAGTTGGTGCGGTACGTTACGCCCTCCTTATGTGTGAGGATATTAGCGATACGCTCGCTGAAAGGCTGTTTTGTCCATAACAAGGGATGCTGTGAGATATCCTGTCCGAGCGGGGTGTCACCCAGCACTTCCTTTCTCGTCTGTTTGTTGACATAGATGAGTGTGCCGTCTGCCTTTACGCCAAGCACTGCATCGCTCACATTGTCGAGGGCATGCTTGAGCATGGCCATATTGCGCTGTATGGCCACACGGTCGCTGATATCCCGGCACATCACCAGGAGATAGTTGTCGTCGAGTGGACAGATACGGTTTTCATAATAGTGGTGCACACCGTTCACATCCAGCTCGTGAAAAGCCACAGAACTCTTGTGTGTTGCCTTCACCCTCTCCATGTTGTTGTGGATATTGAGATAAGCTTCAGAGGGCAGTACCTCACACATCTTTGTTCCACGCAACTCACTCACACTCGGTCCGACATGATTCGTCGATTCATTGGAAACGACATCGATACAAACCTCATCCATGTCAAAGACGGTGAGCATATCTGGCAGAGAATCGATAATCTTCACCGCATAGCGATCCCTGAAGCTCGATGATGCCACTGTTTTCTTCAGTTGTTCCAACTCTTCCTTCAGTGCTTCATTCTCTTTTTTCAACAGTTCATAATCTCTCTCTTCCATGGATATTGCTTTGTTAACAGCCACTATCGGCATTCCATGACAAAGTTAGTAATAATCATGGAAACAAGCACACAAATAAGCCAAATATTTCTTTTTCTTGGTCCATCGTTTGCATTTATTACCTATTCTATGTAATTTTGTAATCCATTTGAAACAGAAATCACCAAACAAAGCATCAGCAATGACAGTGGAGGAAGCCTTAAATAGAGCGGCAGCCTTATGTGCAGCATCAGAGTGTTGCCCAGCCGACATTCTCAAGAGACTACAGCGATGGGAGCTCAACGCCAAGGAGCAGGCCAGTGTGATGGGCAAGCTCCAGAGCGAGGGATTTCTTGATGAGCAGCGTTTTGCCCGGTGCTTTGCCCTGGAGAAGATACGCTTCAACAAATGGGGACGACGCAAGGTGGCACAGGCTCTTTGGGCGAAGCAGATAGACCAGCGAACGATTGACGAGGTGCTCAACGCCATCGACCCAGAGGAATACCTCCACGTGCTCCGTCCGCTAATGAAGAGCAAGAGTCGCAGCATCAGGGCCAACAGCGACTATGAGCAGCAGATGAAACTAACGCGCTTTGCCCTCTCCCGTGGCTTTTCCTTCAACGAGATTAAGGCCTGTATCGCTGTCCCTGACGAAATGAACATCGACGATGAAGATTAGCTGGATAAGCCGTTTGACCGACCTTCTCTTCCCGAGATGTTGCGCCCTCTGCGGCCAGCGTCTTGCCGTCACCGAGGAGCATCTCTGCACTCCGTGCATCATGGATCTCCCCGTCACCAAGCACTGGCTTGCGCCCTACGACAACCACCTTGTGCGCCTGTTCTGGGGCAGGGTGAAAGGCATAGAGAAAGGTGGGGCGATGTTCTATTACCATCACGGTTCGCCAAGTAGTCGATTGGTGTTGGGCATCAAGTACATGCACCGCGACCTCTTAGGTGTTTACCTCGGCAGGATGATAGCACTGCGCTATAGTCAGCATGGGTTCTTCGACGACATCGATGCCATCCTTCCTGTCCCTATCACCCTGCGCCGCCGTCTGCACCGTGGCTACAACCAGTGTGAGCAACTGGCCAGGGGCATCCGTGAGGTCACCGGTCTTCCCGTGGTCTCCTCAGCCGTCAGACGCACCAGTTTCTCCAAGAGTCAGACAAAGCTCAGCACCTATGAGCGACAGGAGAACACCGAGGGAGTATTCCGTCTCGTGCGTCCCGAACTGCTCGCCCATCGCCATATCCTCCTCGTTGATGACGTATGTACCACGGGAAGCACCCTCCATGCGCTCTATAAGACCATCGCCTCGCTGCCCGACCTGCGCATCAGCATCCTCACCCTCTCCTGCGCCCATCATCATTATTCTATCACACCCACCGACAATGACTCAGACCACCTCACCACAGCAGCTCATTGAGCTCACCTCTCTCGACGACCCCCGTGTTGCTGTCTTCTCCTCACTCACCGAGGCTCAGCTACGTCATAGGCTCAACCCCACACAGTCACTCTTCATTGCCGAAAGTCCTAAGGTTATCCGTGTGGCACTCGACGCGGGCTATCAGCCGGTGTCGATGCTGTGTGAAGAGCGTCATATCACGGGCGATGCTGCAGACATCGTGCAGCGCATCGCTCCCTGTCCGGTCTATTATGGGAGTCGCTCGCTCCTCACTGCACTCACCGGCTACACCCTCACCCGTGGTGTTCTCTGTGCCATGCGGCGCCCCACCCTCCCCTCTGTCGAGGAGGTGTGCGCCGATGCCAGCCGCATCGTGGTCATCCAGGGGGTGGTCGATTCAACTAACATCGGTGCGATCTTCCGCTCTGCAGCGGCCCTGGGCATCGATGGTGTACTGCTCACCCCCAACTCCTGCGACCCACTCAACCGAAGAGCAGTGAGGGTCTCCATGGGTTCGGTGTTCCTCCTGCCATGGACCTGGCTCACCGCCCCGCTCTCGTCGCTCCATCAATGGCACTTCAAGACGGCAGCCATGGCACTCACCCACCGCTCCCTTCCTCTCCATCATCCGCGACTCAAGGCACAGCCACGACTGGCACTTGTCATGGGCACGGAGGGCGACGGTCTGCCTCAGGACACCATCAGCGAGGCAGACTATGTGGTGCGCATCCCGATGTATCATGGTGTTGACTCACTCAACGTGGCGGCAGCCTCAGCGGTGGCGTTCTGGGAACTGCGTGCCAACGCCCCTGCTGACGATGCCCCTCAATCAATCATCACAGAATGACAAAATCATCTATACAATGAAACACAGTCTTCTCTTCCTCTCATGGCTCTTCGCCCTTACCACCGCTGCCCAGCAGTTTCAGCAGGAGTTTGGGGCTGCCCGCAAACCGTTTTTAGAGGTGATGGCGGTACCCGACCATCCCGACAGTCATTACTCATTAGGCGAACCAGCCTCCCTGCGCATCACTGTCCGTGAGGGAGGATGCCCTCTCCATCACGCAGCACTCCGCTATAAGGTGGGCAAGGAGATGTTCCTCCCTGCTTTGTGGGACACACTCACCATCATCAATGGCGAGGCCATCATCCCTATGGGCACCCTCCACGAACCAGGTTTTCTTGCCTGTCAGTGGGAGATGGATATTGATGGTAAGCGACAGCACGACTTGGTGAAGGTGGGCTATACACCCCAACAGATCAGCTCCTTCACAACGATGCCTTCCGACTTCAGAGCGTTCTGGCGCCGCGCCCTTGCTGCTGCACGCCGCTACCCGCTCTCCCCCTTATATACCGACATTCCCGATGCCACCGATGAGCACACCGTCACCCAGCTCGTGCGTCTCAGGGTGGGTGAGAAGAAATGGATGTATGGCTACCTAAGCTATCCGCGCAAGCAAGGCAGCTATCCTGTGGTGCTCGTTCCGCCTGGAGCAGGCAGCAAGAAGATCTTCCCTTCCGACTACTATCCCAAACAGGGGATGATTTATCTGAAGATAGAGATTCACGACCTCAACCAGCTCCTCGACGATGCCGCCTATCAGCAGGCGAGGGAGAGATGTGAGGGATATATGCACCACGGGCTGGCAGACAGAGCGAGCTATTATTACAAAGATGTGTATGTGGGCTGTGCGCGTGCCGTCGATTTCCTCTGCAGTCTTCCTCAGTGGGATGGCAAGAATGTCATTGTCACCGGAGGGTCACAGGGCGGTGCACTCACCATCATCACCGCTGCTCTCAACGAGCGCGTCACCCTCTGTGCACCTTTCTACCCAGCCCTCTCCGACCTGCTCGGTTTCCTCCACGGACGTGCTGGAGGATGGCCTAAGTTCTTCTCTCCTCACTATGCCGGAGGCAAGGCTGACGTCACAGAGGGAGAGACCACGCTACCCTATTATGATGTGGTCAACTTCGCCCGAGTACTCTCCGTACCTACGTTCATGAGTTGGGGATATAGCGACGACACCTGCTCGCCCACCTCTGTCTGGGCGGTATGGAATGTCATCAAGGCGCCCAAGGAGAGCGACATCACACCTACGAGTGGTCACTGGCGCTTCCCCTCGTCGCAGACTCGTTGTCTGGAATGGATGAAGAAGCATCTCAGATAAATCATTTCTCTTACCTACTGAAGTGTATGAAAACAGATCAACCAAGAATAGAGTGGATTGACACTGCCAAAGGCATCTGCATCCTTCTGGTCATCATTTTCCATGTCTCTCCCGAGTTGCTCAATGCCGTCGAAGGTCTTCAGGAGATGCTCAGTTCTGTCCGTATGCCGCTCTATTACTCGATAGCGGGGGTATTCATCTCCGTCCGTTCCGTCCCGCTGTTCATCGAGAAGAAGGTGAACCGCCTCCTTGTGCCCTATTGTTTCTTTGTGCTCATCGGAGCAGTCATCATGTTTGTGCTGTGTCATGTCGAGGGCACGCCGTTCGCTTATGTCTCTCCACTCTTCTTTGCCTTCACCGAGAACTCTCACCAGACCTATCCCTTTGTAGCAGTCTGGTTTCTCCTCTCCCTGTTTCACACCTACCTGTTCTTTCTTCTCATCCGCCTATTGAGCAGAGGCAAGGAGAAGGTAGCGTGTCTTCTGGCCTTGTCACTCTCCACCCTGGGCTATTATCTCGGCACACAGGTCATCCGTCTGCCCTTTTTCATCGATTCCTCCATGACAGGTTTCCTGTTTTTCTATGCCGGTCATCAGCTCCGCCATCGTCCGCTGTTTCTCCATAGTTCGGAGGGTCGCAGACCGCTCTTTTTCAAGGCGCTGACAGCCCTTCTCATCACCTGGTTCTTCTCGTCGGGTGGTAAGATGTTCTACATGAACGAGTACAGCTGTTCATGGGTCAATCTGTTTGTCATAGGGATGATAGGGGTTTATGGTATCCTCTGCCTGTCTAAACTATTGGGGAAGGTGCCCATCCTCACCAAGATAGGTCGCTACAGCATTATCTACCTCGGCACGCATCAGTATTTTCAGGTGATTCTTACGCATCTCCTCCCCGACACACCCTTCGCCGACAGTCTGCTGTTCCATGCCATCATCTTCCTCGTGGTGGTAGCGTGCTGCCGGCTCTCGTCGCTCTTACTGCTCAGATATGTCCCCTTCCTTGTGGCTCAGGAAGATTTCATCGCCCTCCGTCCTCTTCATAGAGAGAAGGCATAGCCGACCACTCGCCCAACTCATTGTCGCTCATCAGATGATAGAGGGAGCCATCCTTTAGACCGACGACGTTAAGATAGGTGGTGCATAATCCCACGATAGCGATACGTCTTTTCCACAGTTTTGGGTTGTCCTCTAAGTTGAGTTTCGCCCGCATTGTTTTGTCGTGGGTAAGACAAACAGGCAGGAGTTTATTCTTGGGATACACATCGAGGATGTCGTCGGCTAAAAGGATGGCAGTACTTCCCTCAAAAGGCGGTTGGGTGACAGCATTAGTCATCGTTGCTGAGGTAGAGCCCACGATATAAGCATAAATACAGATGCGCTCATCAGTGATGTATTTTTGTGCCTGACTCACTGTATAATAGGTTGCAGGCCAGCCATCATTAGCGCCACCCGAGGGATGACCAGCATCGGTGGTCTTGTTATCAGCCTCCTCTTCAGTCACAGGTTGTTCACACCCCGTCACACTTGGTATGAGGAGCATGAATAGCAATAGGAGTGAAGTCAGCGTTCTCATCTGTTGGTTCTTTCTTTTTTCTCTATCTTGCTTGGTGGTTACAAAGGTAAATGTTTAATTTCTATTTGCCTAATAAAAGAGCTTTTTTCATTATTTCTGTAATTTTTTAATCATTATTTAAGGTTATTAGATGAAATTTATCTATATTTGCATTCGGATAATTAATTCATCGTGTTTTTTATAATTTTTATACTAACTTTTTTATATGTCTAAACCACCACTTCGAACAGCCCTGTTT
>JAHAZN010000059.1 GCA_018385335.1 Prevotella sp.
TGATTATTGTACCGCTCAGCCACCCGCTTCCCGAGAATAGCTTCGGGATTACTGTAGATAACACTGACAAGGGCGGAACCAGCCCAAGGGCCATTGCTCACAATACACACACTCGAGGGCACAGCACTCACCTCCCACGACTCTCCAATAGGTTCATCTGAACAGTCAAGCCCTTTGTAAAGACACAGACGATTGCCTCCCCATACCACGGTATGAAGATTTGGCTGAAAGAGAAAAGGATAGAGAGATGTCTTCATATTGAATAGTTGGATATCTAAGAGATTTGTTCTACTTCACTGTTAATTATTTACTGGGATAGACTCAGCACTAACGATGGGCACTATGCACCGACTCATAGATATGCTGCACTACAAGACCGGCAAGTGTAAGTCCGAAGAGGGCGGTGATGTGCATAAGCGACCCGTTGACGCGTTTATGGTCGGCAACAGAGGGGGAGACCTCTCCCTTATTCGTCAGCAATTCCTCACTATAGACACAGAGAAACTTACGCGCTGGCCTCTCTCCACGTTTCTTAAATAACTGTCTAAGAGCACGAGCCAAAGGACATCCCTTCACCTTCCAGAACTCTGTCACGCTCACCTTCCGCGGATCCATCTTCAAAGCGGCTCCCATTGATGAGAAGAGGCGTGCCTTGGTACGACAGGAATGGAGGATGAGCGATGCCTTGTCGTTAAGAGAGTCGATAGCATCAATGATGATATCATAGCTGTCGAGTTCAAAACTTGCCACCGAGGATTCATTAAAGAGCTCATGGCGGGCAGTGATCTGAGCGTCAGGATTGATGCTAAGCAGTCGCTGGCGGAGCACCTCTACCTTCACACTCCCTACCGTCTCCATCGTTGCCATGAGCTGGCGGTTGATATTTGACGCACATACAGTGTCGCCATCAACAATGGTGAGATGGGTCAACCCAGTGCGCACCAAACTCTCAGCACACCACGAGCCAACGCCGCCCACGCCAAAGATGATGACTTTGGTCTGTCGCAATTGCTCCATACCTTCATCACCCATCAGCAGGCACGACCTGCTCAATCTATCATCGTATTCTATCATTGGTCACTGTGATTAGCGTACACAAATGTAGAGAAATTCTTTCGTTCCTACAAGTAATTCCAATTATTTGTTTATTTTTGCACAAGAAATGTGGATTTCACGAAAAGGAATAAGAAAAAAACGACACTATGAATATCGTAGAAAGATTTATCAACTACACAACGTTCGACACGCAGTCGTCTGAAGATAGCACCACTGTTCCCAGCACTGCCAAGCAGATGGTGTTTGCCGAATACCTCAAGAAGGAGTTGGAGAAAGAAGGGCTTGATGACGTGGAGCTCGACGACAAGGGCTACCTCTATGCAACACTGAAATCCAACATCAAGGAGGAGGTGCCCACCATAGGATTCATTGCTCACTATGACACAAGTTCCGACTGCAGCGGCGCTGACATCAAGGCACGTATCGTCAACTGCTATGACGGTAGCGATATCGTGCTCTCCGACGGCATCGTCTCTACAACGAAGAAGTTTCCCGAACTGCTCTCTCATGTGGGTGAAGACCTTATCGTTACCGACGGACATACGCTGTTGGGAGCCGATGACAAGGCGGGTATCGCTGAGATCATACAGGCGATGTGCTACCTGAGAGATCACAAAGAGATAAAGCACGGAAAGATTAGGGTGGCCTTCAATCCCGACGAAGAGATAGGTATGGGTGCCCACCATTTTGATGTTGAGAAATTTGGCTGTCAATGGGCTTACACCATGGACGGTGGAGATATCGGAGAACTGGAGTTTGAGAATTTCAATGCGGCCTCAGCCAAGATAACGATCCACGGAGTGAGCGTCCACCCAGGATATGCCAAGGGGAAAATGGTTAATGCCAGCAACCTGGCCGTAGAACTGGCCTCTATGCTCCCCGCTGAGGAGACTCCGGAGCACACCGAAGGCTACGAGGGATTCTATCATCTCATAGGCATCAAGGCTTGCACTGAGTCGGCCACACTCTCGTATATCATCAGAGACCATGACAGAGAGAAATTCGAAGACCGTAAGTCGTTTATACTCAACTGCGTGAAGGAGATGAACGAGCGTTATGGCGAGGGCATAGTGACTGCCGATGTGAAAGACCAGTATTACAATATGAAGGAGAAAATCGACCCTCAGATGCACGTCATCGACCTTGTCCTCAGAGCCATGCAGGAGGTGGGAGTAACACCAAGGGTAAAACCCATCCGCGGAGGTACCGACGGAGCACAACTCTCATTCAAGGGACTGCCCTGCCCCAACATCTTTGCCGGTGGGGTCAATTTTCATGGGCCTCATGAGTTTGTAAGTGTGCAGTCGATGAACAAAGCCATGGAGGTCATCATCAAGATATGCCAACTCACAGCTGCATATAACGACTGAAGAAAGATACATCTGAGGAGAGCTGCCATCTGCTCATGATGGTAAGGAAAAGGAGAGAAAGTTTTGATGTTTCATCTTTTTTCTATAACTTTGCAATCCAAAATGATGAAGGTCTCGTAGCTTAGCTGAATAGAGCGTCAGATTCCGGTTCTGAAGGTCGTGGGTTTGAATCCCACCGAGATCACCCAAAAACAATCCGCAAGAAGTTAATATCAACAACTTCTTATCCTCCCCTTGTTTCTGTGCATATTCAGGAGTACGCTGGTTCACCGGCGGGCGTACTGCTGTTCAGCAGCCGGTAAACAGATTTCACAACCGCGTATGCTCATCCACCATCGCCCTCGATTGAGGATATTGATATAGTGATGCGCTTACGGCAAATCAATGGGTAAGAAAAAAGCAACATCAGCCAGTCCTAAATGACAGATTGCATCAATAGACACATGAAGCATGTTCTATAACAGCTACAAATGCGGGATAATCCCAAAAAATGTACAAAATGATTCTTCCTTTTCAAGCATTTCCATTACCTTTGTAATCAAAATATGAATGAAATGAAAAAATCACTTTTATTTCTTGTCCTTCTCATCGGATTGAGTCTGACGGGCAAGGCACAAATGATTGAACCAGTACATTTTGAGACACTGCTGAAAACTACCGACAAGGGTGAAGAAGCAGAAATCGTATTTAATGCCACTATCGACGACGGATGGCATCTCTACTCCACTGATCTGGGCTCTGATGGACCTATCGCAGCATCCTTTCATGTGAACAAGATGGAGGGAGCAGTCACCGTGGGAAAACTGCAGCCAAGAGGAAAGGTAGTAGAAGAATATGATGAGATGTTCGGAATGAAACTGAGGTTCTTTGAACACAAAGGAACTTTCGTACAGAAGATTAAGTTTACAAAACGTGACTATCTCATCGACTGCTACATAGAGTATGGAGCATGCAACAACGAGAACTGCCTACCACCCACACAGGTGGCTTTCTTCAAAAAAGGCGTAGCCAACATCAGTAAGGCACAGCAAGAAGAGGCAGAGGAGAAAGCTGAAGAGATGGTAACAGAAGAGATGGTAACAGACACAGCACAAGCTCCAACGGACAGCATCGCTGCCACTACCACAGCAACAATAGGTCAAGAACTATGGTCACCAGTAATCGACGAGTTGAAAGCCTATGACGAGAAACAGGCACAGGACAGTTCGCTCATCTATATCTTCATGGCTGGATTGGTGGGAGGTTTCTTAGCCTTGCTCACACCCTGTGTGTGGCCCATTATCCCAATGACCGTGAGCTTCTTCCTCAAGAGAAACAAGGAGAAGAAGAAGGCGGTGAGAGAGGCTGTGACCTATGGCGTATCTATCGTAGTCATCTATGTTTTGCTGGGATTGGTGGTGACAATGCTCTTCGGAGCAAGTGCGCTCAATGCGCTGTCAACCAATGCGCTGTTCAACATCTTCTTCTGCCTGCTGCTGGTGGTGTTCGCCGCCTCGTTCTTTGGCGCTTTTGAACTCACCCTGCCCTCGTCATGGAGCAATAAGATTGACCAGAAATCGGAGAATACCACAGGACTGCTGAGCATCTTCCTCATGGCATTCACCCTCACGCTGGTGTCCTTCTCCTGCACTGGTCCTATCATCGGCTTCCTCCTGGTAGCAGTAAGCACACAGGGCAGCATCCTTTCCCCTACCGTAGGTATGTTGGGCTTTGCTGTGGCACTGGCTATCCCCTTCACATTGTTTGCCATGTTCCCCACCCTGCTGAAATCGGCTCCTAAGTCGGGCGGATGGATGAATGTCATCAAGGTGGTACTGGGCTTCATCGAACTGGCCTTCGCACTCAAGTTCCTCTCTGTGGCTGACCTGGCTTACGGATGGCACATCCTCGACCGTGAGGTGTTCCTCTCTCTATGGATTGTCATCTTCGGTCTCCTCGGCATCTATCTCATGGGATGGCTCAAGTTCCCCCACGACGACCCTGAGCACCGCACCAATGTGCCACAGTTCTTTGTGGGTCTGATCTCTCTGGCCTTCACCGTATATATGATTCCCGGCCTTTGGGGAGCTCCACTGAAGGCTATCAGTGCCTTTGCTCCACCGATGAACACCCAGGACTTCAATCTTCAGAAGGCTGCCGTTGAACCAAAATTTACCGACTTCGACGAGGGTATGGCCTATGCTGCCAAACAGGGTAAGCCGGTGATGGTCGATTTCACTGGTTTCGGATGTGTCAACTGCCGTAAAATGGAGGCTGCTGTATGGACCGACGCTGCCGTCGCTGACCTCCTCAACAACGACTACATACTCATCTCACTCTATGTCGATGACAAGACGCCGCTGACCGAACCCATCTCAGTGACCGAGAACGGACAACAGAGAATGCTCAGAACAGTGGGAGACAAATGGAGCTACCTGCAACGCACAAAGGTGGGTGCCAACACACAACCCTTCTATGTGCTACTCGATGAAAAAGGAATGCCACTCAACGGAAGTCGTTCCTACGACGAGGATATTGCCGAGTATGTTGACTTCCTCAAAACAGGATTGAAGAACTACCGAGAGAGATGATGGACAAAGAACAGAGAGAACGCATCATCACACTCATCCATAAAGAGGTGGTGCCCGCCATGGGATGCACAGAACCCATGGCAGTGGCTCTGTGTACCGCACAGGCTAAAGAACTGCTTGACATCGTGCCCGAGAAAATGACAGTGCGACTGAGTGCCAACATTCTGAAGAATGCCATGGGGGTGGGTATCCCTGGCACAGGGATGATAGGTCTGCCTATCGCCATTG
This sequence comes from Prevotella sp., assembly GCA_018385335.1. Taxonomy (GTDB): domain Bacteria; phylum Bacteroidota; class Bacteroidia; order Bacteroidales; family Bacteroidaceae; genus Prevotella. Next base: position 5,225 of record JAHAZN010000059.1, read on the forward strand.
CCCTCGGTGCACTGATTGGTAAGACAGCCTATTCGCTGGAGGTGCTCAAAGACCTCACCCCCGAAACATTGCAACAGGGAAAAGACTATCTCAACAGCCACAACATCAACATCGTGCTGAAGGAGAATATCACCGAGAAACTCTATATTGAGGTGGAGGCCGAGGCCGATGGACATAGGGCGACAGCAATCATCGCCGGTGGACACACTCATTTCGTCTATCTCGAAAAGGATGGTGAAGTGATAAAAGAGCTGTCAACTCATGCCACTTCAGGGGGTGAAGAGGAGAGCGACATCCTGCTCTCCATGCCTATGGTCTATGAGTTTGCCACTACGGCTCCTATCGAGGAGATAGCCTTCATCAGGGAAACGATGGAACTCAACATGAAAGCAGCCGAAGAGGCAATCAAAGGCAACTATGGACATAACCTCGGGAAAACCATCGACCGCCCATTGAGTCAGGGTATCTTTGGCAAAACCATCTTCTCACATATCATTGCCAAGACAGCATCGGCCTGCGACGCCCGTATGGGAGGCGCTATGATTCCCGTGATGAGCAATAGCGGCAGCGGCAACCAGGGTATCTGCGCCACCAACCCCGTGGCGGTGTATGCCCAAGAGAACGAGAACACCGAGGAGGAGCTGCTCAGGGCACTCACCATCAGTCATCTCACCGCTATCTACATCAAACAGAGTCTCGGCAAACTGTCGGCGCTCTGCGGATGTGTGGTGGCAAGCATAGGGAGCAGCTGCGGTATCACCTACCTCATGGGAGGAAGTTATGAGCGCATCTGCTGGGCAGTGAAAAATATGATAGCCAACCTCACCGGAATGATTTGCGACGGTGCCAAACCAAGTTGCGCACTGAAGATATCATCGGGGGTGTCAACAGCCATCCTCTCAGCACTGCTGGCGATGGAAGGAAAATGTGTAAGCTGCGCTGAAGGAATCATCGACAACGATGTGGACAAGAGTGTACACAACCTCACTTCCATAGGGGCTGAAGCTATGCAGGACACCGACCGCATGGTGCTCGATATCATGACGGGAAAAAAGAATAAGTAAGATATTAGGAATAACAAATAAGAATAAGTATGAAAAAAATTGCATTTACTATCCTCAGCCTTGTGCTGATGATGCCATCTATGGCACAAACCAATTTCGGTTCGTTCTTCGATAGGGGTATCTACTATGGCCTTCGCCTCGGTCTCTCTCTCCCTACGATCAACTCTGACGAGGAGCTCCTCGATGGTAGTTCTTCAAAAGCTGGTCTCTGCCTTGGTGCCGTCATCGGTATGCAACTGTCAAATACATCACCTGTCTATCTCGAATCAGGACTCTACTACATCGAGAAGGGTGGAAAGGGATATCACTATCATCAAGTGGCAGGAAGTAACAATTCCAACAACAAGGTGAACAAAAAGTTTACCTACGACCTCAACTACCTCGAGATTCCTATCGTCGTGAAATATAAGGCTGAGATAGCCGACGACCTCACCGTTCAGCCCTTCGGTGGCGGCTATTTCGCACTCGGTATAGGAGGGAAGATAAAGAACCATGAGGATAAGGAAACCTCTCCTTCTTTCTCTTCCGACGGTTTCCAGCGCTTCGACGGAGGTCTTCGCATCGGCTGTGGCATAGAGTATCAGTTGATTTATGCTGAGGCAGCTTACGAATGGGGCCTCACCAACATCAGTCACAGCGATTTCGAATCATCGCACAACAACTGCTTCTATCTCAACCTCGGCGTCAATTTCTAATCAACAATGGAAGAATATATCGTCTCGGCACGCAAATATCGCCCAACCACCTTCGACAGCGTAGTGGGACAACATGCGCTCACCACCACACTGAAGAATGCAGTGAAGAGTGGTAAACTGGCGCACGCCTATCTCTTCTGCGGTCCGCGAGGTGTGGGCAAAACAACTTGCGCACGTATCTTTGCCAAGGCCATCAACTGCATGTCGCCCACCAACGAGGGTGAGTCCTGCAACAACTGCGAGAGCTGTAAGGCATTCAACGAGCAGCGGTCGTATAATATCTTCGAGCTCGATGCCGCAAGCAACAACTCGGTGGAGCACATCAAGACGCTCATGGAGCAAACGCGCATCCCACCACAGGTAGGCAAATACAAAGTGTTTATCATCGACGAGGTGCACATGCTCACCACACAGGCCTTCAACGCTTTTCTGAAAACGCTGGAAGAGCCACCTTCGCACGTCATCTTCATCCTGGCCACCACGGAGAAACATAAGATCCTCCCCACCATCCTCTCACGCTGTCAGATCTACGACTTTGAACGTATGACGGTAAAGGGCACGGTAGAGCACCTGAAATATGTGGCTGAGAAGGAAGGTATCAGCTATGAGGAGGAGGCACTGGCTGTCATCGCGGAAAAAGCCGACGGAGGAATGCGAGACGCACTCTCGGTGTTCGACCAAGCTGCCAGCTTCTGTCAGGGGAACATCACTTATAAAAAGGTGATCGAAGACCTCAACGTGATGGATGCCGACAACTATTTCAGAATCATCGACCTGAGTCTGGAGAATAAGGTGAGCGACATCATGGTGCTCCTCAACAATGCCATCAACAAAGGCTTTGATGGCGGTCTGCTCATCGGCGGCCTCGCCAAACATGTGCGCAACGTGCTCATGGCTCGCGATGAAGCCACCCTACCCCTCCTCGAGGTGAGCGAGGCGATGAGACAGCGTTATGCTGAACAGGCTAAGAGATGCACACCGGCATTTCTCTTTCAGGCACTGAGATACATGAATCAATGTGATGTAAACTACCGTCAGAGCAGCAATAAGCGCCTGCTGGTGGAACTCACACTCATCGAGGTGGCACAAATCACGCAACCTGATGACCAACCCGTCGCGGGGCGCCGCCCTAAGCGACTGAAAAGCCTGTTCAACAGACAGCAGCCTAAGGCACAGCCACAACAAAGGGCCCCGCAGGTAGCCCAGGAGGTGACAACGGCTGCTAAGAAAAAACCTAAGTTGGTGCTTAACGGTATTACCAACTCATGGAACAACATCAGAAAGACAGCCACCGAACAGAGCACCTCTGCTGTGACTGAGAACTTCACCACCAACACACAGGGAGAAGAGCCAGACAAAAACAGGAAGGTGTTCACCCAACAGGAACTCGACTTCCAGTGGATGTCAATGTGCAACCGTATGCCTCAGGATCTTGTGGGCATCGCCACAAGAATGAAGAACATGCACCCTGAGATTGGCCACTTCCCCAATGTTGTGGTGGCTGTAGAAAACCAGTTAGTGTTAGACCAACTGCTGACCATACAGGGACAGGTATTGGCAACACTGAGAAGAGACCTCAACAACAACGAGATAACGCTCAATATCTATGCCAAGGAGAAACAGGAACAGGCAAAGATTCTGAGCCGAAGGGAGATGTTTGAGGAGATGAAGAAAAACAACCCAGCTATCGCCAAACTGCAACAACTCTTTGACCTAGAGTTGGCCTAAGACAACTGACTACTCCTTTTTTGTTACTACTAACCTATCATTCCACTATGAGACGACTATTTCTCTATGCCTTCTGGGCTACTGTGCTCCCAGTCATGGGACAGACCTATCTCGATGTCAATGCTCCTATCGAAGAGCGTGTGAAAGACGCACTGAGCCAAATGACCTTGCATGAGAAGATTCAAATCACTCATGCACAGAGTAAGTTCACATCGCCTGGCGTACCCCGACTGGGTATTCCACAACTCAACATGTCCGACGGACCTCATGGTGCCCGCGCTGAGGTGGACTGGAACTCATGGAACTATGCCAACTGGACCAACGACTCATGCGTGGCCTTCCCCTCACTCACCTGTCTGGCTGCCACCTTCAACAGAACATTGTCTGGGGAGTATGGACATGCGGTGAGCGAAGAGTTTGTCTATCGCGGAAAAAATATTATTCTCGGTCCGGGATGCACCATCGCACGTATGCCCCTCAACGGACGAAGCTTTGAATATACAGGCGAAGACCCCTACCTCGCTGGTGAGATTGTCGTACCTTATATCCAGCGTGCTCAAGCCAACGGCGTGGCCTGCTGTCTCAAACACTTCTTCCTCAACAACCAAGAGAAGGGACGATGGGACACCAACGTCAACGTGAGCGAAAGGGCAGTAAACGAAATCTATCTGCCTGCGTTCAAGAAAGCAGTGCAGCAGGGAGGATTGTGGACCATCATGGGCTCCTATAACAAATGGAACAACGTGTGGTGCTGTGAGAACGACTCGCTCCTTAACAGAATCCTCAAGAAACAATGGGGCTTCGATGGAGCAGTCATCAGCGACTGGGGTGGCACTCACCATACCTGGGAGGCTGCTACCGGCGGGTTGGATATCGAGATGGGAACAGACACCAACGGGAAGACCGTAGATAGAAGCAAGGGTTACGAATATTATCATCTCGGCAACGCTTATGAACAGGCGGTGAGACGCGGTGAGATAAGTATGGCAACCGTCAACGAGAAGGCGGCACGCGTACTGCGAACAATCTTCCGCACTGCCATGGCACAGAGAAAGACCTTTGGTACGATGTGTTCTCAGGCGCATTACGACCTCTGCCGCAAGGTGGGACAAGAGGGTATCGTGCTGCTCAAAAACAAAAAGAACATCCTGCCTATCGACGCCGAGAGATATGGTCGTATCCTCGTGGTGGGCGAGAATGCCGTGCGCAACATGAGCAAAGACGGTGGTTCTTCGGAACTGAAGCCGCGTTACGACTATTCGCCCTTGGAGGTGCTGAAAGCATGCTATGGCGAGAAACTCCACTACACTCAGGGCTACTATTCGGGTAAAGCAATGTATGGAAGGGTGGATAAACTCAACCCTGCCAAACAGGACTCACTCAAGCAGGAGGCACTGAAACAGGCAAAAGAGGCCGACCTGATTATCTTCATCGGTGGTATGAATAAGAATCACCGTCAGGACTGTGAAGATGGTGACCGAGAAGACTACCATCTCTCTTACGGACAGGATGAACTCATCGCCCAACTGGCCAAGGTGCAGAAGAACATCGTTGTGGTGACCTTCGGTGGCAATCCTTTTGCTACGCCATGGGCAGAGAAGGTGAGCGCCTTCGTTCACTGCTGGTACCTCGGCTCTATGTCGGGTCACTCACTCTGCGATGTCCTCTCAGGAAAGGTGAATCCCAGCGGCAGACTGCCTGTGACATTTGGCAAAGAGCAGGCCGACTATCCTTGTTTCCAATATGGCAAGGAGGGCTATCCCGGAGTGAACAAACAGGTGTATTATAAAGAAGGTATCTATGTGGGCTACCGATGGTTTGACACGAAGAAGGTGGTGCCAAGCTTCCCCTTCGGCTATGGTTTGAGCTACACCACATTCAAGTATGGCAAAGCCTCTGCTGATATCTCGGAGATGTCGGCCGCTGGCAGCGTGAAGGTGAGCATCGATGTGACTAACACAGGTAAGCGTGAAGGCAAGGAGGTGGTGCAACTCTATATCGGCGATGAGGAATGTAGCATCGACCGTCCGACGAAGGAACTGAGGAACTTCGAGAAGATCAGTCTCCTACCCGGCGAGACCAAGACGGTGACGTTCACCATCACGGCCGACGATCTGAAGTTCTTCTCCGAGCAGCAACATCAGTGGATAGTGGAACCCGGCATCTTCAAGGCTTATATCGGTTCTAACGTGACGGACATCCGTTCTGAGGTGGTCTTCAAGGTGAAATAACTGCAAATCGGTTCATTTGATTTGGGATAATCCCAAATTGTTCATTAGCGTTATGATGATAACAACTCTTGTTTTTGAACAGATGTCTCTACGTTTTGAGGGCGCAATGGGGCTCCATTGTAACCGAAAAACGGAAAGGCAGATGACAAAAAGAACCATTTCGTTAAGCCAAATGAGCAGAGCTAAGCTCGCTTGAGCTATGCCATGGCGAGAAATGGTCGGATTTATTCCAAAGTTTTGTTAGCGCATAGTAGTCTAATGGCCGATTGGGGATAATAGGTGTTGCGGTATCTCAACGCTACTAAAAAGTAAAGGAGCGGACTTTCTCTGTAGTCCACTCCTTTTTTCGCTTACATATCATCATGTATTTAGAATCTTCCGCCGCCGAAGCCTCCACCTCCGAAGCCTCCGCCACCGAATCCGCCTCGGTTGCCACCACGGTTGCCTCGGTTGCCACCGGGACCATCGCCGGGAGGCATTCCGGGACCTTTGCGCATCTCGCGGCGTGCCTCCTTGGTGCCAAAGAGGTTCATGCGATAGATGACATGGAGCATGGCATAGCTCGTAATGGCGTTATACTCGGTGTCGGTGCGCTGCATGGCCGAGATAGAACGACTGAAGTTGGACTGCTTCTGAAGGATATCATAGAACTGCAGAGAGAAGGTGAGCGCATTGTTACGAAGGAAGCTCTGACTAATCTGCGCATTCCATATCAGTTCGTTGGTATTCAGCGACTCATCAGTATATCCTCGTCTGCTGTTCATGTTCAAGTCAGTAGCAATAGACATGTTCCAGGGCAGAAGGATGTTGGTGTTGAAACCGTAGGAGAAATCCCATGTATCGAGGTTGGCATTGGGCTGCAACTCATTGGTAGCATGATTATAACGTAGCGAACCGCCGGGTTCCACCTCCAACCAATCGTTGCGGAAGCTGAAGCCAAGACGCTCGTAGATGGAGAGGTCTTTGGTGTAGTTCTTCTGAGATGAGGAGTTCCTGTCGAGCGTGATGTAGCCCACATGATTGGCATATCTCACCTCTGTGGTAGAGTTGATGCTGAAGAAGCCCGTGGTGTCAATGGCGGTGTTGAACATCATGTTACCGCTAATGTTCCAGTTGCCGTTGATGTTGACAGGCTGTGTTGTACGTCCACCGGTCTCAGGATGATAGGTCACCATGTTGCTGATGGAGTTGCGCGTGGTGGAGTAGTTGATATAGGCACTGAAGAAGCGCTGATACTTCTGGATATAGTTGTTGTAGTTGGCCCACAGACGATTGGTGAACGAGGGTTTCAAGCCTGGGTTACCAAGAGTGATATTGAGGGGATCGCTATTGTCCGTGATGGGCAGGAGCTGTGTCATACTAGGCTGACTGGTAGAACCGCGATAGTTGAGACGCAACTGGCTCACCTTGGAAATCTTCCATCTGAAGTTGACCGTAGGAGTGATGTTGGTCACATGACGGTTAGCCACAGTGTCGGTATTGAGATAGCGATAGGCAAACTGTGTCTTCTGTGGCATGACGGTGACACCGAGATTGAGGTTGTAGCTCTGGCGCACTACGCGAAGCATGAGCTGGATATCATGGATATAGTTCTTGTATTCAGAGAACTTGCTCAGCTCGCGGTCGTAATAGTTTTCATAGTCGTTGGGCAGGAGAGAGAGGTAGCTATTCCAGTTGCGGTAATCGTGACCCACGCCACCGAAGAAACCTTCACCCATATTGCTGAAGTCGTAGGTAGAACGGTCGCTCTTCGTATATTTATATTGGAACTCATAGCTAAACTGCAGATAGGTGGCCTTCATGATGGGTTCGCTGTAGGTGATACGTCCGCTATAGTTATAGTTCTTCTGCGGAGTGAGGTTATAACGGTTGGTCTGGTAGGCAGAGTCCTCTCTGTTGCTATTGATGTTCTTATAGATGCGCACATCGTTCATCGAGAGGTTGCGAGAGTCGTTGTCGCTGTAGCTACCCTGCACCTGCACGGTGATGTTTCGTCCTGTGGAACTCAGTTTTCTATTCAACTGCAGTGTACCTCCAAAGTTCTTGTTTTCCGAATAACTCAGCGAGCGGTTATTTCTTGCATTGACAAGGAGATTATTCGTTCTCATCACGTCGATAGCCTCTTGAGAGAGAGGGTCAGTGACATAGAGATAGGGGTCATCAACGAATGTGCGTGAAGCACCATAGGAGAAGCCGTCGTTAGTAGAATAGCTGAAATTGGGTCGGAAGGAGATGGTGGTCATCGTGTCAGGTGTCCACTCCAACCTCATCTGCGCATTCCAGCTGTTACCGCGGCTATAGCTCTGACTCATTCTGTTAGAGAACGATCCTGTGGTACTGACAAAGTTCTCAGTAGAAGTGAGGGTGCGTACATCACCATCGGAGTGGTTCCAGCGCACACTACCGTCGAGTTTCAGTTTTCCCTTCTCCTCATAGTTCATATTCACGCCCACCATCTTCGATGCGTTCAGTCCGTTTCGTCCACCGCCAAAGCGTCCACCGCCTCCAGGGAAGCCCTTATCGCTGACGTTGTTGGCATTACCCATCGCCATCAGTCGCAGCTTGCTGTCCATCTTAGCAGCCATCAGTCGGGCGGCATAGCGGTCTTCTGTTCCCACTGCCACATCGTTATTGGTGAAGAATCCTTTGTTCATTCCTCTCTTGATACCGAAGTCGAGCACCGTCTGCTCATTGCCGTCATCAATACCGCTCATACGTGCCAGGTCGCTCTTCTCGTCATAGGCCTTCACACGTTCTACGATAGAGGTGGGCAGGTTCTTCATCGCCGTCTTAGTATCTCCGGTCATAAACTCCTTGCCATCCACGAGAATCTTCTTCACCTCCTTACCATTGATGGTAATCTTACCGTCGTCGCTCACCTGCGCACCAGGCAAACGCTTCACCAACTCCTCTACCACCGAACCTTCTGGTGTGCGATAGGCAGCAGCATTATATACAAAGGTGTCTTCCTTCAGCGTCACCTTAGCAACCTGCTTGGTGATGGTGGCACCCTCGAGCATGATGGCATCTGCCTTGAGGGAGATGTTACCAAGCGACACATCTTTACCGTTGTCAATGGTGATATTCTTGGTGTAATTTTTAAATCCCACACAGGTAATCCTAAGAATATACTTCCCATCGGCTGGCGCCTTCACACTGAAACTGCCATCCACGCCAGTGAGCACACCAGCAGCAAGCGTACTGTCCGCCTTGAGCAGTTTCACTGTTGTAGAGACCAAAGCCTCACCTGATTCGTTTTCCACCACCTTGCCCTTGATGGTACGCTGGGCAAAGGCAGAGCACATCGCTGTCATAACGACAAGCATCAATAGTAATCGTTTCATATCTTGTGATTGGTAATGTTTCGCTACTGTCAACAATGATGAGACGACAAGGGCGGAAAAAAGTTTAAGATGTAGAAGAAAAAAGATTGTATTTTCTACATTTGTAAACTTTCACAGAGATGAAAATATCATTTTCTATGGTTGTTTGACAATAAATATGTAACTTTGCCTCCATAACCCATGGGAGCCTGTAATGGCCTCATCATCTTCAGAATCATTTTTATGGAAAAGGAGCAGCAGATTATCAGTACGGAAGATATTGTAGAGACGCTCGACAGCTATCTCGCAAAATACACTTACGACCGTCTCTTCGTTCTTGTTGACGAGACGACGAAAGAGAAATGTTGGCCATTGATAGCCGACATGGAAAGGTTGAAGAATGCTCATCTCATCGTTATCCAACCCACAGACACACATAAAGACATCTGTTCCTTGGGACATGTGTGGGATGAGTTGCAACAGCATGGAGCGACACGCCACTCTATGATGGTCAACCTTGGCGGTGGTATGGTTACCGACCTCGGAGGCTTTGCCGCTTCTACCTTCAAGCGTGGAATACAGTTTATCAACATCCCCACCACCCTGCTGGCTATGGTGGATGCCTCTACTGGAGGAAAGACTGGTATCAATTGGGGAGGACTGAAAAACGAGATTGGTGTTTTCAACAATGCGCAAGAGGTCATCATCGCTACCGAGTTTCTCAAGACACTCGACCAAGAGAACATGTGCTCTGGCTATGCGGAGATGATTAAGCATGGAATAATAAGTAATGAGGAAATGCTGAGCGAACTGTTCACCTTCGACATCCATGAGCCCGACTTAAAAAAGTTGGATAAGATGATTCTCCTATCGGTGGGTTTCAAGAGCAAGATAACAAACATCGACCCCTTGGAGCAGAATGTAAGAAAGGCACTCAACTTCGGTCATACTTTCGGCCATGCCTTTGAATCGTTTGCCATGAGACGTCAGCCCATCCTCCATGGATATGCTGTGGCCTATGGAATGATTTGCGAGCTCTATCTCAGTGTGATTAAAGAAGGATTTCCTGAATCTATATTCCGCAACACGGTCAACTACATCCATCTTCACTACGGCAAGATGGATATCTCATGCGACGACTATGCCGAGCTCATCGAACTGATGACCCACGATAAGAAGAACACTGGGGATACCATCAACTTCACCTTGGTAAGCAATGTCGGCGAGCTCTGCCTCAACAGCACAGCCACCCGCGCACAGCTCATCGAAGCCCTCGACTTCTACCGCGACGGACAGTAATTTTTTTTCTCAGCATTAAAGCTATCCCATACAAAGATAGCTACAGACACTCATCTGATGACACTCAACGAGTTTCTTGACGAATGGAACAGCGAATCGCCGCTGGTACTTGTGCATACCAGTGGCTCAACGGGTGCGCCCCAACCGCTGTGGGTGGAGAAGGAACGCATGAAGGCCTCGGCAATGATGACCTGCCGCTTCCTCGGACTGAAACAAGGAGACACGGCTCTGCTCTGCATGCCCCTGCAGTTTATTGCCGGTAAGATGATGGCCGTGAGAGCCCTTGTGGGAGGACTGGAGTTGGAAACCATCGCTCCCTGTGGGCACCCGATGGCTGTAGCACAGCATATACCCACCTTTGCTGCCATGGTGCCACTTCAGGTTTACAACTCGTTGCAGGTGGAGGAAGAACGTGAGCGACTGCAACAGATCAGACAGCTCATCATTGGCGGCGGAATAGTAAGCGATGAGGTAGAAAGACAACTATCAACCTTCCCTCATGCTGTATGGAGCACCTATGGTATGACAGAGACTCTCTCCCACATCGCCATGCGCCGGCTGAACGGCAAGGAGGCGAGCGAATGGTATTGTCCCCTCCCCTCTGTCAACGTGAGTATCAACGAAGAGGGCTGCCTCGTGATAGACGCCCCATTGGTATGCAGTCAGCCACTTACCACCAACGACATGGCAGTGATGGCCCCAGATGGCAGGCACTTCCGCATCATTGGAAGAAAAGACAACATCATCTGTTCGGGTGGCATCAAAATACAGATAGAAGAGGTGGAACGCCTGTTACAACCTCACCTCAACACTCCTTATATTATAACGCGCACGCGAGACGACAAATATGGTGAGGTGGTCACCATGCTCATCGAGGCTCCACTCACCTCAGAACTCAACCATCGCCTCAACTCTATTTTCGAAGAAGTGCTCCCCCTTTATGCTCGTCCACGCCGCATCCTCAGCATCAACCATCTCCTACTCACAGCCACGGGTAAACCTGCACGTGCGGAGGCTGAACAGTGGGCCAACAGTCACAGAAAAGATGGTGATTCATGAGAAAAACGGCAATATACCACGATTATGGTAGGACAAATACCCTTAGTGTGCTATTTTATACCATGAAAAAACAAACTACCTTTGCATCGTGATAAGAAACAACTTTTCGCTCATCAACAGACGATAGCAAAGAACTAATATTAACTAAATAAAAGAAAGGACAAGATTATGAGCAACAAGAAACTTCACTTTGAGACCCTCCAACTCCATGTAGGTCAAGAGCAGGCCGACCCCACTACCGACAGCCGTGCTGTGCCCATCTATCAGACCACCTCTTACGTGTTCCGCAACTCTCAACATGCCGCCGACCGTTTCGGTCTGCGTGATGCCGGAAACATCTACGGACGACTGACCAACTCCACGCAGGGTGTCTTTGAAGAGCGCGTGGCTGCTCTTGAGGGCGGTGTGGCAGCTCTGGCAGTAGCTTCGGGTGCAGCTGCCATCACCTACGCGCTACAGAATGTGGCCCGTAATGGCGATCATGTGGTAGCAGCCAACAACCTCTATGGTGGCACCTATAACCTGCTGGAGCACACACTGAGCACTCAGGGGGTGGAGACCACCATCGTTGACCCGGCCGACTTCGATGCTGTTGACCATGCTTTCCGTCCCAACACCAAGGCCGTCATCATCGAGACCTTCGGCAACCCCAATGCCAGTGTGACCGACATCGACCGCATTGCAGAGATTGCCCATCGTCACGATACCATCCTTATCGTCGATAACACCTTCGGCACACCCTTCCTTATCCGTCCTATTGAGCACGGTGCCGACGTCGTGGTTCACTCAGCCACCAAGTTCATCGGCGGTCATGGTTCCTCGCTCGGAGGTGTCATCGTTGATGCAGGAAAATTCGATTATAAGGCTCATGCCGACAAGTATCCATCGCTTGCCCAACCAGACCCCAGCTATCATGGTACCGTCTTTGCCGATGTAGCAGGAGCAGCGGCCTTCGTCACCCGCATACGTGCCGTCATTCTGAGAGATACCGGAGCAGCCATCAGTCCGTTCAATGCCTGGATTCTGCTGCAGGGATTAGAGACGCTGAGCCTCAGAGTAGAGCGTCATGTCTATAACACACTCAAGGTGGTTGAGTTTCTTTCCAATCATCCTAAGGTGGCCCGCGTCAACCATCCCTCCCTCCCCTCTCATCCCGACCACGCCCTTTATGAGAAGCTCTTCCCCAATGGCGGTGGAAGCATCTTCACCTTCGAGGTGAAAGGCGGCGAACGCGAGGCATGGCAGGTCATTGACCATCTGCAGATCTTCTCACTTCTGGCTAACGTTGCCGACGTGAAGAGCTTGGTCATCCATCCCGCCACCACCACCCACTCACAGCTGTCGCCCGAGGAGCTGGAGGAGCAGCACATCTATCCTTCCACCATCCGCCTGAGCATAGGCACAGAGCATGTTGATGACATCATCGACGATTTGCGCGAGGCTTTGGACGCCATCTAAGAACAGAGAACAAAGAGAACCAAATAGTAGAACTAAAAGAAAAGAATGATCATGACAAAAATTGCCAAGCAACTCACTGAGCTCATCGGACAGACTCCGCTGTTGGAGCTCAACAGATACTCTTCGGCCAAGAACATCGCCACTCCCATCGTGGCTAAAGTGGAGTTCTTCAACCCGGGAGGAAGTGTGAAAGACCGTATCGCCCTGGCCATGATAGAGGATGCAGAGCAACGTGGGTTGCTCCACCCCGGAGCAACAATCATTGAGCCAACAAGTGGCAACACCGGTGTCGGTTTGGCCTTGGTGGCCGCAGTGAAAGGCTATCATCTGATTCTGACCATGCCAGAGACGATGAGCGTGGAACGCCGTAACTTAGTGAAGGCTTACGGAGCTGAGGTGAAGCTCACCCCCGGTGCAGAAGGAATGTCGGGAGCCATCAAGGCTGCCGAGGCCCTGCGCGATGCCACACCAGGAGCCATCATTCTCCAGCAGTTTGAGAATACCGCCAATCCAGAAAAACACTATCATACCACGGGCAAAGAATTGTGGGAACAGACCGACGGAAAGGTTGACATCTTTGTAGCCGGCGTAGGTACCGGTGGTACGGTTTCCGGTATAGGCCGGAGACTGAAGGAAAACAATCCTAATGTGAAGATTGTTGCTGTCGAGCCAGCCTCCTCGGCAGTCCTCAATGGCCGTCCCTCGGGTCCGCACAAGATTCAAGGCATCGGTGCTGGTTTCATTCCAGCCACCTACGACGGCTCGGTAGTGGACGAGGTTATCGACGTTGAGAACGATGACGCTATCCGTACCGGTCGTGAACTGGCTCGCACCGAGGGACTCCTTGTGGGCATCTCTTCCGGAGCAGCCGTCTATGCCGCCACATTGTTGGCACAGCGTCCGGAAAATGCCGGCAAGACCATCGTTGCACTCCTACCTGACACGGGTGAGCGCTACCTCTCTACGGTGCTCTACGCCTTCGATGAGTACCCACTCTAATTGTCGCGAGGGTGTGACCTTCTGATGGCACACCCTCACATTTAGAAAAATTGTTAAATATTAGCAATCTGAAAGAAATTGTTTTGGGTGTAATAGACACTCTTATTTTTTTGTGTTATCTTTGCACGCATGGCAATTTCTATGACAAATAACATAGCGAATCTTTTGAAAAGAAGCATCCACCTCCACCTGTCTCAAGTATCGGGGGTGGGAAAAGTTATTGCTGACACATTAACCAATAATAATTATCAGAGCCTCTCGCTAATGTCTGCAAGGACATTGGCGAGAGGTTTTTGCATATACTCATAGTTCAGTAGAGTAGAGAATACAAAACAAACAAAATAACATAATAACAAATTCAACAAAGCAAAGTCATGGTTCCATGTTCTTGGGCTGCAATAAGTTGGTTGGAGCTATTAAATATAGTTCAAACTGTACGGATGGTAATTACGCCAATACTGTCAATGGCTATTTTACGTTGAAGGGAACGGTATCC